>CABZYK010000027.1:0-2028 GCA_902529935.1 uncultured SAR86 cluster bacterium | reverse complement strand
TAGTAATTAACGGAAATCTTATTAAATTTATTGATGGAGATCCATCTAGCATTGATTATAAAAAGTATGGAATAGATAACGCTGTGATTATAGATAATTCAGGAGTCTGGAGAGACGAGAAAGGTTTGTCTGTTCATTTAAAATCTAAAGGAGCAAAGAAGGTTCTGTTGACTGCTCCGACAAAATCTCCATTAAAAAATATTGTTTATGGTGTTAATGAAAATGACCTAGATGATAAAGATAAGATTGTCGGTGCTGCTTCATGCACAACGAATGCAATAGTTCCTCTTTTAAAAGCTCTAGACGATGATTACGGAATCACAAACGGACATGTTGAAACAATTCACTCATACACTAACGATCAAAACCTAATTGATAATTATCATTCAAAATCCAGAAGAGGAAGAAGTGCTGCTTTGAATATGGTAATTACAGAAACCGGAGCTGCCTCAGCTGTAAGTCAGATTCTTCCAAATTTAAAAGGAAAATTAACAGCAAACGCAATAAGAGTTCCCACTCCAAATGTTTCATTGGCAATTCTTAAACTTTCCTTGAATAAATCTTTGAGCAATAAAGAAACTGCTAATGAATATTTCAGACAATTAGCATTTCACTCAATATACAAAGACCAAATAGATTTTACAAATTCTTCAGAGATCGTTTCTTCTGACTTAGTTGGAAGTAGGTACGCTTGTGTCATTGATTCTGAAGCAACTATTTGCGACGACAAACAAGTAGTAATTTACGCCTGGTATGACAATGAATTAGGTTACTGCGTCCAACTCCTTAGAGTTATTAAAAGTCTTGCGGGAATTAAATATAATCGCCTCCCTTACTTTTTGTAATGAGAAATATCATCATATCCAAAGGTTTAGATATTCCTATTTCCGGAGAAGTTACTGATTCAGAAATTACTAAACATGTCACTGAGAAGGTCGCGGTATTAGGAAAGGACTATCATGACTTGAAGCCGACAATGTTAGTGAAGGTTGGTGACCAAGTAAAAAAAGGACAAAAATTATTAGAGGATAAAAAAATTCCAGGTTTATTTTTAGTTGCACCTATCTCGGGCGAGGTCATAGAGATAAATAGAGGAGAAAGAAGAGCCTTTGAATCGTTAGTAATTGAAAATAATAACAACGATGATGAGATATTATTTATAGAAAACCTTTCTGGCTTTGATGCGAATAAAGAAAATATAAGAGATATATTAATTGAAAGTGGATTGTGGGCTAATTTAAAGAAAAGACCTTTCTCTAAAGTTCCTAAAATAGACGAAAATGTTGATGAAATATTCATATCTTGCCTGGATACGAATCCTCTATCATTTGATCCAGAAATATATATCGAACAAAATCTTGAAGACTTTAATAAAGGTATAGAAATCTTATCTCTAATAACATCTAAATATGTGCATATTTCTTCAAAAATAGGGTCTAATTTGTTCGTCGAAAGCGAGAAAGTGAGGCTTTATCAGATAAATAATTTACATCCCGCTGGAAACGTAGGTACTCAGATTCATTACATTTCACCTTTAGGAAGAAATAAATCTGTTTGGACAATAAATTATCAACATGTTTGTCAAATAGGGCATATGTTCAATTTTGGTAGGTTATCATTCAAGAAGCTTGTAAGCGTTGCAGGTCCTCAAGTGAAGACTCCTTTTCTTCTTGAAACTATAAGTGGCGTTGATTTAGTTGAAGTTTTGAAAGATAAACTTCTCGAAGGGACTAATAGAATAGTTTCTGGTTCAGTTTTGTCCGGTCGAAATGCTGCTGAAAACGAATCATTTTTGGGCCATTTTCATAACCAAATATCAGTTTTAAGGGAAGTCGAAGATTTTGATAGAGAGTTATTTAATTGGTTTAGACCTGATTTAAAGAAACATTCTTTTTTACCAGTTTTTTTTACAAAGTTTTTTGAAAAAATTAATCCCCTCAATTTCACAACTTCTATGAATGGAGCAGATAGGGCCATTGTTCCAATAGGAGTTTACGAAGATGTTTTGCCTTTTAATATTATGGCAAC
>CABZYK010000026.1:0-2145 GCA_902529935.1 uncultured SAR86 cluster bacterium | reverse complement strand
CTGCCAAAATAATGCCTAAAAAGCTAGTTTAATGCTTTTACCCACCTGCCAGATTTAAAACGCATTGTAAATAAGATACCTTTGGCTAAATAATCAGCGATTAAAGCTGAAAAAACTATCTCGACAGGCATTTTTAACAAAAGAAATATCGATGCTAGGACCAATCTGAAGAAAATCAAGCCTATCATGGTAATGATTAAGGGTGATTTCGTATCTCCTGCCCCTCTAAGAGCCCCGCCAAGAGAAAACTCTATACCCATGAGCGGCTGTAAAAGAGCAAAAATCCATAAAAATACGACTGTTAACCTTATTACTTCAGAATCATCTATGAAAAATCCTGAAACAGGTCTGGAAAATATTGCTATCACTAATCCGACAATCGTCATTGAAAATACCGTCAATCTGGCTGATTTCCAGCCGCTTCTTCTGGCTTCTTTAGGGTTTTCAGCCCCTAGGTACTGTCCGGTTAAAGTAGCACCTGCAATCGAGAAACCATGACCAATCATGAAACTAATCATGAGGATATTAATAGCAACGTTATATGCTGCAATTGGCTCATTTCCATAGACCGAAATGATCCAGAAGTAGGCCAAGAGACCAAAATTGAAGACCACGGATTCTATTCCTGCAGGTACGGATATTTCTATGAGAGTTTTTAATCTTGAGAATGAATAAAATTTAAGCGTTGGCATTGGAATGATAAATCTATTGCTAAACCATATACACAAAGCTAAAACTGCTCCAATTGAAAATGAAATACCCCAAGCATACGCTGCCCCTACTACACCCATTGCCTCAAACCCAAACTGACCATTGACCAAGGCTATGAGAAGAAAAACATTAATTACGTTAACAATAAGATTTATGATTAATGGAGTAATTACATCTCCGGCTGCTCTTAATGCTGCACCAACTATGAATAAAATTGCCAGACCAGGGACAAAAGATAATGATATTTGTAAATATTCAACGGCTAATTTCTGACTTAGCTCATCAAGCCCAAAGGCTCCGATTATTTCATCGCCGGCAATAAAAAATATTAATGTTGAAGAAACTCCAAAGATAATGGCGACTATTGTTGATAATAAAGTTACTTCGGCAGCTTCAATTGGCTTGTTTCCTCCAATTGCTCTTGCTACTAGAGCATGTGTGCCTGTAGCTGTCGCCATGAGTACTGCCTGTAAAAAAAAGAATATTCTTTGACCCGTTCCAACAGCAGCCATAGCTTCTGTTCCCAGAGAACCAACTGCTTTTAAAGCAACTATACTCACGAAAGCAAATAAGATGTTATTAAGGATTGATGGCCAAGCAAGGCCCCATACAGACAAAGTTTCTGGACTAGATGGAGAATCTACTAGCTCTTCATTTGCACTTTTATCTATAGAATTCAAATTTTTATCCTTCTATCCATCTAGAAAGATAATCAGATAAATCTTCCGGTTTTCTTGTTCTAGCTGTTGTCCAATCATCAATAAAAGGTGAGTTTAGAACTTGCTTATCTTGATCAATCACTAAAACGGTTGGAACTCCATATAATTTTTCAATTCCAAATTTTTTAGGTATGTGTAAGTTTTTGTCAAATCTCCCCACGTCTATATGTTGAACTATGTAATTTTTGTTGATAACTTCTTTCACTTCACTACTCTTGAGCATACCGGCAAGAACTCTACAATCTGGACACCAATTACCGCCAAGAATTAACAATAATTTTTTATTTGGCTCAAGAGAATTTATAGCTCTAGTTAATAAGGTATCTGCATCTGCAGAGGTATCATATGGTTTTGCGGGAACTTGAAGAGATTCAGGATTTCTTAAGTAAAACGCTGTTATTCCATCTGGAGTTACAATTTCTAAATTATTAAGGGGACTTATTTCAATTAATTTACCTCTAGGTCCATCGGTTAATAAGAGTATGTTTCCATTGGGATGCTGCAGAATATTTCTGAATCTATGGTTTAGTTCTTGAAATAAATTATCTTCTGACGAATTTAATGTCTCATTAAATGAAATCTTAGAAACTTTTTTTGCTTTTAAAGATGAGATCATCAAAGAATTTTTCCATTCAGGAAAATTATCTCCTGTGTAGTAAATCATTCCAGAAGGTGCAATTGATGGAACCCAATATTTAATTGGCTGCTCCATACC
>CABZYK010000025.1:0-2838 GCA_902529935.1 uncultured SAR86 cluster bacterium | reverse complement strand
CGATGGAAATATTACTGAGGGTTTGGAGTTTGATAAGGTGGCGATTTGTGCAGGTGTCGACACTCAAAAGTTCGCGAATGTATTGGGTGATAGAATGCAAGTCTATCCAGTAAAAGGTTACAGCGTAACCATCAATCTAAATGATCAAGTTTCTCAGGAAGCAGCCCCTAAAGTTTCCCTGATCGATGATCCAGTAAAAATTGTTTCAAGTAGATTAGGCAATAGACTCAGGGTTGCAGGAACAGCAGAGTTAGCAGGATACAACAAAGATATAAGGCAAGACAGGGTCAGACCATTACTAAACTGGGTAAAAAAATATTTTCCAGATGTGAGTACTGAGAGCTACACACCTTGGGCAGGACTTAGGCCAATGACTCCAGATATGATGCCTCTTCTTTTTGAAAGCAATCTTGGAGATATTTTTTATAACACTGGTCATGGGCATCTTGGATGGACACTTAGCGCAGAGACTGCAGAAATATTAGCTAAAAAAATATTAAATGAGACTTGAAAAAGGCTGGTTGGATAAAGCAAACAGATGTCCTTCTCCTAATTATGATGTCAGATCCAACGAAGAGATAGATTTAATTGTGATCCATTCTATAAGTCTTCCGCCGGGAATTTTTGGCAATAGCTTTGTAGAAGATTTTTTTCAAAATAAACTTGACCATTCAAAAGACAAATATTTTCAAGAAATAAAAGATTTGAAGGTATCAAGCCATTTTTTGATAAAAAGAGATGGAGAAATTACCCAATTTGTTTCAATTTTAGACAGAGCTTGGCATGCAGGGGTTTCAAGTTTTGAAGGAAGAGAAGATTGTAATGATTACTCAATTGGAATTGAGCTTGAAGGCACTGATGTTGATTCTTTTGAAGAGAATCAATACGAATCCCTGGTATCTCTTACAAGCACCTTAATGTCAGAGCTTCCAAGAATCACTCTCGATCGAATTGTTGGACATAGTGATATAGCTCCAGGAAGGAAATCTGATCCAGGAAAAGGGTTCGATTGGGATAAATTTAAAGATAGAATAACCAAATAATGCCTTCTTTTGATATCGAATCCAAAGTTGATCAACATGAGCTGACCAATGCCATAGATCAAGCTAATAGAGTTATTGGAAACAGATTTGATTTCAAAGGCACTGATTCTGAGATTCTTCAAAATGAAAATAAAATTACTTTGAAGTCTCAACAATCTTTTCAAATTGATCAAATGCTTCCGATATTGAAAGAATCTCTCGCCAAAAGGGGTATTGATATAAAATGTCTTTCTGAGGATGCAACAATTGAATCCAATAACCAAGCATCAAAAGAGATTATTGTTAATGAAGGCATCTCTCAAGATATTGGTCGGATGATAAATCAAGCTGTAAAATCCTCAAAAATCAAAGTTCAGTCTTCCATCCAAGGGGATACGGTTAGAATTTCTGGAAAGAAGAGGGATGACTTGCAATCAATTATGGCTGAAATTAAATCGCTTGATATTGAGCTGCCTTTGCAATTTAAAAATTTTAGGGATTAATGGCTTCATTTAGTCAATCTTTTCTGGCTTATTTTCAGAAGAAAAATCTACAAATTATATTATTGGGTTGTTTATCTGGGATCCCTCTAGGATTGCTGATAGATCCTTTAAATTATTGGCTCGCAGAAGCTGGTATTGAAAAGAGCACTATCGGTCTTTTTAGTTTGATTCTTATCGTCTACACAATTAAAGCTTTATGGGCTCCATTAATTGATAGATTAAGTTTGCCGATTCTCAATGGCTTGGGGCAGAGAAGAAGTTGGCTTATTTTTTCTCAGATTGTAACAGGCTGCTTTGTGATTTCATTAGGGATGATTGATCCAAATTCAAATATCTTATTTTTTGCTTATTTAGCTCTTTTGATAAGTATCTTTTCTGCAACACAAGATATTTGTGTAGATGCACTAAGGATTGAACTTGTTCAAAAAAAAGAGCTGGGAGAAGCATCATCAGTTTATGTAATAGGTTATCGAATTGGAGCGGTCTTAATCTCTCAAGTTATCGGTTTATATCTTGCTGAAATTTTTGGATTCCAGACTGCTTATGTTTTTCTTGGGTTATTTTTTATTGGCTTCTCTATTCTTACTTTTTACTTTTTGGATGAGCCAGATAGGATTGCAAAACCCATGCTATCTCCATTCACAAACTTTGGGAAATGGCTTAAGGACAGTTTTCTTGATCCTTATTTAGATTTATTTCTAAGGTATAAAAATCATTTAATTATTTTGTTATTGGTTATGTTTACCTATAGATTGAGTGACATTTTTCTTGGCCCTATGGCAATGCCTTTCTATCAATTTCTTGGATTTACTAAGTCTGAGGTGGCTACCTATACAAATCTTTATGGTCTTTCCATGACAATTGCAGGAGGTTTATTTGGTGGCTTGTTAATTCATAGATTTGGTATTGCAAGCATGCTTATTGCAGGCTCAATTTTAGCTCCTTTGACTAATTTATTCTTTTTGCTGCTTAATAATGTAGGCAAAGATTTAAGCTTTCTTATCTTAACGATCACTGCTGATAATTTTACTCAAGGGTTTGTTGTGGTGGTCGTAATATCTTTGCTTTCAAGTGTTGTATCCAAAACCTATACAGCAACTCAATATGCTGGTTTATTTTTGTTAGGAACTTTGCCTTCAAGATTGATTTCAAGCTCATCTGGTTTCATTGTTGATTCATACGGTTTCGGAGAATTTTTTATCATATGTGCGTTATCTGGAATTCCAGCAATTATATTTACAGTTATGTTGGTTAATACTTCTTTTAAATTATCTTTAAAAGATTGACGAATGCTTTTAAATTTTTGGCGATAT
>CABZYK010000024.1:0-3273 GCA_902529935.1 uncultured SAR86 cluster bacterium | reverse complement strand
TTTTTTGAGGATTGTTATGTTTGAGATTAATCTTTTTAATTCAGCGCAGATATTTGATCAAATTTTCGCCTTTATTTGTGTTTATTTACTTACAAGTCTAAGCGCAAAGGTAAGGTTTTATGGTTTTGTAGTTGGAACTATTGGTTTCGTGCCTGGTATTTATTTGCTCATTGAAACTGAGCTTTGGTGGTTGCTTGCTGCAATGCCTCTTTGGGTTTTCATAAACTACAAAGGGCTAGTTAATAATTGGAGAGAATTTAAAGGGGAAGAAACTACAGCTTAACAACTTCAAAAGCTGCCCTAGTAATATCCTCAACTTTTTTCAGATGCTCATCTTCGTGAGCCAATGAAATAAAATGATTGTGATAATCAGTAAGATAAAGACCTTTGCTTAAGCAAGCATCAACCCATCTTGAATGGAGTGTTTTGTCTTCGTGCTCAATTCGAAAGTAAGGCATAGCTGGGACTCCAGAAACAATCATCTTGATATCAAAATCTTCCGCAATCTTGACTAGACTTTCTTTTAACAAGTTACCAAAATTATTCATCTTAGTAACCGCATCCTGCTTAACTAATTCATCGATTGTTGCTTTTGCTGCAGCCATAGGGGCTGAGTTTAAAAATTGAGTCCCAGTAAAATAAACATTCTCAGCTGATTCTTTTAACGAGTCTTTTCCTACCAAGGCAGATATTGGATATCCATTCGCTATGGCTTTCCCTAGACAAATTAAATCTGGAGAAAAACCAAAAAAATTATTTGATCCTTTTAGATCAATTCTAAAACCAGTCCTGACGTCATCGACAATTAAAATAATGTTATTTTTACGACAAACTTTCTCGATGTGTTTCCAGTATCCTTCATTCGGATAGACATTATTTTTGAAAGTTGGATGATGATAAGGACTTGAGATAAAACATGCTATATCATCTCCATGATCTGAGATTGCTTGATTAAATCCATCTAAGTCGTTCCAGTCGATGGAGATAACTTCTGCGGAATCTGAATTAATGATGCCAGGACTGTTGCGTCTTTGCATCCAGCTGTTTGAGCCATGATATCCATCGTTTATTTTTAATATTTTTTGCTTGCCTGTTTCTTGTCTGGATACCATCACCGCAAGAGAAGTACTATCAGCTCCATTTTTACCAAACAAACTCCAATCGGCAATTGATACTAAATCAACTAAAGTTTCAGCTAATTCAATCATCACAGGAGAGGCGATACTGACAGTATTGCCAAGATTTAATTGTTTCCTAGCTGCTTCATCTACTACGGGATTGTTATAGCCGAGAATCATAGGGCCCCAAGCACAAACCAAATCTAAGTACTCATTTCCATCAACATCCCAAAAATACGCTCCATCCGCTTGAGAGAAAAATTTGGGCCCGTCTTTCCTGACAGCATATTTATAATGACCGAATATTCCTCCAGGAATTACTTCTTTTGCCCTAGTAAGGAGTAGATCTGACTCAGATTGATTTAAAGAATTTTTATCCTTCGGATTATGCATGAATTTATTGTAAATGATTTTTATTTAAGAGGTAATTTTCTAATTAATGGCGGAGAGGGAGGGATTCGAACCCTCGATGCGGGATTACCACATACTCCCTTAGCAGGGGAGCGCTTTCAACCACTCAGCCACCTCTCCAGGATTTTTAAGATGCTTGTCTTATTAAGTCAGCAGCTTTTTCAGCAATCATAATTGCCGGAGCATTTGTATTTCCAGCTATGAGCGTTGGCATTATAGATGCATCTATCACTCTCAATCCATCAATACCATGAACTTTTAGTTCATCGTCAACAACGCTCATTTCATCATTACCCATCTTGCACGTACTCACTGGGTGATAAAGTGTTTCTCCGTTTTCTCTAATCCAGTTATCTAATTCCTCATCATCATCAATATTGATTTCGGGTCCTGGCTTCACAGGATCTCCTCTGAATTCATCAAATGCTGGCTGCATCAATATCCTTCTTGTTTCTCTCAGAGCATTTCTAAGATCAATTACATCTTCCTCCTCAGAAAGGTAATTTGGATATAGAAGAGGTTCATCTTCTGGATCAGCACTTTTCAGAGTCAAATAACCCCTGCTTTGTGGTCTACATATGTAAGCTATGCATGAAAAACCATGCTCTTTAGTCACACCGGTTCTAAAATGCTGATCTTCACCTTGAATAGAAACATAATGAAGCTGGGTATCTGGCAAATCTTTTTCTGGGCTAGATTTTATGAAGCCTCCACCACTACAAGGTGGGTAAGCAGCATCACCTGTTCCAAATAATAAGTACTTAATTCCTGCTATCTGAGTTTTAATCCATGATACCGATCTATGCAGAGTAACTGGTTTAGTAGCGTAAAATGAGCTGGTCACACCGTAGTGGTCTTGCATATTTTTTCCAACTCCTTTCAGCTCATGAACTAAGTCTATGCCATGTTTTGTTATATCGTTTGGATCTCCAATCCCGCTTCTCATCAAAATAAGAGGAGAACCGAGAGCACCTGCAGATAAAATAACCTCTTTGTTGGCAAAACATGATTTTCTTTCGCCTTTCTTGTTTATGTACTCAATACCTTTTACTTTTTTTCCATCCATTATCAACTTATCAACTGTTACATTGATTTCGTTGCTTAAATTCTCTCTTTCTAATACAGGATGCAGATAAGCTTGAGCTGAGCTCCATCTCCTTGGCCCTCTAGAAGTATCATTAATGGTATGTTCGTATCTTGAAACACCCTCCTGTTCTTTTCCATTGAAGTCTCTTGTGTAAGGAAACCCAGCTTGTTGACCAGCCTCAATGAATTTTTCTAGTAGTAAATCATCATCTCTATCAGATTTTTTGACATGAAGAGGGCCTTCATATCCATGAAACTCTTCATCTCCATCGCCATGAAAATTTTCTGCCTTTTTGAAATAAGGAAGCACATCATCGTATGACCACCCTTCATTTCCTTGTTGTCGCCATAAGTCATAATCATAAGAATGGCCTCGGATATAAATCATTGCGTTTATTGAAGATGAGCCACCCCAACCTTTACCTCTTGGCCAGTATAAAGGCCTGTTATTAGTTGTAGCTTCTGGTTCAGTCTCAAAACCATAATTATTATCATTCTTGGTAGGAACAATTTGCGAGTATCCAGAAGGCATGTGAATAAACATATTTGTATCCTTGCCTCCTGCCTCAAGAATAAGAACGGTATCAGTACCGTCTTCACTTAACCTGTTTGCCATTACACAACCGGAGCTTCCAGCTCCTACAACAACATAGTCAAA
>CABZYK010000023.1:0-3484 GCA_902529935.1 uncultured SAR86 cluster bacterium | reverse complement strand
ACTACCAAATCTAAAATCTCTCAATAAAGAAATTAATAAAATGGCTATCAAATGGGCAAATATTTCTATGCTTTCTTTCACACACGGTCAAAAAGCTAGCCCTACTTCTTTAGGGAAAGAATTTAAGAATTTTTTTCATAGAATTTCCTTTCATCAAAATAAAATTAATGAATCGAAACAATCTGCAAAATTTAATGGAGCTGTAGGTAATTTTAATGCCCATCATGCACTAGACTCTGATATCAATTGGCCAAATATAACTAAGAAATTTATATCTTCATTTAATCTAGGATATTCCCTAATTTCATCTCAAATTGAATTTAAAGACAATCTTGTTTTCTTACTATCTAATATAGAAAATTTAAATAATGTATTAATAGATCTATCAAAAGATATTTGGCTTTATATATCTAAAGATTACCTGAAACAAAAAATTTCTTCGTCCGAGGTGGGTTCATCAACTATGCCGCACAAAGTCAATCCAATTGATTTCGAAAATGCTGAAGGAAATTTAACTTTATCAAACAGCTTAATTCCTGCTCTCAAAAATAAATTACAAATTTCTAGATTACAAAGAGACTTATCCGATTCAACAGTGAGCAGAAATATTGGTCTATGTTTTGCATATTTAGAAATTTCACTTAAGTCACTGAATAAAGGGCTCAATAAACTCGAAGCAAATAAGAAAAAAATTAATGAGGAATTAGAGGAAAGTTGGGAAGTTTTAGCAGAAGCAATACAGACTGTCATGAGAAAAAATAAAATTTCTAATAGTTATGACATCATAAAAAAATTAACTAGAGGGAAAGAATTAAGCAGGGAAAGTTATCGTAACCTAATAGAAAATCTCCCTATTAATGAGGTAGATAAAACTAAACTTCTTAAGCTAACTCCTATACAATACATCGGCTTAGCTAGCTATCTAGCAAAATTAAAATAAGTATTCATTGAGAAGAGGACTGTAAATGCTTGATTATAAAAAGACTGTAGAACATTTTGAGCAATTAATAGCTAAAGGTGGAGATTTATACAAAAATATTTCTGCTGAAAATGCAGCTCGAATGGATTTACAAAATAGATTCAAAACAGGCTTGGATATAGCTAAATATACAGCAGACATCATGCACAAAGATATGTCTGAATATGATGGAGATTCATCTGTTTATACTCAATCTTTGGGTTGTTGGCATGGTTTTACCGCTCAACAAATGATGATGGAGATAAAAAAATCCAGAGAAACTACTAACAAGAGATATGTTTATTTGAGCGGATGGATGGTCGCTGCTCTTAGATCTGACTTTGGCCCTCTTCCAGATCAAAGCATGCATGAGAAATTAGCTGTTCCAAACTTAATTAAAGAGATATATACATTTTTAAAAAGAGCCGATGCTGTTGAGTTACAACATCTATTCAATGAATTGGATGAAGTAAGAGGAAATGGTGGAGATGAATCAGAAGTGATATCCAAAATAGATAATTTTGAGACTCATGTTGTGCCAATAATTGCAGATATCGATGCTGGCTTCGGTAATGAGGAAGCAACATATTTACTAGCAAAGAAAATGATTCAAGCTGGAGCGTGTTGCATTCAGATTGAGAATCAGGTTTCTGATGAAAAACAATGTGGGCACCAAGATGGAAAGGTTACAGTCCCTCACGAAGACTTTTTACATAAAATCAATGCGGTTAGATATTCCTTTTTAGAACTCGGTGTTGAAAATGGTTTAATAGTTGCCAGAACAGATTCTTTAGGAGCCGGACTTACTCAGAAAGTCCCTGTAATGCAGGAACAAGGCGACTTGGCAGATCAATATAATTCTTTTCTTGAAACTGAAGAAATTACTAACCTTGAAGAATTAGATGAAAACGATATAACCATCCATCAAAATGGCCTGTTAGTAAAACCTGTTCGTTTACCTAATGGTCTTTACAGATTTAAAGAAGGCACAGGTTTTGACAGAGTCGTCCTTGATTGTATTACAAGCTTACAAAATGGAGCTGATCTCTTGTGGATTGAGACAGAAAAACCAAATGTTCAGCAAATTGCTGACATGGTTAATGCTATTAGAAAAGTGGAACCCAAGGCTAAGTTAGTCTATAACAATTCTCCATCTTTTAATTGGACTTTGTCATTTAGAGAACAGGTTTACAAAGAATGGGTTGATTCGGGTAAAGATGTTTCGGCATATCCTGATCCTTCCTCGGATCCTAAAGGTTTAATGGATGTTAAGTTTGACGATTCTGAGCTGGCCTTAGAAGCAGATAATCTCATAAAAACTTTCCAGAAAGATGCTTCAAGAGAAGCAGGAATTTTTCATCATTTAATTACCCTGCCCACTTATCACGAAACAGCTTTGGGAACTGCAACATTAACTGAAGGTTATTTTGGTGATGAAGGAATGCTAGCTTATGTTAAAGGTATTCAAAGACAAGAAATAAGAAGAGATATGTCATCTGTAAAACACCAAGATCTTGCTGGGTCAACAATTGGCGATACTCACAAAGAATATTTTTCAGGCGATAAAGCACTCAAAGCAGGTGGAAAAGACAATACGATGAATCAGTTCTAATTACTTAGGACATTTTTTTGGATTACCGCCACATATAGTACATTCCAAATCACTATCGAGATTGCTCATACCTCCACAAGATCCTTCTAAAGGCTTGTTGTTCAAGATTAATCCAAGACTCAATCCTAAGATTGATAAGATCACAACAATAGATGCAAAGAAAAAAGTAACCATATTTAGTGAATTATATCTTCAAAAGATGGAGTCATTCTAATAGAAAATTCACCTTCTGACCTAAAAATAAATAAGGCTGCAATTGAATTATTAACTGCAAATTCAAAACCTTCTTTTAAACCCATGACATTCAATGCAGTTGCCAAAGCATCTGCATCACCAGCATGTCGAAACTGTCCAGGCAAGGCAACAGAGACGGATGTTAAATTATTTGAAATAGGAAAACCTGTCTTAGGATCAATTGTATGAGAATAGCGCTTATTATCTAAAGTAAAAAAATTTCTGTAATCACCTGAAGTTGCCACAGCCATATACTTTTCGTTGTCTTTTTTCGATAAACACTCAATTGGTTTGCTGCTTTGAGTATCAGGATTTTCAATGCAGATAATCCAAGGAGATTTTATTTTATTTCCTTTAACAAGTATTTCTCCACCGATATCAATAAAATAATTATTTAGATTTTGATCATCCAATAATCTAGCAATCTCATCAACTGCATAACCTTTGGCGATTGCAGAAAAATCAATTTCTAAATGATCATTGTCGCTAGAGTCGCATCCCCTGGGAATAATATTCTCAATATCATCCTCCTCTGGTACAGACATTCTTGAGATGTTTTTAGATAAATACGTTCCCAAACTTTATACTGCTCTTGGAATATTTCTTCCTCTTATAACAGTAAATTGCGCAATTCTTGGCGCATCACTATTCATGGTAGAAAAGAATTTAGACTTTGGTGA
>CABZYK010000022.1:0-3519 GCA_902529935.1 uncultured SAR86 cluster bacterium | reverse complement strand
GAAGTGGAAAGAATTCTAACCATGGTTGATTCAGTTCTACTTTTAGTAGATGCAGTTGACGGACCAATGCCTCAAACAAGATTTGTTACTGAAAAGGCTTTTGAACAAGGTCTTAATCCAATATTGCTGATTAATAAAATTGATAGAGATGGTGCAAGGCCAGATTGGGTATTAGATCAGGTTTTTGATTTATTCGATCGTCTAGGCGGTAATGATGAACAAATGGATTTCGATGTTATTTATACATCTGCTTTAAATGGAGTTGCTGGATTAGAGCCTGATGAGATTAAAGAAGATATGTCTCCTTTATTGGACTTAATAATTGAAAAAGTCCCTTCTCCAAAAGTTGATGTGAGTAAGCCTTTTCAAATGCAAATCAGTGCATTAGATAGTAATGAATATGTTGGCGTAATAGGCATTGGAAGAATTAAAGCTGGAAAAATTAAACCCAATGATCCAGTAGTTATTATTGATTCAGATAAAGAAGAAAGAAAAGGTAAAGTTCTACAAGTGATGAGTCACAGAGGCTTAGAAAGAATTGAGGTATCTGAGGCAGATGCAGGAGATATTGTTTGCGTTTCAGGAATTGAGAAACTCTTCATCTCAGATACTTTATGCTCTCCTGAAAATATATCTTCACTTCCTCCTCTAAAAGTAGATGAGCCAACCGTAAGCATGACTTTTCAAGTAAATGATTCTCCATTTGCTGGTCAAGATGGAAAATTTGTTACATCAAGGAACATAAAAGAACGATTAGAACAAGAATTACTCAGCAATGTTGCATTAAGGGTTAAGCAAGGAGACTCGCCTGATAAATTTATTGTATCCGGCAGAGGAGAACTTCATTTATCAGTTCTCATAGAAAGCATGAGAAGAGATGGATTTGAGCTTGGAGTCTCCAAGCCTGAAGTTATTCAAAAAGAAATCAATGGCGAAATCCATGAGCCTTATGAGCAAGTAGTGATCGATATTGAAGAGGAGTTTCAAGGATCAATCATGGAAGAGATGGGTCTAAGAAAAGCAGAATTAAGAGATATGGTTCTGGATGGCAAGGGAAGATTAAAACTAGAATTTTTAGCTCCCTCAAGAGGTATTATTGGTTTTAGGTCTCAATTTTTAACTTTAACAAGCGGGACCGGGATTTTTACAAGCGTATTTGAAAAATACGACAAAGCGAAAACAAATGAACTTAAGAATAGACAAAATGGTGTCTTAGTTTCCATGGCGGCTGGAAAAACACTTGCCTATTCATTATTTAATCTGCAAAACAGGGGAAAATTATTTGTTGGTCATGGTACAGATGTATACAAAGGACAAATTGTAGGTTTGCATACTAGAGATAATGATCTACCAGTAAATCCTACAAAAGCAAAACAATTGACAAATATAAGGGCAGCGGGAACGGATGAAAATTTAATCCTGACCCCGCATATAAATCATTCCTTAGAGCAAGCATTGGAGTTTATTGAAGAAGATGAGCTGGTGGAGGTTACTCCAAGCCATCTTAGGCTGAGAAAAAAAGAATTTACCTTCTAAGCTAACTAGAAGCCAGAGGATCCAAAACCTTTGTCTCCTCTCTCTGACGATGAAAACTCTTTCACGATAGAAAAATTAGGATTCATAACCGGCAAGAAAACCATTTGAGCAATCCTTGCCCCAGGCTCAACTGTGAATGTTTCATCAGATCTATTCCATAAAGAAACCATGATCTCTCCTTGATAATCCGAATCAATTAATCCAATCAAGTTACCTAAAACTATACCGTGCTTATGACCTAAACCAGATCTTGGAAGAATGAAAGCAGCATAATCAGGATTATCTATATGAATACTAAAGCCGGTAGGCACTAATACGGAGTCGTTTGGATTGATGAAAATATCTTCTTCAATGCATGCACATATATCTAGGCCAGCAGAACCAGCAGTCTGAAAGGTGGGCAATGGAAATTCTTTACCTAACCTTTCATTAAGAATCTTAAATTTTACATTTAACGGTAAATTAGATTCCTTTTGATTTTTACCTGTAAAAGTTTTAATGATGTCAGGCAAAAGGAAGCCCAAAATTCTAACCAATAACCATCTAATCACTTTAAATTATCGGATATATATTTGATTATTTCTCTTGAAACTTTCTCTTTCGTAGATTTATTGATTTTCCTTGAATTTTTTTCTGAGATTAAATGCACTTCGTTATCATCGGAATCAAATCCAATCTCAGCATTTGAGACATCGTTTGCAATGATCAGATCAAGTTCTTTTTCAGAAAGTTTGAGTTTAGCGTTATCAAGAACATTCTCAGTTTCAGCAGCAAACCCAATTACCTTCTTATTTGGATGAGCTTTTTTAACACTCGCCACAATGTCAGGATTTTCTTCTAAAAGAATGTTGTTTGCATCTAGTATCTGTTGTTTTTTGATTTTTTGATTTGAAGGATGAGATGGCTTGATGTCACAAACTGCAGCGGTTGCAATGAAAATATCTATCTCATCTATCATTTCATTTACTTTGTCATACATTTGTTTTGCAGTTTCAACATCATGTCTGAATATTCTTTCAGGAGTGGGTAAATTGACTGGCCCGGATATCAAACTAACAAAAGCGCCTTCATCACAAGCTGCTTCAGCTAAAGCAAAGCCCATTTTCCCTGAACTACGGTTTGATATGAATCTAACAGGGTCAATCATCTCACGCGTTGGTCCTGCAGTGATAAGGATTTTTTTTCCTGCCAATAGACCTTTACTAAAGTTCAATGAAACTTGTTGAATTATATCCGATGGCTCTGTCATTCTTCCTGGGCCGGTGTCACCACAAGCTTGGGTTCCAATATCTGGGCCAATAAAAATAAAGTTTTTTTCTGCAAGAGTGGATATATTGTTTTGTGTCGCCCCATCTCTCCACATGGCCTGATTCATTGCAGGAGCAACAAAAATTGGTGCATCAGTAGATAGAGCAACCGCACTAAGAAGATCGTCGCCTCTACCTAAAGCTAGTTTTGCAATTGAGTCGGCTGTGCATGGTGCTATGACAATGATATCTGACCACCTAGCCAATTCTATATGTCCCATTGCAGCTTCAGCTCCAGGATCAAGAAGATCAGAATGAATTGGGTTGCCGGAAAGAGCCTGCATAGTTAAAGGTGTAATAAATTCCTGAGCGGATTTAGTCATCAAAACCCTCACGTCGGAACCAGAGTTTTTGAATAACCTAACTAATTCAGCAGATTTGTAGGCAGCAATGCCACCAGTCACGCACAAGAGAACCCTTTTATTTATTAGCTGATCCATAATGCGAAATATAACTTAGATAGGTTTTCATAACCATTAGTTTCTGGTATAAATCGTGCCTCAGATTTATAAAAAATATAGTTATGTCAAAAGTTTGTCAGGTAACAGGAAAAAAGCCAATGGCAGGAAACAATGTTTCCAAGGCATTAAACAGAACGAAAAGAAGGTTTTTGCCCAATCTTAATCAACATAAATTTTGGGTTGAATCTGAAAATAAATACGTTTCTCTAACTGTT
>CABZYK010000021.1:0-4212 GCA_902529935.1 uncultured SAR86 cluster bacterium | reverse complement strand
AAGGTTCTATCCATTAAAAGTAATAAAAAATTGCTGTTAATCCAACAGAGCTCAATACGATTGTATAAGGAAGAGCCAACTTGACCATTCTTAAATAAGACAGACCAATTAGAGGAGCCACTGATGATGTTAGCAAGAAGAGAAAAGCTGCTTGTCCGTTTGGAGTAGCAACACTTGGTAAGTTTGTACCGGTATTTATCGCAACAGCTAACGCATCAAATTGATCTCTGCTGATTTCTCCAGAATCTAATGCAGCTTTAATTTCGTTGATATAAATAGTAGCAACAAAAACATTGTCACTAATCATGGATAAAATTCCATTTGCTATAAAAAACAGAGGCGCTTGAAGTTCTACGGCTTGAAGAAACACATAATCAATAACAGGTTTAAATAAATGTTGATCGTGTATAACTGCAACCACAGCAAAAAAAACAACCAGCAGGGCTGTGAAAGGAAGAGCTTCCTCGAAGGCTTTTCCTAATTCTTTTTCTTCAATGATCCCTGTAAATGAAGTCAAAAGTATAATGATCATCAAACCTATAAGACCAACAGCAGCAATACTAAATGCCAAAGAGAACATAAGGATTAATCCAACGATTAGTTGAACGAGAAGTTTGGCTTTAACTTGATCTGTTAAGTTAGCTGTTTGATCATCATCAAATGCTTGAAGTATATCTCTGACTCTTTCTGGGAGTTGAGCGCCGTATCCAAAAACCTTAGATCTTTCTAAAAATAATGTAGTGAATAAGCCAGCGATTAAAACAGGCATTGAAATTGGAGCCATCCTCATAAAAAATTCTATAAAGTCCCATTCGGCGATGGATGCAATAAGAAGATTTTGTGGCTCTCCTACAATAGTACAAACGCCACCAAGAGCTGTTCCCACGGCTCCATGCATTAGTAGGTTACAAAGAAAGAGTTTAAATTTTTCTAAATTAATTGATTCATTATCGTCTAGATGAGAATCATCGTTTAAATCATGTTCATCTAAATAATCTTTTCCAGATGCCGCTTGGTGGTAAACAGTATAAAAACCTACGGCGACGGATATTAAAACTGCTGTTACGGTTAAGGCATCAAGAAAAGCTGATAAAAAAGCGGCAGCAAAGACAAAAAGAAGAGATACAGTTGTCTTGTTTTTTACTTTCAATAAAAGCTTAGTAAAAATAAAAAGAAGCAAGTCCTTCATAAAAAATATTCCAGCAACCATGAACATAAGCAATAGAATTACTTTAAGATTTAGAGAAATTTCGTAATAAACTTGACTGGTTGTAGTGAGCCCTAAAATAACTGCCTGCAGTGCAATCAGTCCTCCAGGAGGAAGAGGGTGACATTTAAAAGTCATCGCAAGTGTAAAAATAAATTCCGCAAGAATAACCCAGCCTAGAATGGTTCCGGCAGGCAAGGACGTTGCAATACAAATGAAGTAAAGAATTGGATTTATAACTAAAAAGGCTAGAATGGTCTGCTTATACCAATCAGGAGCATGACCAAGAAAGTTCTTAAAAATTGCTGAGGACATAGTTTTTTTGTATGAATATTTTTACGCCGGCTAATTTTATAGATGATACGTCTAAAGAGTCAAAGTACTTTCCTGTATATAATTCAAAGTTATTACACTTTTTAAAAGAATCTTCGGTCCGACCAGCTACTGAGGATGAAATGAAATGGTCAGGTCTAGAAGAAAAAAGTAGACACTTTATTGGATATTTAGATCATGCACCTCTTTATGCTGTGTCTGTCTCAAACGAACAAACAATGATTCCAGATACAACTTTTACCGATTTAAGAGCTTTATTTCCTGTGATGAATATGCGGCTATTCGAAGCCATTTCTAGAGCATTTCAGATAGTTAACTGGTCAGACTCAAATAAATATTGCGGCTTTTGCGGATCAGAATTACATCATGATGAAAGAGAAAGGGCTATGAAATGTCATAATTGTCATGCGCCTTTAGTTTATCCAAAAATTTCTCCATGCATAATTACCTTAATTCATAAAGATAAAAGCATCTTATTGGCGCACAATAAAAATTTTCCAGTGAATCTTTACAGCACCATTGCTGGCTTTATTGAGGCCGGAGAAAGCGCCGAAGCCTGTTTAATGAGAGAAGTTAAAGAAGAAGTTGGAATAGAGGTTCACAATATTAAATATTTTCAAAGTCAGTCTTGGCCTTTCCCGGGCCAATTAATGCTTGGATATTTTGCTGAATACAAATCTGGAGAAATAACCCCAGATAATGATGAAATAGATGATGCTCAATGGTTTGAAGTTGATAATTTACCTAATACTCCTCCACCAGGCGTATCTATTTCAGGAGATTTAATTCAACATTACCTGAATAGTCTTAAATAGATTATTTATTTCTTGGATCGTTTGAGGCCCTAATATCGCCGGCATGTTGAGTCTGATCTAAAACTGATTCCTCTTTTTCAACCTTTTTGGGTTCTTCAACTTTCTTAGGTCTAGATAATTTCACTGGTTTAGTAGCTTTTTTACTAATTTCAGATTTTGATTCCTTGTTAGTTTCTTTAACTTTACCTACAGCTGCATCAGCTTGAAGTTTGGCCTCAGAGTCTTTTTTTGCAACGGTTTTATTATTTTTTTTTGGTTTTGAGATTTTTTTCTTTGGCGATTCATTTGCTGAATCTTTTTTCGCCGTTGCCTTAGATTTAACCTGCTCCCTTTTTTGGTTAGACGGTCTTCTCTTATGATTGGAATTCCTTCTAGCATCTTGTTTAGGCTGATGTTTTTTATTTTGAGCTTTTCTAGGATTTCGTTTTCTTATATTTTTTGGTTTTTTCTTTCCTTTGGGTTTATTACCTTTAAACAGATTCATCAATTTGGATATCAAACCAGTTTTAGGTCTGGAGGATGGCATCAGATTAACAGCAGCTTTTTCCTCCTTCCTTGCAACAGGAGAACTTATTGAATCTTTCTCTAATTGTTCTTGTATGTGAGAACTTGTTTCCTCTTCAATTATTTCTCCATCTTTTAATCTAACAACTTCAAATCTTGTATCTGGACGAATGGGATCAGCTATAACAGTTACTTTTAAGTTAGCTCTTGCTTCGATATCGTTAAGTCTTATTCTTCTCTCATTCAATAAAAGAGCAGACATTGATGGCGATACGATTGCTCTCACTTCTCCCGTATTTTCTTTACTACTTTCTTCTTCAATTAATCTTAATACAGCGGTTGAGAGGGTATTAATATCTTGTGTCCATCTTTCCTTTAAAGAAGATCTTAGTCTTTGTCTAGAAAGTTCAAGAAGACCGAATCTTGAAATTCTGCCAATTTGTACTCTCGCTCTATCCGCTGAGAGAGAATTTCGCATTTCATCTTCCACTTTTCTTTTATTTTCAAGATTCATCATGTCAATAAAATCAATAACCACTAGACCGCCAATATCTCTGAGTCTCAACTGCCTGGATATTTCTCTCGCTGCTTCAAGATTTGTATGCGTAGCAGTTTCTTCAATATCTTTACCTGAAGTTGCTTTTGATGAATTTATATCTATCGCAACTAAGGCTTCTGCATCATCAATGACTATTGATCCACCTGACTCAAGTTTTACTTCTCTTTGATAAGCAGTCTCTATTTGAGATTCAATTTGATATCTAGTGAAAAGAGGCAGACTGTTTTCATATCTTTTGATGATATTTGATTGTTCTGGCATGACCCTGTCTACAAACTCTATAGCCTGGTCATATGCTTCTTGAGTATCTATCCAAACTTCATCGACGTCTTCTCTTACATAATCTCGGAGAGATCTAATGATTACGTCACTTTCTTTGTAAATTAAGAAAGGAGCATTTTTTTGTAGATTTGCCTCCAAAATTGCATCCCAGACTTTTAATAAATAATCAAAATCCCATTCTAATTCAGTTAATTCCTTTCCCTCCCCAGCAGTCCTTACAATAATGCCCATTTCTTCAGGTATGTTCAGAGCAGAAACTTTTTGTTTCAAAGTATCTCTTTCAGAAGGGTTCAATCTTCTAGAGATGCCTTGAGCTTTTGGGTTATTCGGCATTAAAACTAAAAATCTTCCTGCCAAACTGACAAAAGTAGTTAATGCAGCACCTTTGTTTCCGCGTTCTTCTTTTTCAACTTGAACGATAATTTCTTGATTTTTAGATAGACAATCAGTTATGGATAATCTTCCTTTTTTATCTTTGGGATAAAATTGGGGTGCAACTTCCTTGAATGGCA
>CABZYK010000020.1:0-4658 GCA_902529935.1 uncultured SAR86 cluster bacterium | reverse complement strand
CATTCTTCCAAGAAGCGATGAACATTCCACGCCAGCCAAAGTGTATCTATAAATATTATCAACGAATAAGAGCACATCTTTACCCTCATCTCTGAATTTCTCGGCAATGGTTAATCCTGATAAAGCCACCCTCATTCTGCATCCAGGAGGTTCGTTCATTTGTCCATAAACCAAGGCAACCTTATCCAATACTTGTGATTCGGTCATTTCTAGATAAAAATCATTTCCTTCTCTTGTCCTCTCGCCGACGCCGGCAAAAACAGAATAACCGCTTGTTTCGTAAGCGATGTTTCTGATTAGCTCCATCATGTTGACTGTCTTTCCTACACCAGCACCCCCGAACAATCCGACTTTACCTCCTTTAGCAAACGGGCACATTAGATCAATAACTTTTATTCCTGTTTCTAAAATCTCAGATGATTCCGCCTGATCTTCATAGCTTGGCGGAGCTCTATGAATAGGCATTTGTTCTTCAGCTCCGACATCGCCTTTTCCGTCAATGGGTTCACCCAAGACATTCAAAATCCTTCCTAAGGTTTTTTCTCCAACGGGCACTTTGACTGCATCTCCTGTATTTGAGACTTTTGCACCCCTTTGAAGACCCTCTGTTTGACCCATTGCAATGGTTCTAACAATTCCGTCTCCAAGCTGCTGCTGGACTTCTAAAACTAAACCCTCTCCTTCAACTTCAAGAGCATCGTATATTTTAGGAAGCTCCTGTCTAGAGAATTCCACATCGATTACGGCTCCGATTACTTGTACTACTGTGCCTTGGCTCATTTTATTTTCCTCAAGTTCTAAATTGCTTCGGCTCCAGCAACAATCTCAGAAAGTTCTTGAGTAATTGCTGCTTGCCTTGCGTTGTTATAAATAAGTTGTAATTCATCAATGATTGTCCCTGCATTTTCGGTAGCGTTTTTCATTGCTACCATTTTTGCTGCCTGTTCGCATGCAATGTTTTCAATAACCGCTTGGTATACGAGGGATTCAACATACCTTTGCATTAAACCATCAAGAAGTTCTTTTGCATCTGGCTCGTAAATATAGTCCCATCTGTGTTTTAGCTCAGGAGTGTTCTCTGGTAACAATGGAAGAAGTTGTCTTATTTCAGGCGTTTGAGTCATGGTGTTTTCAAATCTATTGCTGGCAAGGAAGACCTTGTCTATTTCACCGCTCTCAAATTTATCAAGCAGGACCTTTATTGAACCAATCAAATCTTCAAGTGCCGGTATGTCACCAAGTTTTTCAGCGGTGGCAACCACGTTGCCCCCAAAAGAATTAAAAAATACTTTTGCTTTTGTTCCAATGGGACAAAACATTTGATTTACACCTGCTTCTGATTGCTCCTTGAGAAAAGGAAGCAGGGTTCTAAATAAATTTATATTAAGTCCTCCACACAACCCTTTGTCCGATCCAATAACAATGACGCCTATTCCTTTGACGTCTCTCTCTGACATGTAGACAGGCTTGTACTCTGGATTTGAGTTAGCCAAATGGCCAATGACCGATAACATTCTGTTAGCGTAAGGTCTTCCCATTTCCATGCGATCCTGAGTCTTGCGCATCTTGCTTGAGGCTACCATTTCCATGGCGCTCGTTATTTTTTGGGTATTAGAAATACTTGAGATCTGCTTTCTAATTTCTTTAGTATTCGCCATTCAGTGCTACCAAGTTTGCGTTGATTTAAATTTATCTAGAGCTTCTGTGAAAGTTGCAAGAATTTCATCTGAGTGTTCGCCGCTCTCGGCTAAATTATCCATGAAATCTTTGTGCTCCGAATTCATGTAAGAAATCAGTGCTGATTCAAAATCTGCAATTTTATTGAGCTCCACATCTTTTAAATAACCTTTGTCTACGGCGAAAAGAACCAGCCCCATCTCTGAAACCGACATAGGTGAATATTGTTTTTGCTTCATCAATTCTGTTACCTTCTGACCAAGCTCAAGCTGCTCTCTAGACGCATCATCCAAGTCCGATGCAAATTGTGCAAAAGCTTCCAGCTCTCTAAACTGAGCAAGAGCAATTCTCACTCCTCCGCCTAATTTTTTAATCAACGGAGTTTGAGCGGCTCCACCCACCCTTGAAACAGAAATACCTGGATTCATGGCTGGTAATAGTCCCTTATTGAAGTAGGAGGTTTCAAGGAAGATTTGACCATCAGTAATGGAAATAACGTTCGTAGGAACGAAAGCTGAAACGTCTCCAGCCTGAGTTTCAATAATTGGCAAAGCGGTCAAAGACCCTGTTTTGCCTTTAACTTTGCCTTCGGTTTGCTCTTCAACATAATCTTCATTCACCCTACAGCCTCTTTCAAGAAGTCTTGAATGAAGGTAAAAAATATCACCCGGATAAGCTTCTCTTCCCGGCGGCCTTCTGAGTAGAAGCGATATCTGACGATAGGCTACAGCTTGCTTGGAAAGGTCGTCATAAATAATAAGCGCGTCCTCCCCTTTGTCTCTGAAATATTCGCCCATAGAACATCCCGAGTAAGGCGCAAGAAATTGCATTGGAGCAGGATCAGCTGCTGCTGCTGCAACAATAATTGTATGCTCCATAGCTCCGTATTCTTCAAGTTTTCTAACCACTGCGGCAATAGATGATTGTTTTTGGCCAACGGCTACATACACACAAGTAACGCCAGTTCCTTTTTGATTAATAATTGCATCTAAAGCAATTGCTGTTTTGCCTGTTTGTCGGTCACCAATAATAAGCTCTCTTTGCCCTCTTCCAATTGGCACCATGCTATCAACCGCTTTAAGTCCTATCTGCACAGGCTCGTCAACCGGCTTTCTTGTCATTACCCCGGGGGCAACTTTTTCTACCGGGGAAGTTAATTTAGTTTTGATTGGGCCTTTGCCGTCGATCGGATTTCCAAGGGCATCCACCACTCTTCCAACTAGTTCCGGACCAACAGGAACCTCTAATATCTTGCCAGTGCATTTGGCCACCCCACCTTCGGCAAGTTGTTTATAGTCTCCAAAAATCACCACACCAACAGAGTCTCTTTCTAAGTTGAGTGCCATTCCAGAAACGCCACCTTCAAACTCAATAAGCTCTCCGTACATTGCATCGCTTAATCCATGCACCCTTGCGATGCCGTCTGAAAGGAATACGATCGTTCCCTCATTGGATTCTGTGGTTGAGGTTTCTAGGGAATCAATTCTTCCCTTTATAATTTCGCTTATTTCTGAGGGGTTTAAATTATCCATGGTTCTCCTTTTTAGTTTCTTAATTGTGTTCGAAGCAGGTCTAGTTTTCTTTTAATAGACATATCAAGGACCTGATCTTCATAGGCGATCTTTAGTCCGCCAATTAACGACTTGTCTATGTCAAAATCTACAACAACTTCAGAATTGAGTCTTTTTTCAAGGGCTGAGGTGATTTTTTTAATTTGTTTTTCTTCTAGCTGGAAAGGCGAAGAAACATAAACGTTCTTTTTATTAAGGCTTTCAAGGGCCAGCTCGTTAAAGAACTTTATGATCTCAGGAAGATTTTTTAATCTCTTATTGTCTCCGCAGACCTTAACGAAAGAGAATGCTTTGTCTGATATCTCGCCCTCAAAAAGATCCAAAAATATTTTTGTTTTATCTGAATAAGATAAGTCGGGGTTGAGCAACAAATTAGTTATTTTTTGATCAGCACAAACTGCTTTTATTTTTTGCAAATCCGATGACCATTCCTCAATTGAATTATCTTGCTTCGCAACACTAAAAGCTGCTTCTGCATAAGGTCTGGCTATAACCGATTGACTTGTCATAATTCTTTAATAAGTTGATCAACTATTTCTTTGTTAGAGCTTTCATCAATCTCTTTGTTTAAAATTTTTGAAGCTCCTGCAACGACCAAAACTGATAACTCTTCCTTGAGCGTTTCTTTGGCTTTATTGGTGCTTTGTGCAATATCAGACTCAGCAGTTTCTTTAATTTTTTTTGCTTCCTCAGTAGCCTGCTCTTTTGCTTCATCTATTAATTGATCAGCCCTTGAGCCAGCCTGATTGATTAGAGTTGAAGCCTCGGATTTTGCAGCATCTATAACTCTGCTAGATTCCTCTTTGGCTTCCTCTAGCTGCCTTTTAGATTCGCTTGCGGCTTGAAGGCCCTCATCTATTTCCTTTCTTCTTTCTTCAAGAACGCTTGCCATGCTTGGCCATATGTATCTGTAAGTAATAAATACAAATATGCAAAAAGCTATGAGTTCTGCAAAAAAAGTAGCGTTTATGTTCATGCTTTAAGTGAATAAGAACAATAACCCTACCGCCAAAGAAATGATTGGCAGCGCATCTGTTAGTCCTAGAGCAATCAACACTTGAGCAAAAAGCTGTCCTTGAAGCTCTGGTTGTCTTGCGACTGCCTCTATGTACTTAGAGGTAAGAGTTCCAATTCCGACCCCTCCTCCCAAGGCGCCCAAACCAGTAAGCAAGGCTCCTGCTACTAATCTTAATTCTTCCATATCCGTCTCCTAAAGTTGTGGCTAGTGTTTTGTGCTAGCCAAGTTTAAATAAGCAATTGTAAGCATCATGAAGATATACGCCTGCAACGCGACAATTAAAATGTGAAATAGTGCCCAAGCTAGATTCATGATCAAGCCAGGCAAAAACCAAAGTGTTTGAGAAAATGACATAAAGAACTGCCCAAACATAATGGCAATCAAAATGAAAA
>CABZYK010000019.1:0-4682 GCA_902529935.1 uncultured SAR86 cluster bacterium | reverse complement strand
ATTCTAGTTTTTCAAGTTATTTTCTTGACTCCTCTGTACACCGGCATGGCAATCTTAATAGGCAGAGATTTAAGAAATGGATCTCTAAATAAACTCATCGGCTATGTGATTGTTGCATCCCAACTAGCTTTAAAGATTTTCATTCTTCAAGTGATCATTGGAATTATGACAATCATAGGTTTAGTTTTATTTATTGTTCCTGGTCTTTATATCCAATTTAGATTTACTTACTCTGTCTTCTACTTAGTCTTGGAAGGAAACTCTATCTTAGGTTCTTTAGACAATTTATGGAATGAATCCAGAGAAGTACACTGGTCTTTATTCAACGCAGGAGTTTTATTAACTCTTCTAACGATTTCTTTTGTTTTGATTCTTTATGCAGTTTTAGGAATATCGTCTCAAGATGAAATGTCAGTGGTTTTAAGTTTTATTGGAAATTGCATCACTATCTACTTACAAATGATTCTAGTAGCTTTCCCTGTGTATTCAATTTACCAATTAATTCTTAAAAAAATCAGTAGCTAATTGCAGCAGTTTGAAAATCATAGTTAAGATTTTCATTTGACTGCAAGGAATTTATCACAGGCAAAATTTCATCGTAAAGATAGATCAA
This sequence comes from uncultured SAR86 cluster bacterium, assembly GCA_902529935.1. GTDB lineage: Bacteria > Pseudomonadota > Gammaproteobacteria > Magnimaribacterales > AG-339-G14 > CACNYO01. The sequence goes on along the minus strand of CABZYK010000019.1, from coordinate 4,069 downwards.
TGTATTTGTATCTAAAATATTTTTAACTTCTTTGGAAAGTTGAGCAAATGGAGTATCGCTTAAAGTTTCTGTGAAATGAATGAGCATGCTTTCTTCAATTATTTTTGATAGCCAATTAAGCTTTATGAGCAAATTATCCTTATCTTTATCTTTGATTAAGTAGTTGATTATCTCCCTCCCTTTCAGTGAGACCAAATCATCAAACAATCTCAAGACTTTTTCTTCTTTGTTCCAGCATTCTTCTGGGTAATCATTTTTATTGATGTCGATAGATCCATCATTATTTAAATCAGAATTCAGACTATGCGTTTCAGGATTAAGTTTATAGTGCGTTAATCTGCTTAAAACTGTTGGCTTAAGTCTGTAAGGTAAAGAAGTGGTTAAAATAAACTTCAAATTTTCTGGCGGCTCTTCTAATGACTTCAATAAGGTGTCTTGCGCAAAAAAATTCAACTCATCAGCTCTAAGGATTAATACAATTTTTTTATCGGCAATTAATGGAGTCGAATATATAAAATCTGATGCATCTCTAATCTGTTTAATTTGAATTTGAGTTCTGTCTTTTGAACGCTCAATTACTTTAATATCGGGATGAGAATTGGCAGAAAATAGATTACATGAATGACAATCATTGCAGAACAGATTATTTTTTTTGATATCTTTGCACAAAAAAGATTGAGCTACGTGCAATGCAATTTTTTCAGGTTGTGATATAAAATTTCCAGACAGAAGCAAAGAGGAGGCGCTGCTCATAAAAATTAAATTAATCAGATTCTCTAAATCCTTAGTCATTTCAAAAAAGTTTATTGATAACTGATTGAAGAATTTTGTCAGGCTCTTGTTCAGCGTCTACGGTTATGAACCTTTCAGGATTATCGCCTGCCGCATCTAAGAAACTTTTCCTTAACCTTTCATGGAACTCTATATTCTCTGATTCAAATCTATCAAGTTCATTTCTTGTAGAGGCTCTTTTCAAACCTACTTCCGGGGTAAGATCTAACAGAATAGTTCTGTCAGGCAACATTATTTCTGTTTGGCTGACTAAATTATCAATGACATTTTTGGGGATACCTCTGCCAGCGCCTTGGTAGGCATAAGTTGAATCAATATAGCGATCTGTAATGACAATTTTTCCTTCTTCTAGAGATGGCTTTATCACTTTATCTAGATGATCCAATCTATCAGAGAACATTAATAAAAGTTCTGTTAAAGGACTAATTTGTTGCTTTTTGTCTAGAAGAATTGAGCGAAGGATTTTCCCTATTGAGGTACTGCCTGGCTCCTTAGTGATTACATAGTCAATATTTCTTTCTTGAAGGTACTGACCTAGACCATTTACTAGAGTTGATTTTCCACATCCTTCAATACCCTCTACGCTAATAAACATTCAGTGAAGTTTATCAAACTAAAAGATTATTCTATTGATATTTTTTTATAGCTTCTTTGTGCTCATCGTATGTTTCAGAAAAATGATGAGCACATCTATCTTTCGCAACAAAATATAGAAAGCTATGTATATCAGGATTTGATGCCGCCATTATGGCTGATTCAGATGGATTTGATATCGGCATGGGAGGTAATCCTTTATTTGTATATGTATTGAAAGGAGTATCTTTCCTCAAATGATGCTTTTTAATATCTCCATCAAAGTCCTCAATGCCATAAATTACCGAAGAATCAATTTGCAGAGGCATATTTAAACGCAGCCTGTTATAAATAACACCTGCTACTTTTTTATGTTCATTAGGACATGCTTCTTTTTCTAATAAGGATGCTAGAACTAAAAGTTCCTGAGGTTCTTGCAAAGAAACGTAAGGAGTTCTTGAATTCCAGTATTTTTCTAAAAGACTGTCTTGGGTAAGGATTGCTTCTAAAAAGACATCTTCACTATCTTCAACGCTTGAATAATAGTAGGTATTTGGATGGAATCTCCCCTCAAGAGCATGGATGTTTGTTTTGTCGAATTTAATTCCATTGATCTTTAAAGAAACTGGTACGTTCGATCTATCCAGTATTGAACTAATAGTGGAACCTTCGGGGATTCTATACTTTCTAAAATGGGTATCTGATGAAATTATTTTTGTTAAAACAGAGATAAGATTCTCATGTTTTCTTATCAAATAATCTCCGTAAGTGATATTTTTGTCCAAAGAAGTGTATCGAAGGATAACCGTAACAAATGAAGGAATGGTTATATCTATGTTTTCTAGGTTTTCAATAATCTTTAGGTAAGAATCTCCTCTGTTAATTTCAAAAATTAAATCTTCTTTGATTTCAGAAGGTTTTATGAATAAAAATACGCTGAATAATATATTTATGAAGCTAACTGTAAGTAAAAGTCTTATCACCTAGATTTTTGAGAACACCAAAGATGCATTCGTTCCGCCAAAACCAAATGAATTATTTAGGACGTAGTTAATTTCTTTTTCTTGAGATTCATTAGCAACATAGTTAAGTTTTGGAGCATCTCCATCAAGATTATCAAGATTTATGGTTGGAGGGAGACGATTATCTCTAAGACTTAAAATAGAAAAAATTGATTCTATTGCACCAGCTGCTCCTAAAAGATGACCAGTCATAGACTTTGTAGATGAGACAGCTATATGTTCTTGAGAAGTAGAAAAAATATCAGCTATCGCATTGGCTTCAATGATATCTCCTAAAGGTGTAGATGTTCCATGAGCATTGATATAGTCAATTTTAGCGCTATCTAAATCTGCATCCTTTAATGCTGAAATCATTGCCTGTTTCGCACCCTTCCCGTCTTCAGCAGGCGCTGTCATATGAAAAGCATCAGAACTCATTCCAAATCCTGTTACTTCTGCAAAGATGTTTGCAGATCTTGCTTTGGCATGCTCGTATTCTTCCAATACTAAAACACCTGCTCCATCACCTAAAACAAAACCATCCCTATCTTTATCCCACGGTCTGCTAGCTTTGGTAGGATTATCATTGTTAGTAGATAATGCTGTTACTGCAGAAAACCCTCCCAAACCTAGAGGGGTGATAGCCATCTCTGATCCACCGGTGATCATGACATCGCAATCACCGTGTGAAATTGACCTAGCTGAAAATCCAATGCTGTGATTCCCACTAGAACAAGCTGTAACAATCGACAAATTAGGGCCATGCAATCCATATTCGATAGAGACTAAACCAGAAACCATGTTTACGATTGCTCCTGGAACAAAAAATGGTGAAATCTTTCTAGGGCCTCTCTTATCTAAAGTAAGAGCATTTTTTTCAATGGTATCTAAACCTCCGATGCCGGATCCTATCGAAACTCCTATTCTTGAAGAATTGATTGAATTTAACTCCAAGCCAGAATTTTCAATTGCATGTTTGGAGGCAACAAGTCCATATTGAACAAATTCATCAACTCTTCGCTTAATCTTTACATCCAGATGATTTACATCATCAAAGTTTTCTACTGGAGCAGCAAATTTGGTTGGGTATTCTGTTACATCGAATGCAGTAACAGTCTTTGCGCCGCTTTTTCCGGCTAAAATATTTTGCCAAGTTGTCTCTAATTCATTTCCCAACGGGGAAATGATACCCATGCCTGTAACTACAACTCTACGAGATGCGGCCATGAGTGTATTTGAATGGAATTAAGATGCAGATTCTATGTAACTGATAGCATCTTGAACAGTTGCTATTTTCTCAGCTTCTTCATCAGGAATCTCAATTTCAAATTCCTCTTCAAAAGCCATTACAAGTTCAACAGTATCAAGTGAGTCTGCTCCCAAATCGTCTATAAACGAAGCTGTTGTAGTAACTTCTTCTTCACTTACGCCTAATTGTTCGCAAACAATTCTCTGTACTCTTTCTTGTGTGCTGCTCATAAATACCTCGTTAAGGTTAAAAAGTTGTCGAATTATATACCTAGAAGATAAGTTTTTTAATTTTTTTTATGCATAACCTACATATAAAGTCCACCATTTATATGAATGGTCTGACCAGTAATGTAATTAGCTTCTTCTGAAGATAGAAAATATATTAAATCAGCTACATCTTCGGGAGAACCAAGCCTTCCCAAAGGAATTTGGTCTGACATAAACTTTAGAGT
>CABZYK010000018.1:0-6118 GCA_902529935.1 uncultured SAR86 cluster bacterium | reverse complement strand
AGTTTCAGTTGTTCCAGCTTCATCTGATGATCCGGTATTTGAATCAACATCACTTTCACTATCTGAAGTTTCCGAATCTGAGCCTGCATCAGATCCTTCCTCGCTTGAACTGTCTGAAGAATCGTCTTCAGTCCCAGCATCATCATTGCTCTCAGACTCCTCGCTGCCTGAATCTTCAGATTCAGATTCTGAATCTGAGTCCTCAGAACTTTCTTCGTTTGAATCTTCGCTTGATTCTTCTTCACTTGACTCTTCTTCGCTGGATTCTTCTTCTGATTCTTCTTCGCTGGATTCTTCCTCTGATTCTTCTTCGCTGGATTCCTCTTCTGATTCTTCCTCTGACTCTTCTTCCTCGGATTCTTCTTCTGATTCCTCTTCTTCGGATTCCTCTTCCTCAGACTCTTCTTCTTCGGATTCTTCTTCTTCGGATTCCTCTTCCTCAGATTCTCCTTCTTCGCTGGATTCTTCCTCCGATTCCTCTTCCTCTTTTTCAGGCGAGCCTTGCAAGCTTTCTTGCATTGCTAGCAGTTGTTCGGCAGTTAGCAATGAAACGTCTTCAACGTCCTCTAACGGATCATCGACCACAACGATAAACCCGTTTCGAGTCAGAACATAAGTACCGTCCTGATTCAATGACGGAGTCACGGTCATTTCATCGCCGTAAATGAAGGAGGCTTCGGTGGTCTCACCTTGGCTATCGACAAAGACAATACCTCCTCTGATACCAACAGTCGCTGCGTTGGTTCGAATAATCGCAGGGTTATTTTTAGTGACCTTTCCGCCTACCAGTCGCATCAAGCCTTTGCTGGTAACAGTGAGTGATCCTTCGGCGGTTTCCGGATTATAGATAAATGAGTCGAGGGTAACCGACGAGTTTGGTCCAACGGTAAACGCAGTTCCATCAACCAGAAGCATCTGCGCCTTGCCGTTCTCGTCGGTTTCAATCGTATGGTTTTGGATGATTTTGTATCCTTCGTCGACAAGTTTACGTTCTTGTTCCAAAGTTAAATCAGTGGTGGTGGTGTCGACTGCTGCGGCGACTCCGATTCGTTCTTGCGCTTGAATTACTCCTGTTATAAAAAGTAACGCACTAAACAGTATGGTTGATGGTTTAGGTGGCGCAAGAAAATGTAATCCTTTCTTGCTCATAATCTTTTTATTCTGACATTTTGTCATATTTCAACCCAAAAATCCATTTTTTCCCTTATTTGCAAGGTTTTATTAGGTTGGATAGAGTATTTTCTTTGATTTTTTTAATTAATCAATCAAATATATGCCTTCTGCCATATAGAAGTCATTAGCGCCGGCTGTTCCTAAAGCGCCGGATTTGCTCAAGCTTACGCCCAAGCGTCCGCCGCTTTCATCCGGAGCCGAACCGCTAGCTCCGTAGAGCGCTCCGGCAATAACTGCCTCGCGCGTCCAACCGTTGTTGGTATCGGCTAACGAGCCTGTGTATGTTGCACCGGAACCAGAAATATTAACCGCAAAAGAGGTAAACCCAGCGTTAGCCACAATAGCATTCTTATCGTCAAAATTAGTGAAATTAAATTGACCTGAATAGCTAGTCGCACCCCAATTAAAGGTGGCTGCCACATCTGCAGTGGTGGTGTATTTATGCACATCATAGTTGGTGCCCGTTTGATTGTATCGGTAGGCCACATTCATGACCGCCGCCCCGCTCATCGAAGCCGAGCCAGAAGTTGGAATATCGCTTTGATCAACCACGTCACCCGCCACCCATGAACCCAAGTGCACCGAAGCATTTTGAGCGCCCGAATTAGGAGAGATGTCCGCTGAACTCATCGCCCAAAAACCCCAGGTCGAATAGGCAGTATCTGGCATGGAATCGTTACCATTGGTGTGGAATAAATCAGAGTCTTCTGTATCTAAGGTGTTGTATGAAACCATCACTCCTGCTAGGTTGTTCGAGCCACCTGAAGTGCCATCAACTTGAGCGCCGTCGTCTTGAATTTCTGCTGCAAAGACTTCACTGGAAATATAAGCTGATTTCGCCGCATCGTTGGTCGCATCGCCAAATTTAAGCGTCATGGAACCGGTATCCACGGTGGTCCAGTTAGAAGTATAGTTATTTAATGGAGCTGCACTAATGGTCATCGGTGCAACTACCTGAACATCATCGTTGGTGGTATCAAAGGTAAAGGTTGCAAGCGTGCTGCTTGAACGCATGGAAGCCAGTTGAGAGTTACCAGCGCCGCTAACATCAAATTCTAAAATACCGCTAAAAAAACCGCTAAAACTTGCAGCGTTGGAATGGGAGAATTGAGTCAGATATCGTTGAGGAGTACTAGCATTCCCTTGCAATTCGATATCTTGTTGAACAATAGCAGCATTAAAAGTACCTGCACTGAACGTGTCGGTATTGGAGTTGTAATTTACACTCAAAGTCATATCGCCCGATTTGTAAGGATCGGAGGTAGTAATCATGGCTCCGCGAGGATGATTATAAGTGCCATAGCCGTCGGTTTGACCGCCATCAGCCCAAAAACAACCGCTGTCGTTGGAGGTTGCACACTCGATGGCTGAAGTTCCATAATTAATCCCCAAACCATCATTATCGGCATTGGTGGCACCTTGATAGGACCAATAATGATAGCCATCCATGCCCAATCCAGTATCACCTGCTGAGTAGCGTGTGGTGTCGTTCTTTCGGTAATCAACGTTAGAAATTACCACGTTTAATAAGCTTTCTTGATCATCGCGGGTGGTGCTGCCTGAAGCACCATCGTATGAATCTTTAAATGAGATTTGCGCCCAAAGACCGACCCCAACTCCGCTTGGATTAAATACTTGCCACCAGAGGGATTGTCCCTCTGGAACACGATTGTTACCATTAAATCTATCGGTCGAAATGTTTTTATTATGGTTTAAAGCCCATGACGACCAAGTGTAATTCTCTTCGTAGGATGTGCATTGATTGTTTGAAGCGAAGGTAGCACAATAGTGCAAACCTAAATCGCCATAGGACCATAAATTGGTTGGAATAAAATTAGGATAAAAGTAATCGTTGGTTGTTCCAGAAGCTGTGAAATTCTCGATCGGGATTACTGCAAAAGCAAGAACCACCTTATTAGAAGCATGTACGTTGTAGAAGTTTGTCAGCATGGCATCGGTATACACACGCCCTGCTAAGGTGACTTGATCTTCGTATAGGTTATAAGTTGAAGTTGTGCCACCTGATGAATTTAAACCGATCAGCCAATCAAACCAAGATCTGTTATTGGATTGATAACCACTTGAATGATTTAAAACTGTATCCACGCCTCCGAAACCACCAAAGACTCCAGTGTAGGATGAAGCGTTGCCTGAAGGATCACACCAGATGAAAGCTCCTGATCCAATATCAAAACACCCTGATGGAGTGCTCATTCTTCCTTCGGCGTTACCAACCTGTATTTGATCGCCCACTACAGCACTAAAATCGAAATTGGAATTATTGGTTAGAGATGATGGAATGTTAAAATTTTTGTAGCCGTTATGATTGCTGAGTCGAGAAAATGAGCCGTAGCCAAGTGCAGATAAAATAGAATTTGTTTCTGTGGTTGTTGTTGAGCTTCCACAACAACCGTTTTCCGTCCATATTTTAAATAAGTAACCACCATTTTGAACGTAGCTTGCTAAAGCCGAGGCATTTGAATCATGACTGATGTTGTAAGGCATACGAAAATCTAAAATAATGTTGTAAGCAGACAGATCGCTTGGCCAAGTACTACTGATACCAGGATTTTGAAGTGCCGTGAAACTTCCGCCCGCATCAGTAACAACATCCTTCCATCTATTGGCTGCAGAAGAAGAACCGTTATCATAGCTGTTACTACTGAAACTCCACAAGAACAGAACATTCGGTGCTCCGCTTGATGGAGAATAAGAAATATCAGCTGCCGCTTTTTCGGTGGCCATAAACCAAAAGTTACCGCCGCTGAAGCGTCCTGCGGTAATGACTTCTGAATTACTGATGGTGGTGGTGACATTGGTGCCAAGTAAGCTTTTGTATTTAGCATCAACCGAAGCACTATTTGGAGCAAACGCATACTGTCCTGCACCTGCGGTATCGATAGGGAAAAAATAACGCCAGTTAAGCGCGGTGCCTCCAGCAATTTCTACTGGCACTGAATTGTTGCTTGAATTATCAACATCTGTAATGACTGATGAGGCCGTGGTTCCAATTTGCTCTAAATAATAAGCCGGCAGCGAAGAGCCTGAAGGTCCACGCGTGGCCGTTGCACTAAAGCCGGTACGTGAAGTCGAGTTAAAATCTGCTGAATAACGTAGGACAGAGGAATTGAGTTCTTCAACGTTGTAGACCGGTATTTCTACGTTGGTTGAAGTGGTATCGCTGCCTACCGTTGCCGTTAAGGTAAGGGTGTGCGATTTAGCGGTTTCAAAATCGAGTGCGGTTGCGGTGGTTGAAATTGCTCCGGTGCTTGAATTAACTGCGAACAAACCTGCGTCATTACCAGCGGTAATGCTGTAGGTTGGAGAACCGCCGTCGCTTTCTATGCTGCTTACGGTGTATAGCCCAGTCCCGCTAGAGGTATTTTCTGTGGCTAAGGTGCTTTGACTGGTGACCAAACCACCCAGATCAACGTCGCCAATGTTGAGCGTAAACGTCTCCGATGTGGTTGTTGTGCCGTCGGTTGCCGTTACCGTGAAGGTGTGCGACGTTTTGGTTTCGTAATCCAACGCGTTGGCTAAAGTTACTTCTCCGGTCGATGAATTGATTGCGAATTTATTATCGGCATCGGTCAGTGAGTACGTGACCGTCCCTTCTGCTTCGCTAGCGCTAGAGGATAAGATAATAGATCCGGTACTGATAGTCTCAAGTTGGCTTGCACTAGCCAAACTAGCAGAAAGCGAGAAATCAACATCGTTGATTTGTAAGGTAAAAGTTTGCGACTCGCTGTTGCTGCCGTCGCTTGCAGTAACGGTAAACGAGTGCGACGTTTTGGTCTCGTGATCGAGCGCATTAGCCAGGGTCACTTCTCCGGTAGAAGAGTTAATGGCAAATTTATTATCCGGATCGGTAATGGAATAGGTGACGGTGCCTTCGGCGCCGCTGGTGCTTGAGCTTAAGATGGCCGATCCGGTGGCAATCGATTCATTCTGAGAGCTGGCTGCCAGAGTTCCGGTATAAGATAATTCAGCGACGTTACCAACGTTAATGGTAAGGACTTTTGTGGTGGTACTAGTACCGTCGCTTGCGTTTAAATTAATTGAATAAGAGGTAGCCGTCTCGTAGTCCAAAGCACTGGCTAGGGTAACCTTACCGTCGGCGTCCACGCTGAACTTATCGCTGCCGGTGCCCGAGAGCGAGTAAGTAATTGTATCGTCCTCTGGATCTGAGCTGGACGAAGTAGCTATGGTGGTTCCCACTGCAGTGTTCTCTAGAAATGAATTAAAAGCAACTGATGAAGTGACCGACGGTGCCTCGTTGCTGTCGGTGATGGAAACAGTGACCACTTTCGGAACCGTAAACAAACCGTCGCTGGCAAATATAGTTAACTCGTAACTTTCTGTTGTTTCGTAGTCCAAAGAATCGATTAAAGTGATATTTCCGTTATTGTCGATTTGAAAGTTTTCACTGCCTGTCCCCGCGATGGTATAAGTGACGTCCACACCTTCAGGGTCCAGACCGGTTGCTGTGGCAAGCACTGTTCCAGCTGCGGCGTTTTCAGCTACCGTGAAATTATCGAGGGTTACGCTCGGTGCTTCATTATCGTTCACAACGTAAATAACGACGTCTTGGACAATCTCGTTGATCCCATCGGAGCTGACCACTTGAATCGTAAATTGACTTTGAGATTCAAAATTCAACTCTGAGGTCAGAGTAATTTCACCGGAATTCGAAATAGCGAAGTTATCGCTGCCCGCACCGGCTAAAGTGTATTGCACGGTATCGCCGTCTGGATCGGCAACCGTAATATCAGCAACCACGGCACCGATTTCGGTGGTCTCACTGATGTTGGAGCCGTTGGCTTGCACGTCGTTTATCGATGCATTAACCGAAATTAAATTGTTGTGGGTCATCGAAAGCATACTCGGTGCTTCGTTGACGTCGTCTACCTCAATCGTTAAATCGTTGATTTGAATGTTACCGAGG
>CABZYK010000017.1:0-6616 GCA_902529935.1 uncultured SAR86 cluster bacterium | reverse complement strand
GCGGCAGCGGCAAAATTGCCAGATCTCAATCTATTCTGCGCTTGATCAAATAGTTCTTTTTCAAGCAAGACCCTTTCAATAGTTTCTTCTTTATTTGCACATGATGCCGATAAACCCATCAAGATCAGTAAAAAAAGTAGATTAAAGATAAAATAAAGCTTACTACGAATTTGCATCTGCTAATTCTATCTGTTTAAAGACTAAAAAACATGCCAAAAAAAATTTCAATTAATTTCGAGGTCAACGCTGAAGAGTCAGGAAAAAGAATAGATGTAATTGTATCCAAGAGACATCCAGAATTCTCAAGAATGCAAATTAAAAAGTTTATTGAACTAGATTTTTTGTCTATTGATAATCAGACAATTTCCAAAGTAAGCGAGAAGGCTTCAATGGGCAGTAAGATAAATTTATCTGGTCTAATTGATGCAGAAGTTGAGGATCTTCCTGAAGATATTCAGATTGAGATAAAAAAGGAGACAAAGGACTTCATAATTATAAATAAAGCTCCAGGAATTGTTGTTCACCCAGGCTCAGGAAATAGATCAGGAACAATTCTTAACAGTTTATTATTTAACTTTCCAGAGCTAGCAGGTCTGCCACGAGCTGGAATAATTCATCGTTTAGACAAAGATACTTCTGGACTGATGGTTATTGCTAGAAATGAGAAGGCTTATAAACACTTATCAGATCAAATCTCCTCCAGAGCTGTTAAAAGGGGATATGATCTGATAGTAATTGGAAAAACGCTAAGAGCAGGAACTTTAGACTTTCCAATTGGAAGGCATCGCACCGTAAGAACAAAACAATCAGTAACAGAAAAAGGAAAAGAAGCAATTACAAAATTTAAAGTATTAGAATTTTTGGGATTCTACACTTATATTCGAGCTTATTTAGAAACAGGGAGAACTCATCAAATTAGAGTCCATTTCAGCCATATTAAACATCCTCTAGTTGGCGATAAAACTTATGGAACAAGTCAAAGATTTGCAAAAAATACCTCAGACGATTTGAAAGATTTTATTATCAATTTTCCGAGACAAGCCCTACATGCTAGAGAACTTTCCTTTATAGATCCATCGACTAATGAAACAGTAAATTTTGAAAGCAAAATTCCTAAAGATTTTCAAAGTTTATTAGATCGTCTAAAAACCAATGAAAACTTGACTTAAAGGGTTCTAGTGTCACAATTCGAATCTTTTTAAAACTGTTTAATAAATATGAAGAAAGAATCAGGTGGATCTGCGCTTATTAGAGCTTTGGCAGATGAAAATGTAGACCTTCTTTTTGGATATCCTGGAGGAGCTGCGCTTCATATTTATGATGCAATTTATCAACAGGATAAAGTTCAGCATATTTTAGTAAGGCACGAGCAAGCAGCAGTCCATGCAGCTGATGGATATGCCAGAGCTACCGGAAAAGTTGGAACTGTTCTAGTAACATCTGGTCCAGGAGCAACAAACGCAATCACTGGTATTGCAACTGCATATATGGACTCTATTCCATTAGTGGTAATTTCAGGTCAGGTTGCAAGCCATTTAATAGGAACAGACGCCTTCCAAGAAACAGATATGATGGGAATATCCCGACCTATTGTAAAACATAGCTTTCTAATTCAAAGCCCAGAAGAGATACCAGAGGTTGTTAAAAAGGCCTTTATTATCGCGAAAACTGGAAAGCCGGGACCAGTTGTAATTGATGTGCCCAAAGATATGACAGATCCAAATCATCTTTTTGATTATCAGTATCCCAAAGATATAAAAATGAGATCTTATTCAGCCCCCTCTGAGGTAGAAGAAAGTTACATAGAAGAGGCAGTTTCATTATTAGAGAAAGCAAAAAAGCCTGTTTTATATGCGGGCGGCGGGATTATTCAAGGCAATGCATCTGAGGAACTAAAAAAGCTAGCGAAAATAATGAATGCCCCTGTAACAAATACACTTATGGGGTTGGGAGCTTTTCCTGCAACCCATAAAAACTTCATTGGAATGTTAGGAATGCACGGAACCTATGAAGCTAACATGGCAATGCATGAAGCTGATTTAATTTTTGCTTTGGGTTCAAGATTCGATGACAGAACTACAAACAATCCTCAAAAATACTCGTTAAATGCCAAAAAAATACACTTAGATTGTGATTATGGTTCTATTGAAAAGATTATAAATGTCGATGTATCTCTAAATGGAGATGCTAAAAAGATTTTAAATCAAATTCTCAACAAATTAGATCCAAAAAATATTGATAAAGCATCAATAGATCTCTGGAATAACGAGATTCTAAACTGGAGAGAAACTCATGGTCTTAATCATGATCTTCTGGATAAGAAATTTCATCAGAAGCAAATCCTTCCTCAACAGGTAATACAGTCTCTTTACAAGTCTACGAATGGTAAGGCATATATAACTTCCGATGTTGGCCAACACCAAATGTTTGCTGCTCAATATTATAAATTCGATGAGCCAAGAAAATGGATTAACTCTGGCGGTCTTGGAACAATGGGATTTGGTCTGCCTTCTGCAATGGGAGTTAAATTTGCTTTCCCTGATGAGGATGTTGTTTGTGTAACCGGTGAAGGCAGCATTCAAATGTGTATTCAGGAGCTGTCTACTTGTATGCAGTATGGACTGCCTGTGAAAATAATTAATCTCAATAATAGAGCTTTAGGGATGGTTAAGCAGTGGCAGGATATGCAATACGGTGGAAGGTATTCCAGTATTCTCTACGAAGATTCTTTACCGGATTTCGTCAAGCTTGCAGAATCTTATGGACATGTGGGTATGAAGGTGGAGGATATAAGTGAGCTAGAAGAAAAAATGGACGAATGTATTTCCATGAAAGATAAACTTGTATTCATGGATGTATATGTTGATCCAGATGAGCATGTATACCCGATGCTTGAAGCCGGCGGCAATATGTCTGAAATGCGAGTTAGTAAAACTAAAAAGACTTTTTAATATGAGTCACATATCGATTTTAATGGAAAACCAACCGGGAGCTCTCTCTAGGGTTGTAGGTTTATTTTCACAGAGGGGTTACAACATAGACTCTTTATCTGTGGCTCCTACTAATGATTCATCATTATCAAGGCTCACCATGGTCGTTAAAGAAGAAGAAAGGGTAATATCTCAAATACTCAAACAATTAAACAAAGTAATTGATGTTGTAGAAGTTCAGAATCTGTCCGACGTTGAATCTGTCTCACTGGAAATTGCTATTGTTAAATTAAAAATTACCGAGAAAGAAGCATCAAAAATTATTGAAAGTGCTTTTCCCATTGTTGGAGAAATTATTAATCATAAAGATGAATTTGTAATGATTAAACTTATTGGTTCCAACCATGAAGTTGATGATTTTCTTCTTTCTTTGAATAAGCAAAAGTTTTTAGAGGTTACCAGATCAGGTCTACTTGGTATGGGAACAGGTGAAAACTTTCTCATTTCAGAAAGTGAAACTACAATTGAGTATTAGGAGAAACTAATGGAAGTATTTTACGAAAAAGATTCAAATCCTGAATTATTAAAAGATAAAACCATAGCGATCATAGGCTACGGTTCTCAAGGCCATGCACATGCTAATAATTTGAAAGACTCTGGTTTCAACGTGATTCTTGGATTAAGAGATGGATCATCTTCGGCTGTAAAGGCATCTGAAGCAGGTTTTGAAGTTGCTAGTAATGTCGATGCTGCATCTAAAGCCGATCTATTGATGATGTTAATCCCCGATGAATTTCAAGGAACTGCTTACAAAGAAGAGATAGAACCTAATCTTAAGAAAGGCGCTACTTTGGCATTTGCGCATGGATTTAATATTCATTACGAACAGATTGTTCCAAGGGAAGACTTAGACGTAATCATGATAGCTCCCAAAGGACCTGGACATACAGTGCGAGGTCAATATTTAGATGGAGCTGGGGTGCCTTGTTTAGTTGCAATTCATCAAGATGCCTCCTCTAATGCATTGGATACTTCAATTGCTTATGCTTCAGCTATAGGTGGTGGAAGAGCAGGAATCATCAAAACAACATTTAAAGACGAAACCGAGACAGATTTGTTTGGCGAACAGTCTGTGTTGTGTGGAGGTCTGACCTCATTGATTCAAGCAGGCTATGAAACTCTTGTAGAAGCCGGTTATCCACCTGAGATGGCTTATTTTGAATGTGTTCATGAAGTTAAATTAATCGTTGATTTGATTTATGAGGGAGGTTTAGCCAACATGAGATATAGCATTTCAAATACGGCAGAATATGGAGATTACACTTCAGGACCTAAAGTAATAACTGACGAGACCAAAAAAGAAATGAAAAAAATTCTTGAAAGGATTCAGTCTGGAGATTTTGCAGATGAATTCATTGCCGATGCAAGAAAAAGCAACGGACCAGATGGAGGGCCTGCAATGCAAGAATTTAGAAGACAATCAGCCGCACATCCAATAGAAGAGGTTGGAAAATCTTTGAGAGAGATGATGCCTTGGATAGCCAGTAACCGTCTGGTTGATAAGGCAAAAAACTAGTACCATCGACAGGGTGTCAAATAAGATACTCGCCCTTATTCTAGGAATTTCTTTATTTTCCGTTTATCTTTTTTCTATTAACCTTTATCCATTAGTTGATGAAGACGAAGGTGCATTCGCTTCAGCAACTATGACTATGATGGATTCTGGTAATTTTACTAACGTTGAGTTAGCAGGAGAGAGGAGGGATGACAAACCGGTTCTTACCCATTGGTTGCAGGTCATAAGTTTAAAAACCTTTGGTTTTTCAGAATTTGCTTTTAGATTACCGAGCGTATTCTTTGGGTTGCTCTGGGCATTCGTAACGTTTTGGTTTACAAAAAAGATTTCAAATAAAAGAAATGCTTTTTTAGCTGCTTTTTTCGTTCTAGCTAGCCTTGGCGCATCAATTATTATCAAAACAGCAACTGCGGATGGAATATTTAACTTTTTTGTGGCTTCAACCACTCTTTTGGCATTTTTAGCTTTAAGGGAACAACGGACTAAGTATTTATACTATGCAGCAATTCTTGCAGGCTTTGGCTTTTTAACAAAAGGGCCCGCTATTTTAATCGTGCCTGGAGGGGCATTATTTTTCTGGGCTTGGTGGAATGGATATTTAACTGAAACGTTAAGAAAACTTTTCAATCCTTTTTTATGGCTTGTCTTTTTTTGCATTGCATCACCATGGTTTATCTATTTATATTTAAGCGAAGGCATAGATCCGATACTAGGATTCTTTTTAAAACATAACTTTCAGAGGTATACATCAACTTTTGAGGGTCACTCAGGACCGTTTTATTACTATCTTGTTATTTTGATTTTTTTGGTGGCTCCATTTTGGAATAGTCTTTTTACTGTAGTCGGCAGAATTAAGACAGATTTCAAGGACGAAACTAAAAGTTTTCTATGGATTTGGTTTTTATGGGTTTTGCTATTTTTTTCACTATCTTCAACTAAGCTACCGCACTACTTGCTCTATGGAATAACTCCATTATTCATATTAATGTCACTCAATTTCAAGCAGCAAAGCAAAAGAATAAATCTGCTAATTTTTATTTCTTTATTGGGCTTCTTATCCTCTATGCCTTTCGTATTAGAAAACCTAGCTTCCTCAGAGAAAGACATTATTTGGAATGTTTTGAGCGAGGATATTGAGGTTTTTTTCTCTCCTGCAAATTTCTTTATACCAATATTAATTCTTCTAGTCCTTGGAATTATCTCCTTTATGATCTTTTCTAGATTTAACCAATTTATAATCTCATCTTTATTATTTTTGATTAGTATCCATTTAATTTTTCTTCCAAGTGCCATAGGACTATTCCAAGATCGATTCAAACAGGCTGGATTAAAGGTAAAAGAAATGAATAAGCCTTTAGCCATGCACAAGATGAACTTTCCCTCATTTGGAGTATATGCAAGAGACACTGCTTATAGAAATCATAATGATGGACAAATAATTCTTTTAAGGAGCAATCAAATTGATGAGCTGGGTTCAGTGATAGAAATTTATAATAGGTCGGGTATTTCTGTGGTGATAAAAGAGTGAATCCACAGCCCAAAACAGGATTCATATTCTTTGCTTTAGCGCTGGTTCTGATTGGTTTGAATTATTTGGATCCTATCATTGTTCTAAATAACTTTATTTTTATTGGACTAAATAGTGCGGGAGCTTTTATAAATCAATCAGCTCTCATTTTTCTTACCGAATTTGGTAATGCAGCCGTACTGCTGATTGCATCTGTAATCCCAATATATTACTCAAAAAAATTTTTCAGGTTAATCATCTCATCTACTCTGATTGGAATCTTGCTCTCAAGGGGATTAAAAATTTTACTGGATATTCCAAGACCAGGAGCAATCCTACCAAGAGAGGAATTTTTTTTCGTTGAGCCTCTTTTGACTTCTCAATCCGTGCCTTCCGGACATGCATTTAGTCTCTTTTTATTTTTATCATGTTTGATCATCTCAGGCATGATTAAAAAAAATTATTTTGCACTGTTAATTTTCGCCTTTTCACTTATTGCTTTCACTAGAGTATTAGTTGGAGCTCACTGGCCAATGGATATTCTGATCGGAGCTTCTTTGGGTTTTAGCTTGCCTTTACTCTTAGCTTCATTGGCAAATAGAT
>CABZYK010000016.1:0-6672 GCA_902529935.1 uncultured SAR86 cluster bacterium | reverse complement strand
GATCACTTGTCTCAATAAACAAGAAACTATTGCTTGAAAAGACAGCTGAAACAAAAAGTAAAAATAAATTCATGAATAATTTTGGTGAACCAATTTTGAAAGTTAACAACCTTAATGTTGAATTTGCAAATGAATCTTCAACTTTTAAGGCTGTTAATAATTTAAATTTTAACCTCTCTGAAAAGGAAACTTTAGCCGTTGTGGGAGAAAGCGGATCAGGCAAATCAGTAACAGCTTTATCTATCATGCAATTACTTCCTTATCCAATTGCATTTCATAGCAAAGATAGTTCCATAAACTTTCAAGGCACAGAACTTATAAATCTTTCCAAAAAAGAACTTGAGAATATCAGAGGCAAAAGAATATCAATGATTTTCCAAGAGCCAATGACTTCATTGAATCCATTTATAAAGGTCGGTAAGCAAATTATGGAGTCTATTCAAGTTCACAATAAGAGATCCAACAAAGAGGCAAAAGAAAAAGCTATAGACTTATTAAGGAAAGTTGAAATACAAAACCCAGAGCAAAAGTTTTCTTCATTTCCTCATCAGCTTTCTGGAGGGCAGAGACAAAGAGTGATGATCGCAATGGCATTATCAAATAATCCTGAAATACTAATTGCAGACGAACCAACAACAGCCTTGGATGTGACTGTCGAAAAAGAACTATTAATGCTTTTAAATAAATTAAAAGAAGAGGAAAACCTCAGCATAATTTTTATCACGCATGATTTAAATGTTGTCAAAAGATTCGCAGATAAGGTTCTGGTGATGAATCAGGGAAATGTGATCGAAAGAGGATCCACTGTAGAAATCTTTTCAAATCCAAAGGATTCTTATACAAAAAGGTTAATAGAGTCCATTCCTGAACCTAAAGAGATTAATAACGTTTCAGATTCCAAAATTCTGGAATGCGAAAAATTAAATGTAAGCTACCAAGTAAGAGAAGCTTCTTTTCTCCAAAAGGAAGAAAGATTTGATGCAGTCAAAGAAGTTTCATTTTCTTTATCAGCTAATTCAACTCTAGGAATTGTTGGGGAATCAGGATCTGGAAAATCTACCATTCTCAAAGCAATTCTGGGCATAGAAGAGTATTCTGGAAAAATTTTCTTTGAAAATGAAATTTTAAAGAAAAATAAGCTAAGTGATTTGAGGAAGAAGTGTCAGGTTGTCTTTCAAGATCCCTTCAGCTCTCTCTCTCCTAGAATGAGGGTAGAAGAGATCATCAAAGAAGGTTTGGATATTCATTTTAAGCGATTGAGCAAACATGAAAAAAAACAACGCATCATGGAATCAATTAATGACGTTCATTTAGATGCATCATGTCTTGAAAAGTTTCCACATGAATTTTCTGGAGGCCAAAGACAGAGAATTGCAATAGCAAGAGCATTGATTACAAATCCCAAATTGATCTTGCTCGATGAGCCAACTTCAGCATTAGATGTTTCAATTCAAAAGGAGATACTTCTACTCTTGAAGGATTTACAAAATTCCAAAAATATAAGCTATGTTTTGATAAGTCATGATCTAAGAGTAATCAGGTCAATGTCAGATAGAGTTTTAGTTATGAAAAAGGGCTCAATAGTTGAATCTGGTCCAACTGATCAGATATTTGATACACCTCAAGATGAATATACAATCAATCTTATAAATGCTGCTTATAATTAAAATTAATGTCTAAAAAAAGAAAATATTCATCCTCTCTGGTTGATGGAATTGATCAAGCTGGTGCTAGGTCAATGCTTAGGCCAACAGGTTTTTCAGATGAGGATTTTAAAAAACCACAAGTAGGAATTGCTTCAACTTGGTCAAATGTGACTCCTTGTAACATGCACATCAATGAATTAGCACAAACCATATGTAACTCTGTTGATGATGCAGGGCTCAAATCAGTCCTTTTTAATACCATCACAATCTCTGATGGTATTTCAATGGGTACCCTTGGTATGAGATATTCGTTGGTTTCTAGAGAAGTCATTGCAGATTCAATTGAAACTGTTGTTGGGTGCCAGTCATTTGATTCTGTTGTAGCAATAGGCGGATGCGATAAAAATATGCCAGGTTGTATGATGGGATTGATAAGGTTAGATAGACCAAGTCTCTTTGTTTACGGTGGTTCTATCAAGCCTGGGAAGGATCATGCTGATTTTGCCACTGTTCTTGAAAAGGTTGGTGCATATTCTCAAAATCAAATAAGTGAAGACGAACTAATAGCAATTGAGAAAAATGCACTCCCTGGACCTGGTTCATGTGGAGGAATGTACACTGCAAACACTATGGCATCGGCAATTGAAGCCTTAGGAATGAGTTTGCCTGGCAGTAGCTCACAAGATGCAATCTCTCAGGAAAAGAAAAATGATTGCCTGGCTGTAGGTCAAGCTATCGATTACTTATTAGAAAAGGATATTAAACCTAGTGATATTCTAACTAAGAGCGCTTTTGAAAATTCTATTAAAGTAGTTATTGCACTGGGCGGCTCTACTAACGCAGTCCTTCACCTCTTAGCAATGGCAAAATCAGCAAATGTTGATTTAAATTTAGACGACTTTACTAGAATAGGGAAAAATACACCTGTTTTATCTGACATTAGGCCTTCTGGTTACTATTTAATGAGTGATCTGAATGAACAGGGCGGTATTCAACCCTTAATGAAAATGATGCTTAATGATGGATTATTGGATGGAAGTTGTTTGACTGTTTCAGGAAAAACTTTAGAAGAAAATCTTAAAGACATAGAACCCTATAAAGACGATCAAAAAATTATTGCTCAAATTAGTAAACCTATAAAAAAAGAAAGTCACATTAGAATTTTGAAAGGTAATCTAGCTCCTCAAGGAGCTGTAGCTAAGATAACTGGGAAAGAAGGACTGTCTTTTTCTGGTCCTGCAATAATTTTTGAATCTGAAGAAGAGGCTGTTGAAGCTATTTTCAAGAATACAATTCAAGAAGGTTCAGTAATTGTTATCAGATACGAAGGCCCTGTAGGTGGCCCAGGCATGCGTGAAATGCTAAAACCTACTGCTGCTATTATGGGAGCTGGGCTTGGAGATAAAGTTGCTTTAATTACTGATGGAAGGTTCTCAGGCGGATCTCATGGTTTTGTAGTTGGCCATATTACTCCTGAAGCGGCAAATGGAGGTCCAATTGGACTTTTGCAGAATGGTGACTTAATCACTATAGATGCAAAAAAAGACCAAATAAATATTGATATCTCGGAAGAACAGTTAGCAGATAGAAAGAAAAACTGGCAATCTTTAAAAGCACCTCCTAATAGAGGAGTGTTAGCCAAATACGCAAGATCAGTGTCTTCAGCTTCCGAGGGAGCCGTAACAGATGATTTTTAATTTGCATTTTTTAAATTCAACCTAATATAAAAATTATGAGTAACACATTAGAATTAAATGAAGAAAACTTCACGGAAACGGTTGGGTCAAATAAACCTGTTTTAGTCGATTATTGGGCAGAATGGTGTGGTCCATGCAAAATGGTAGCTCCAATACTTGAGGAAGTTGCTTCAGATATGTCAGATAAGCTAATAGTTGGCAAAGTTGATGTGGATCAAAATCAAGAGTTAGCAGCTCAGCTAAACATTATGAGCATTCCTACGCTAGTTCTTTTCAAAGATGGCGAGGTTGTTGATCAGGCGATAGGTGCATTATCAAAGACTCAGCTTTTATCTTTTTTGGAACAACACATATAAATTTAATCTAGACTAGGACTAGCTTAGGTGGTAAATTGATCCACCTTGTCTTTGACAATCTTTAATTAAATCCCAAAATTTGTTATGCATTTAGGCGAATTAAAAGCCAAGCCCGTAGAAGAATTGCTCAGTCTCGCTGAGGAAATGGGTATAGAAAATTTAGCACGCTCAAAAAAACAAGATGTTATTTTTGGAATTCTCAAATCTCATTCTGGAAAAGGTGAAGATATTGAAGGTGAGGGAGTTCTTGAAATACTAAATGATGGGTTTGGATTTTTGAGATCACCGTCATCTTCTTATCTAGCAGGAGCAGACGACATATATGTTTCGCCTAGCCAAATAAGAAGATTTGGACTTAAAACAGGTGATTCTATATCTGGGAAAATAAGACCTCCAAAGGAAGGTGAGAGATATTTTGCCATGTTAAAGATTGACGAGATCAACTTTAATGCACCAGAGCAAACGAAATCAAAAGTTGCTTTTGAGAACTTAACACCTTTGTTTCCTGAAGAAAGAATTGTAATGGAAGCAGGCAATGGAACAACTGAAGATTTGTCAGCAAGAATCATTGATTTAACTGCTCCAACAGGTAAAGGGCAAAGAGGACTTATCGTTTCTCCACCTAAAGCAGGAAAAACTCTTCTTCTTCAAACCATCGCTCATTCAATTGAAAGGAATAGTCCTGATAGCAAGCTCATGGTTCTTTTAGTTGATGAAAGGCCTGAAGAGGTTACTGACATGAAACGATCTGTTCGAGGTGAAGTAATCGCTTCTACCTTTGATGAACCTCCCTCAAGACATGTTCAAGTAGCTGAGATGGTAATTGCGAAAGCTAGAAGGCTTGTTGAAACAAAAAATGATGTCATTATCTTGCTAGATTCAATCACTCGTTTGGCAAGAGCTTATAACTCCACTCAAGCAGCCTCAGGGAAAATCTTGACAGGTGGTGTTGATGCAAATGCTCTTGAAAAACCAAAAAGATTTTTCGGTGCTGCTAGAAATATAGAAGGCGGAGGAAGTCTCACCATTATTGCAACTGCACTTATTGATACTGGGTCAAGAATGGACGAAGTAATTTACGAAGAATTTAAAGGCACTGGAAACCAAGAAATCCATCTTGATAGAGCAATTGCCGAAAGAAGAGTCTTTCCAGCTATAAACATAAGACGATCAGGAACCAGAAGGGAAGAGCTGATAACAGATGATGCAGAACTGCAGAGAATTAATATTCTAAGAAAGCTTTTAAATGATATGGAAGATGTCGATGCCACTGAATGGCTTATAGACAAACTTGGAAAACATAAAACGAACAATGAATTCTTTAGTTCAATGAAGAAAGGAAAATAACTATCTTTCTTTAAGAAGTAAATATTGTTTCCCACCAGCGTTTGTCTTTTTTATAACCTCCCAATTCTTCTTTAAAAAACTTAGGTCTAGATTTTTCTCTACTTCAAGATAAATATTTCCACATTTAGCAAGTAAGGATTTCGTCTTAATTTTTAATAGGACTTTTTCAGCAAGTTGTTCGTAGAAAGGAGGATCAACAAAAATAAGATCAAAATCATCATTTATTTCATCCAACCAAGTAAGGACATCTCTGTTAATTATTGTTATATCCTCTATAGCATTTAGCCTTTCGACATAACTTTTTAATTTCTCAAAGTGCTCAAAATTTTTTTCGACAAATGTAACTTTGTGAGCTCCTCTTGACAATGATTCCAATCCTAAGGAACCTGTTCCGGAAAACAAATCAAGACAAGTCTTCTGATCAATGACTTGTCCAAGCCAATTAAACAATGTTTCTCTAAGCCTATCAGGAGTTGGTCTAAGATCTTTAGAAGGTAAGAATTCGAATTTTTTTCCTTTGTATTTTCCGCTGATTATTCTAAATGAACCTTTATTTACTTTATTGCTCATAATTTTCTTTTATAATTCTCTTTTCTAAACACTTATCAATGCAAGATATATTTCTAAATATTTTAAGAACGCAAGCTCAAACTGTATATGTAATTTCATCAGGAAATTCAGATTTAAAAGAGGCAATGACAGTTTCTTCAGTAGCATCCTTATCAGCTGATCCTCCAAGAATGTTAGTTTGTATTAATAAATCTGCCGCCATGCATGATTTTTTAAAAACAACTCAGTCGTTTTGTCTCAATTTGTTGAGTAATGGACAAAAACATGTAGCTGATATCTGTAGCAACTCAGAGAAAATAAATGAAAGATTTTCTAATGATTCTTGGCTCAAGAAAGAAGAAATCCCATATTTAGAGAATGCTCAATCAAACCTTTTCTGTAATTTAAAAGAAGTTATGGAAGATACAACTCATTCAATCTTCGTTGGCGAGGTTCAAGATTTAATTCATAATGACGCTTTAAAACCTTTGGTATATCAAGAAGGAAAATATGTCTAAGTTTTTTTATCTTATAATTTTTGTTTTGTTCTCAAGCTTAGGATCTTCAAGCGAGAATAAACTTTATTTTATCGAGCCTAAAGATGGCACAACACTAAATGGACCTGTAAAAATAGTTTTTGGGTTATCTGGAATGGGGGTGGCTCCGGCTGGAATAGATTTTCCTAATACTGGGCATCATCATCTTCTTGTTGATTTAGAAAATTTGCCTGATCTTTCAAAACCTATACCCGCTGATAAAAATCATATTCATTTTGGCAAAGGTCAGACTGAAACAATCCTAGAATTACCAAAAGGAAAAAGAACCTTGCAACTATTAATGGGTAACTATCTTCATAAAAAGTCTCTATTGCATCAAAACTCACTATGACATCATCACTTTCTACTTGCCCAAAATCAGGATTTAAAGTGACGTCTAATCTTTTTTCTGAATCAATAGCCCAAAATATTTCTCCTCCAATTTTATTTTCTTGATCTCCAGTAACCTCTTCCTGAGAAACTGAAATATATGGAAAGAAATCAACTTCCGAGGCAGAATTCCTAGCAAAATTTCTTATTT
>CABZYK010000015.1:0-9918 GCA_902529935.1 uncultured SAR86 cluster bacterium | reverse complement strand
AGTCTTGGGAAGGAACGTCAATTATTAAAAGATACCTTAGGTTACTTATCAACGGCAGACAAGTAAAAGTTAGATTTTTAAATGCATTGGAGATGGAAGATATTTTCGAAGATAGAGAATCTCCAGAAAAAATTCTTCTTAAGACAGAAAGGTTATTGCGAGGTCGTTTTAGAAAAAATAAACAAGCTATTCTCGGATTGGATGTTTCGCACAGAAGAAATTGGATTAAAACTTTAGTGAATTCAAAAGAAATTAATAAATACATTGAATCTGAGGCTGGAAGCAATAAGAGAAAAGCAATGCTTCTCAATAGAAGAGCAATAAAATATGCAGAAGAGATTTGCTCAGACGTGTCCTATACAGTGGTAGGTTCACTATACGATGCAGCACTATCCTGGTTTTGGAACAATAGATATGAGGAGCTTAAGTTTATAGGGCTAGAAAAAGTAAAAAATCTTGCTGTTGATAATTCCTTAATTTTTACTCCCTGTCATAGAAGTCATGTTGATTATCTAGCACTTTCTTACATCCTTTATAAAAATGACTTAATGCTGCCTCAAATAGCGGCTGGTATAAATTTAAATTTACCTATTCTCGGCCGAATACTCAGAAACGGCGGTGCTTTCTTCATGAGAAGATCTTTTAGTGAAAATAGACTTTATTCGATTGTATTTTTTGAGCACCTAAAAAAACTTTTAATCAGGGGTAATTCAATCGAGTTTTTTCCTGAAGGTGCTAGAAGCAGATCAGGCAAGCTTCTTCCACCAAGACCTGGCCTTCTTTCCATGTTGATAAGATCATTTAAGAGCAGAACAGAAAAACCTGTGAAATTTATACCAGTAAGTATTAATTATGAGAAAGTTCTTGAGGGGAATTCATATTTATCTGAACTCATGGGTGGGAAAAAACGAAAAGAGAGAATTTCAGATATCTTCAGAGTCGCCAGTGATTTTAGAGGTTTTCTAGGCAATGCCTATTTGCAATTTGGGGATCCAATTGATCTAAAAGATTTCCTTGATGCCGAAAATCCTGGTTGGGAAAAAAATAATTCGCAAACTCATGGGTCATCTTCTGACGATAATGCTTGGCTATTTAATGCAACGCCAAAATTAGGTGAGAAAATCATGATGAACATAAACGAGAGTACTGTAGTAACCTCTTCAAGTCTGGTTGCAGCAGCCCTTTTAAATTCAAATAATCATAGTCTTCCAAAAGATAAACTTGAGAGTCGAATAGATCTATATATTTCTCTAATGAACTCATCGCGATATTCCAATAAAACAATCCTCCCTAATCAATCAAGCAAAAAATTACTTGAACAAGTTAATGCGTTAAAACTAATTCCCAACCTAGAGGATGGTGAGAAATCTCTTGTTAAATTAGATAAAGCACAAGGAGCAATGATGAGTTTCTACAGAAATACCATTCTCCATTTGCTGGCATTAGAGTCTTTTATTTGCGGCATTTTTCAGGCAAGAGAAGAAGTTTCGAAGAATGAAATTATAGAAATCATTGAAATGCTCTATCCTTATTTGAAGGGAGAGCTGTTTTTAAAGTGGAATAACGAGGAGCTAAAACTTGAAATTGATAAGCGGTTAGACGCTTTAGTAGCACTAAAATTATTGTCTAATGACAGAGATTTATACAAGAGACCTTCTTTTGATTCACCTCACTATTTGGAAACAAAATCTCTGGGAAGAATGATCCAACCAACAATAGATAGGTTTTATATTCTTATGTTGCAGCTATGGAAAAATCAAAGCGAGCATATTTCCAAGAATCAATTGGAAATTTCTTGTAAAGAGATAGCAATGAATCTTCAAGCTAAGTATGACTGGATGGCGCCAGAATTTTCAGATAGATGGACTTTCATGCAATTCTTATCAAAGTTGATAGAGCAACGCTTTGTTAAAGAAGATGAGCACGGACTTATTTACGCATCAAGAATTACAAAAAAAATGCAAGTTGCCGCCTCTAAATTCATAATGCCTGATTGGCGCGAGGAGTTGAATCAATCTTCCTATAACTCTTGAATTTACTCATTTAATCCCAATATAAATATTGAGATAGATTGCTTTTTGGATCTATCCTTTGGAGGCACGCTCATTTGAGGTGCCATTAAAAATTAACTTGCTTTTTTAAGGAGTAAAATTATGACTAATAGAAGTTTATTGGATCTTTCCGATCCTTTCTTTTCATCAAGATGGTTGGGTTTTGAAAACCTTTTCGATTCACTTAGAACTTTCAGCGAATTACCTGATACTAGGTCTTCTAGTTATCCTCCCTATAATCTAAGAAGGGACGGTAATGAGTATACGATTGAAGTTGCTGTTGCTGGTCTTGGTGATAAAGATATTGAAGTAGAAACTAAAGATAATGTTTTATCCATCAAGCACGATAATCAGAAAAATGACAAAAGTAACGTTGTGCATAGAGGAATAGCAGCAAGATCTTTCCTGCTTCAATTCACCTTATCTCCTGAGATTCTTGTGAAAGGGGCTGATTTAAACAATGGTCTTTTATCCATTAACATGGAAAGGATTGTTCCTGAATCAGAGAAACCTAAGAAGATTGAGATAAATTCTGGAAAAGTTATAAACGGCGAAACAGCTTAATATTATTTTCTATAAAGAGGCTGCTTTTGCAGCCTCTTTTATTTTTGATAGACGTCAAAGGCAACAGACTTTCCTGTAACAGAAAAAGTAATAAATTTTTGAAGGATTGATTTTTGTTTTTTGTGTCGTTTATAGATTAATCTCTCTGAACAACAGTCTAGAAGATGTTCAATGCGGTCTTGAGGATTTTTATCTAATGCTATTGATCTTAAAAGCTCCATGGGTTGTTTAGCAGTTGTCTTTTTTTTGAGATCGAAGACCGGATCAAAATAAATAACATCGGGCCTCATTTTTTCTGCTAATTCAAGCGAGTCTCCATACTGAAGATTGATGTTTTCTAATACAGAGTCTCCTAATTTTGCTAAATCTAGCTCATTTTTCATGACTTCATACAGCCATGAGATCTTCTCTACTGCGGTAACCTGGAATCCCATATTAGCAATATGAACAGAATCATTTAATAAACCTGCAGTAGAGTCAAATACTTGTAAATTTTTATCAAGAGAAAGGAAACATTTAGAAAAATTAGATTTAAAAATTTTATCAACATTCATAGGCTTAAGATCTAAAGAAAAAAAATGTGAATTTTTTCTTCTGAGGTCTTTGAACAGAAATTGTTCATTTCTTTCAGTAATTAAATATTTCAATTTTGATGACCCTAAATCCGATACTGCAGGTATCCGATGCCTAGCAGCAAATTCTTTCAGTTTTAAACTATCGTCAAGCTTATCAATTACTAAATCCACAAAATTCCAACTAATGTGATCGATAAGATAATTCTGTACAGAACAAAGGGAGTGAATCCTATTTTTTGGATGAAAGATAAAAATAAATTAATGCATAAAAGCGATATAGCAAAGGAAATTAATCCGCCAAGAATTAAAATAAACCAGTCAATTGTCTCTTCTGATTGAATTGCTTCTATTGAGCTTCCTAACAAAACTGCCGACAATGTAGGTATAGATAAAAGAAAAGAGAATCTAGCTGCATCTTCCCTGCTATAACTTAATATCAAAGCTCCGATCATAGTGATGGCCGATCTTGAGACCCCTGGCATGAGAGCAAATATTTGAAACATGCCAACGATAAAAGAATCTTTAAGATCAATGGATTCGATTGAGTTCGTTTTTCTACCGTATTTATCTGCAATGTATAAAAAAATTGCAAATAAAAAAGTGGTGAGAATTAGAAATTCCAAAGAACGAAAATTCTTTTCAATAAAATCTCCTCCTAGGAAGCCAACTAATGCAACAGGTAAGGTTGCTACTATTAAACACAAAAATAGATTTTGCTTGTAAGGGGAAAATGCTCTTTGAATTAATACACTGACTTCCTTTCTGAAGGCGTAAATTATCGCAAAAAGGCTACCGCCATGGACATATATGTCAAAAAGTATTCCTTGATCCTGCCAGCCAAACAACTTTGAAATTAGGATCAAATGAGCTGAACTACTTATAGGAAGAAATTCTGTTATTCCCTGTACTATTGATAAAACGACTATCTGAATTAAATCCATGTGGAACTATCTCCAATGATCTTTATTGGATAGGTAATTCGGAACTATAAATCTATCACCTTGTGGAGACGCTACATCACTGATGGTAATAAACTCGAACATACTTTTTGCCTCAGGCTGTATAAAAGAAAAAATTTTACTTTTAAGAATATTCATCATATCTGTATTTTCTGACGAAGTTATTACATGATAATCTTTATGCTCCTTTAAGAAAGTTGCCAGGTCCTCATTTTGCAAAATAAATTCCTCAGTTTTGTTATCTAAAAGACTTTCTTTGTCATCAAATTTTGAGGCAGCAAATTCTCCCATACCTAAGCTAATTAAACTGACTACTTTTCCTTTTAATTCATTTTGATAAGCAGTTGAAGCTAGAACTTTTAGGCTAGAGATTCCGAAACATTTAATTCTGTGAATTAAATTAAAGGATTGAGCAACTCCACATCCGATTCTCAAGCCCGTAAAAGATCCTGGACCGTAACTTATTAAAATTTTATCTAATTGCTCCAGGGATAATTGAGATTGGTCCAAAAGCTCATCGATCAATGCAAGAATGACTTTTCCATGCTGACTTTTGTTCGTATCTTCTTTAAAAAATATTTGTCCATCTTTGAAAACTGCAATTGAGCAATATATTGCAGACGTTTCGATTGCAAGTACGTTCACTTATTTCTGAAGAAATTTAGAATAAATTGACTGATTGATTCAACGCTCCCAGAACCATCAACTGTAAGATAATCAAGATCATTATTTGTTTGCTTGGCTTTGTAGAAACTTATTAATGGCTCAGTCTGATTTCTATAGACAACCAATCTCTCTTCAACCACCTCTCTTTTATCATCATCTCTTTGAATTAACTCTTCTCCAGTTAAGTCATCAAAACCTTCCTTTTTTGGGGGATTAAATTTAACGTGGTAGTTCCTGCCAGACGATATGTGAACTCTTCTTCCGGACATTCTTTCAATAATATTTTCATCATCTAGCTGAATTTCAATAATTAAATCAATTCCTATATTGGCATCATCTAATGCTTGGGCCTGAGGAATTGTTCTTGGAAAACCATCAAATAAGACTCCATTTGAGCAGTCAGGTTTTTTTAATCTTTCTACTACCAATCCTACAATAATGTCATCAGAAACAAGTGCTCCTTTATCCATGACCTTTTTAGCTTCAATTCCTAAAGGCGACCCCTCCTCAATGGCTTCTCTAAGCATATTTCCGGTGGAGATATGAGGTATATTGAGAGCCTGTATTATGTTTTCAGCTTGAGTTCCTTTTCCTGCTCCTGGTGGCCCAAGTAAAATAATTCTCATTAAGTATCCTCTTTTATGGCGTGAGCAACGGCAACGGCTAGAGAATCGGTATCACTTAGACTTATGGATATTTCAGTTAATTTTATTTTTTTAGCGATATCTTTCGCTTTCCCTTTAAGTTCCACTTCCGGGCCGCCATAACGTCTGTGAATAATAATATCTCTAGGACGAACTCCGTTCGTGAAACCATACCCTAAAACTTTTGAAACAGCTTCCTTTCCAGCAAAATTTTTAGCAAGGTACCTTGCACCGTTGTAACCTTTTCTTTTTGAAAAAATATCAATTTCACTTTCATCATAAAGTCTTGTTAGCATTCGCATTCCAAATTTTTCATAAGATTTTTCTAGTCTTTTAATCTCGATGAGATCTATACCACTTCTCAGCTTTTTATTAATTGAAATATTTTCTTGCATTCAACTCTTTACCCAGGATCGCTTCCAATGATTCTCTAAAAATAGATTTTATTACTTTCTTAGTCATATTATTTGAAAACTTTCCAGACATAAAATCTAATAAATGCTGCCCTTTAAAGGATGATTCTATTTCTCCTTTATCCAAGGAATATATTCCTCTTAATGGACTGAATAGATAATCCTGATCGGGTTCAATTAAGCTTCCGACATCATTTTTAGTCAAATCAAAACCATAACCTAAATCTGTAATTAATCTATATTCAAAATTTCTTAAAGATAGTTCTAGGATCTCATCTTTATTATCTAATGTCATAAGGCCCATTAATTCATCATAGTCTTTGAATACGAGAGGAATATCATGTTCTTTTTCAAAAATTTTTAAAATCAGTTCATTGAGGTAAATAAGAATTTTAAGATTTTTTGGTGCTATTGGAATTTGCTTATTTATTTCACATTCGAAGATGGTTTTCAGAGCATTTTTATCAGAGTAACTGATATAAAGTTCTGAGCCTGGCGATAAAATATTTGCAAATTTACTCCCTTTTCGTTTAGCACCTTTTAACAAAGCATTGAGGATTCCAAAATCCTTTGTTAAAAAACTTGCTATAAAGCTTGTCTCTGAATAATCTCTTGCATGCAGAAGGAAGGCTAGACTATTTCTAGTTTTCATATTTTTTCAGGTCGTAGCCAAGTTGAGAGATCCAGTTAACATCATCGGTCCATTTTTTTTTGACTTTCACCCATAATTCTAAAAATACTTTTTTATCGTACTCAAATTGAATTTCTTTTCTTGCTGCCGTTCCAATAGATTTCATCATATCCCCTTTTTTACCCAGCAATATAGGTTTATGTGACTTACTATCCACGTAAATGGTTGCAGAAATACTGAGTAATTTCTTATCTTCCTTTAAGGCATCTATGATGATGCTGATGCTATAAGGTAGTTCATCGCCCAATCTATTTATGGCCTTTTCTCTGATTATCTCTGAGATAAAAAATTCCTTAGACAAGTCTGTTACAAAATCTTCCTCGTAATGCGGTTGACCATGAGGTAGATAATTAATAATTACTTCATACAGCTCTTTTGGAGCATTTTTATTTTTCAGGGCTGATATAGGGATGATCTCTTCAAAATCAAACTTTGCTTTTAATTTTTCTATTGTTGGTAATAAATCTTCTTTATTCTTTATCCTGTCTATCTTATTTATCACCAGAATTACGGGGATTTTAGATCCGTTTAATTGCTTGATAATTCTTTCTTCTTCCTCACCCCATCTATCTCGATCGACAATGAACAAAATAAGGTCAACATTCTTTAAAGCATGCATTGCCACCTGATTCATATATTTATTTAGAGCTTTTTTATGCCCAGTATGAACACCAGGCGTATCAAGAAATATTGCCTGCATATCTTCATGATTCCATGCTCCAAGAATTCTATTTCTTGTGGTCTGAGGCTTCCTTGATGTAATCGCTAACTTTCTTTCCAAAATTTTATTGAGCAAGGTAGATTTACCAACATTAGTTTTTCCAACTATTGATATAAATCCAAACTTACTCATCTTTCATCAAGTGTTTCAAATAATTTTCAGCAGCATCTTTCTCTGCCTCTTTGATACTCGAGCCTTTACCTAAAAAGTGTTTGTTTTGTTCAGATACTATGGAGCTTTCGAATAAACCTTCTTTCGGTGAAGTGTTCAGATATTTTGGTAAAGGTAGTTGCCTTTTTTGCAGGAGCTCTTGAAGCTTTGTTTTTGAGTCTTTTTCCAGAGATAAATCCATCAAATCGCTGTATTTTTCAAAAACTTGAGACAACCAATTAGAAGTATTCTCAAAGTTTGAATCGAAGTAGATGGCGGCAACTAATGACTCAAAAGTATTCCCTAAAATTTCTGTTTGATGAATTTTTTTTCTACTAATTGAATTTCCCAGTATTACAAATTCCTCCAATTTAAAATTTTTAGCAAGCCTTCCTAGATTTTTTCTGCTAACAATTTTTGATCTTAGATAACTTAGCTCACCCTCACTTAAATCTTTATTTTTATTCATTAGCCAGATTGATGCACACAGATTAATAATTGAGTCGCCTAAAAATTCATAAATTTCATTATTTTCTTGAGAAAAACTCCTATGAGTTAGTGAAAGTTTTAATAATTCTCTTTTAGAAAATTTATATGAGAGTAGTTCCTCTAAAGAATCTAAATTATTTGATAAGTCCATTTCTTGACAATGACGGCAAACACGAAAAACACTCCCAATGCATCCAGATTAGTGAGGCTTTACCGGTAATTTCTTCTTGTGGAACTAGTCCCCATCTTCTGCTATCGAGGCTGTTATCTCTATTATCTCCAACAAGAAAATAATATCCTTCGGGAATATTCCAGGAACCGTTCTCAGGTTTTCTAGAAAGTTTTCGAACAATATATTCCTTGCCTTCGTTTATTTCCTCGATTAATTCCTCTTGATCTCTCTTATCAAGAATTTTTTGATCAAGTTTAATGCCGTTAATGATGAATTCTTTATTTCTATAGATAACTTCATCGCCCGGTTCAGCTATTACCCTCTTAATATACTTAACACCCTGTGATGTACAATTTTCAGACAAGATGCTCCAGTAATACATTCTCTGATTTTTCTCTCTATCTGATGAATAAGATCCTTTAGGATTAGCAATATCAAAATCAGAGCTACATTTAGTGTGTTCTGGAACAAAAATTACCACATCACCTCTTTTTGGTTTTCCGGTAGGAATGAAAGTTTTTTGATTTACAGGGTTTCTTAATCCATATGTAAATTTCTCTACTAACAAAAAATCTCCTATTTTCAATCCTGGAAACATAGAAGATGAAGGAATTTGGAAAGGTTCATATAAAAAAGAACGAAAGATCGTTATTGCTAATATGATGATAAAAAAACTTCTACTCTCTTTGCTTGCTCTAGGAATGACTAAATATTTTGCAAGCAGCCAAATCAACAGGGAGCCAAAAGTCAAAAAAACAAGAACTACACCAAAGTCTAAATTCAGTCTAAACCAAGCATAAAGAGCAAAAAATGGAAAAACAAAGGTTATTCTGTTAATTAATTTTGAGTGTCGACCTTTGTATTTAGCCTCAGAAACTAACCAGCCAACGATACCTAATAAAGAAATCAGCAAAGAAAAATAAAGAAGAAAATAATAATTCATTATTTATTTACTTTCAGGACTGAAAGGAAAGCTTCTTGAGGAACTTCAACCTTTCCAATATGTCTCATTTTTTTCTTCCCAGCTTTTTGTTTCTCTAAAAGTTTTTTCTTTCTAGTAACATCTCCTCCATAGAGTTTAGCAGTAACATCTTTTCTAAAAGCTTTGACTGTTTCTCTTGCAAGAATCTTTCCTCCTATTGCAGCTTGGATAGCGACATCATACATCTGACGAGGAATAACTTCTCTTAACGATTTAACGAGTTGCCTTCCTTTAAAATCAGATTGGGATTTGTGAACCATAGAACTTAGGGCATCAACTTTTTCTCCATTTAATAAGATATCCATTTTCACCATTTGGCTTTCTTGAAAACGATCAAAATCATAATCAAGAGAAGCGTATCCTTTGCTAGTTGATTTTAGCCGATCAAAAAAATCTAAAATTATCTCATTCATAGGTAAGTCATAAACTAATTCAATTTGCCCACCGACATACCTTAATGATTTCTGTACGCCCCTTTTTTCAACGCATAATTCGATTACGTTTCCTACATAGGTTTCTGGAGTAAGCACGGTAGCTTTCGCAATAGGTTCACGAATCTTCTCGATAGAAGCAGGATCAGGAAATTTGCTAGGGTTTTCAACTTCCTCAATCTCTCCTCCCTTGTTTTTAATTTCATAAACAACCGTAGGAGCAGTAGCTAGAAGCTCTATGCCATACTCTCTTTTAATTCTTTCAATCACAATTTCCATATGAAGAGTGCCTAAAAACCCACATCTAAAACCCGACCCTAAAGCTTGACTCTGCTCTGGGTGAAAAGATAAAGCCGCATCATTAATGGCTAATTTTTCTAAAGATTCTCTAAATGATTCAAATTCTCCTG
>CABZYK010000014.1:0-12253 GCA_902529935.1 uncultured SAR86 cluster bacterium | reverse complement strand
CTCTTTTAATTTTGACTCTTTATCCGTTAAGTCAAAGATACCCCCTTAACTCATCAAGAGAGTTTTTTGCAGCTATTAAACGATCTTTTAATGAAATCTCTTGCATCTTTAAATCTTATTAAATATGAATTCCTTCAAATCTGAGAAATTGTAATTCATGGTTTCATATTTTTCTTCTGAATCTAAGAATTTTTGTAGTCTTTTAGGAGTATCGGAAAAATTGGGTATGACCTTTTTTATGGTATCAATAAACTTTGAAGGGTGAGCTGTAGCAAAACAAACATAATTTTCAGCGCTTCCTTCACGAATATTTTTAATCCCAATTGCAGTATGTGGATCAAAAATATCCCCTGTCATTTCATAAAGAAGTTCAATTTCATACAAAATTTCTTCATCAGCAACCGAATGACTTTCAAAAACATTACAGAGATCTTTATAAAGCTTATTGGCGATAGAAAAGCCATCTTTCTTAAATTGTTTCATTAATTTTTGTGTCTCGATTCCGTTTCCTTCCAGCGAATCAAACAACAATCTCTCAAAATTACTAGCAGACGAAATATCCATACTTGGAGCTAATGATTCCATTGTATTCAGTTTTCTATAAATATTGTTTTTGAAAAAGATATCAAGAACATTATTTCTATTTGTAGCAATGTTTATCTTATTAAGGTTAAGACCCATCTTTTTTGCATACCAACCAGCGTATGCATGACCAAAGTTTCCAGATGGGATTGAAACATTAATTTCTTTCTTATCAATCCTTGAACTTAAATAAAAGAAATATACTGTTTGAGCAAGAATTCTAGTCCAATTTATCGAGTTAATGGACGCAAAGAAAATGTCCTTATTTTCAGCAGAATCTGCAAACATTTTTTTTACAAAGTCTTGGCAATCATCGAAATTTCCAGATACAGAGACCGCTTCGACATTATCTTTATTCCAGGTTGTCATTTGTTTTCGTTGGACTTCAGATATTTTTCCATCAGGAAAAAATATAAAAGAATGTAAATTTTCAAAGTTTTGACATGCTGCGATGGCTGCAGATCCAGTATCGCCGCTTGTTGCTCCTAAGATCACTATTTTTTTTCCTAACTTCTCTGAGGCTGCGTTCAGAAACCTGCCTAAAAGTTGCATAGCAATATCTTTAAATGCGAGTGTTGGGCCATGGAATAATTCTAAAACATGTCCAAATTCGTAATCTTTAATTTGAACCACATCATTGGTTTCAAAATTTTTGTATGCATCTGAAATTATCTTTTGTAATTCATCTTTTTGCAGAAAATCACCGATGAAAGGTTTGATAACAATCTCAGCTATTTCTGTAAAGGACAAATTTTTCATATTATCTATGACTGCGCTTTCAAGCTTAGGAATTACAGATGGAACAAATAACCCTCCGTCAGAAGCTGTACCTGAAGCTAAAACATTCTCAAAAGAAGCTTCTTTAGCTTCACCTCTTGTACTTACGTATTTCATTTATTTGGATTAAAAATTCTAAGATGGACAATCTTTTTGAAAATGTCCTTCTCATTAGAAAAGCTATTTAAAAGTTCTTCTAATTCATTTTCATTACATTCATTAAGGACAATTACTATAGGAATAAGACCATTTTGTGAAAAATCTTCCTTCTGAATCACAGACTCGATACTTAAGTTTTGCTTTGCAATTAAAGATGATATTTTGGCCATTACTCCCGGACTATCATTTACTTCCAATCTTAAGTATCTCTGACAAGAAAAAGTATTATTGGAAATCTCCATTAATCCCTGACCAAATTTACTGTAATGAACCTTAGTATTCTGAGACATGTCAAAAAGATCAGATAATATTGAGGATGCAGTAGGTTTTGGTCCGGCTCCCGGACCGTAAAAAAGATTAGAGCCTGAATCTTTAGTAAAAATTTCTATTGCATTCATTTCTTCATTTACTTTAGATAGTATTGAAGATTGTTGAATTAACGCTGGAAATGATTTCAAAATAAGTCTATTTTTTTCATAAGATCCTATTGATAAAGGTTTGATTGAATACCCAAGCTCTAGAGCAAACTTGAAGTCTATACTCTCAACTATATCTATTCCTTCAATATCTAATTCAATGGAACTATCTAATTTTGAACCGAAAGCAAGGTACGATAATACTTTTCCTTTCTGAGCTGCATCAGTGCCGTTGAGATCTAATGTTGGATCTGCTTCAGCGAAACCAAGTTCTTGGGCTTGCTTTACACCTTCCTCCAACTCAATACCGTCTGATTCCATTTTGGATAGTATATAGTTGCTTGTTCCGTTAAGAATTCCAGCAAACCAAGAAATATTTTCAATTCTTGCTTTTGAAGAAAGTGACCTAATAATTGGAATTCCTCCAGCAACTGAAGCCTCAAATCCAATGAATGAATTATTTTCTTCAGCTAATTTAAATAGCTCATCTCCATGTAAAGAGATCATTGCTTTGTTAGCAGTTATGAAGTTTTTTTTAGATTCAAGAGCTTGTTTTGCGACTTTATATGCATCGTCTATTCCGCCCATAACCTCGATAACAACATCAATAGAATCATTCTTGTTAATAGATTCAAAATCGGTGTGAATATTTCCATTGAACTTACTTTTGTATCCTCTTAATTTGCCGCTTTTTGTCACTACATCGGTTACTAGAAAGTCTGTATCAAACATTTTCTTATAGAAATCAGCATTTACCGTTAATAGTTCTAATACTGCTCCTCCAACGTTTCCTGCGCCGCATAAAGCAATTTTTATCTCTTGCTGGACCATTAGAATATTTTTTTTATGCCTTTAACTGCTTGATTTATTCTTTGTCTATTCTCGATTAAAGAAAATCTGACATAGCTATCTCCATACTGCCCAAAACCAATTCCTGGCGAAACTGCTACGTCACATTCATTAAGTAATAACTTAGAAAATTCGATAGATTTCATTTTAAATTTATCTGGAATTTTAGCCCAAACAAACATAGTTGCTTTTGGTTTCTCAACCTCCCAGCCAATTTTATTTAAACCATCACATAAGACATCCCTTCTTTCTTTATACATATCTCTAATTTTATTAACTTCTTGATCTCCTTCATTAAGAGCAACAATTGATGCAACTTGAATTGGGGTAAATAATCCATAGTCATAATACGATTTAACTCTAGATAGAGCGCCGATAAGATCTTTGTTTCCACAACAAAAACCAACTCTCCATCCTGGCATATTGTAACTTTTAGATAATGTAAAAAACTCTACTCCAATATCTTTTGCTCCTTTTACTTCTAAAAAGGAAGGAGCTTTATAATCGTCAAAACATAAATCTGCATAGGCTAAATCATGAATAACCCAAATTTCATTTTTCTTGGCAATCTCAACAACCTGCTCAAAAAAATCTATATCAACACACTCAGTAGTAGGGTTCGATGGAAAATTTAAAACAAGCATTCTTGGCTTAGGAAATGTATTGGCAATTGCTTCTTCAAGTTGATTAAAAAAATCAATGCCTGGACCGATAGGAACATGTCTTATATCTGCCCCTGCAATGATAAACCCAAAAGGATGAATGGGATAAGACGGATTCGGGACTAGGATGACGTCTCCTTTATCCATTGTTGCAAGAGCTAAATGACCAAGACCTTCTTTAGATCCCATTGTAACGATTGCCTCATTTTCTGGATCAATAGAGACATTATATTTTCTGTCGTACCAATCTGAGATAGCCTTCCTTAACCTTGGAATTCCTTTTGATTGAGAATAGCGATGAGTTTCTTTTTTATTGACTGTCTCAGTAAGTTTATTAACTATAAAATCAGGAGTAGCTTGATCAGGATTTCCCATGCCAAAATCAATAATGTCTTTCCCATCGTGACGAGCTTGAATTTTTAATTGATTTATCTCCTCAAAAACATATCGAGGTAGACGTTCTATTCTAGAAAAATCTTTATCCATTTTAATTCAGTAATTTTATGAGCCTATCTGGTTCAATAAATCCTGGAATGATGCTTCCATCTTCTTTAAGAATTGCAGGGGTCCCTTGGACGCCCATACTGCGCCCTAAAATATAGTGGGATTCCACTGGATTATTGAGACAATTTATCATTTCAATATCCTCGCCTTGCTTTAACAAGGTCAAAGATTTATTTTTTTCAGTTGAACACCATGCAGATATAATTTTTTGACCAGCTTCCGAAGCAAGACCTTGCCTTGGAAAAGCTAGATAATTTACCTGGATTCCAAGTTCATTGTACGCTTGAATTTGACTGTGAAATTTTCTGCAATAACCACAATCTACATCAGTAAATACATATATTTGATGAAGGGGATTTCTAGCCTTAAATGTAATCAAAGTAGTTTTATCTAGTTCCTCGATTTTTTCTAGCCTTGCCTTAGCTTTTGACTCATCGCTAAGGTTTAAAATTCCTTCATCGGTGATCCTTAAAAGATCACCGTAGAAAATACTTTTTCCATCATTTGATATATAGAGTAAAGAACCATCGCTTAATTTAACCTCATAAAAACCTTCTTGAGGGGATACAGAAACCGATTCAATTTCAAAACTAGCAGGCAAAATAGACTTCAGAGAATCAAGAAATCTATTATCTTGGGAACCTAAAACAAGACTAAAAAAAATAAATGAAGTAGTAAAAAAATATCTCATTTAACCTCTTGGATGATGAGTTTTATGAATAGATTTAAGTCTTTCGTTTGCCACTTCTGTATAGATTTGGGTTGTATTGAGACTTGCGTGTCCAAGTAAAAGTTGGACAACCCTCAAGTCGGCTCCATTATTCAGCAAGTGAGTCGCAAAAGCATGTCGTAAAGTATGAGGTGAAATTTTTGATGAATCAATGTTTGCCTTCATGCAATATTCCTTTATTCTCAACCAAAATCCTTGTCTCGTAATTCCTGCTCCACGAGAATTTAAAAATAAATGATCCTCTGTAACATTTTTAAGTAACTCGGGTCTTATTTGCTCAATATATTTTTTTAATAGGCTTATAAGCTCCTCCCCTATTGGCACTATTCTTTCTTTAGAACCCTTTCCAAGAATTCTAATTACCCCTTGATTAAAATTTATATCACTCAACTTAAGATTAAGAAGTTCCGACACGCGCATGCCGCAAGAATATAAAGCTTCAATCATTGTTTTATCTCTAAAACCTAAGTTTGTCTTTTCGTCAGGAGCATCAAGAAGATCATTAATTTGTTGCTCAGTTAACGTATTAGGCAGTTTTCTGGGTAATTTTGGACTTTCTATATCTTTTGTAGGATTACTTTGAATTAAATTTCTTGATTCAAGATAACCAAAAAAAGCTTTCATAACAGACAAATTTCTTGATACTGTTTTAGCAGATAAGCCTTTTGAAAGCCTAAAAGACATAAATTCCATTATTTCTGCTCTTGTGACATCGTTTAATACAATTTTTGATTTATCCAAATATTTCAAAAAAAGATTTAGATCTCTTGAGTAGGAGTCCAATGAATTTTTAGATAGTCCTTTTTCGATCCATAGGGAATCTATAAAACTTTCTATTTGTAAACTATTTTCTCCCATGAGAACGAGAGATTAGATTTTTTCTTGAATTCTTGCTGACCTTCCAGATCTTTCTCTAAGGTAGTAAAGTTTTGACTGTCTAACTTTCCCCTTTCTTTTCAATTCAATGGACTTAATCAAAGGACTATGCAGTTGAAAAGTCCTTTCAACACCAATACCGCTTGATATTTTTCTCACAGTAAATGATGAGTTTAAACCCCTTTTTTTTCTACCAATCACAACTCCTTCAAAAGGCTGTGTTCTCTCCCTTGAACCTTCTTTAACAATGACTTGCACTAGAACGGTATCTCCCTGATTGAATTCAGGTAAGTCCTCTTTTAATTGAGCGTTCTCGACTATCTGTACTGATTTTCTAGTTTTCATTATTAATTATGCTTAAAAGCTCGGCAATTCTATCAGATTCGTAGCCAAGGTCACTAAGAAATTCTTTAATTAGGTCTATATCTTGCTGGTTTAGATCATGTTGTCTGATCAGGTCTTGTCTTCTTAAAAAAGTCTTACCAAGTGAATGTTTTCTCTTCCATTTTTCAATTTGGTCATGATTTCCTGATAGTAGGATTTCAGGGACTTCTCCAAGTTCATTTTTTTCTGGTCGGGTGTATTGAGGATGTTCCAAAAGAGCATCCTCAAAGGAATCATTTTTCACAGATTCTTCATCGCCAACCACGCCATTAATAAATCTGATGATGGCTTCTAATAGAGCCATAGAAGGAATTTCACCTCCCGTTAATACATAATCTCCGATGCTAATCTCCTTATCAACTTCTGCGTCTATAACGCGCTGATCCAGACCTTCGTATCGCGATGATAAAAA
The DNA here is from genome assembly GCA_902529935.1 of uncultured SAR86 cluster bacterium. Lineage (GTDB taxonomy): Bacteria > Pseudomonadota > Gammaproteobacteria > Magnimaribacterales > AG-339-G14 > CACNYO01. The sequence goes on along the minus strand of CABZYK010000014.1, from coordinate 5,902 downwards.
TATTAGTGAATCTTCTTTAGAAAGCTCCCTAGCTGTCTCAGCTGTTAAGGTATCTCCAGATGCTGATAAATGGATTACCTTTGACGAGCCGGAAAAAGTATCTTTTGTGTGTTTAATACATTTTTGTATCGGTTCAGATTTAAATACCATTCCTGGCCCTCCCCCATAGACTTTATCGTCTATTCTGTCTCTATCATTTAAAAAATCTCTAGGATTAAAACATTTAATTTGAATTAATCCTGAATCTGAAGCTTTTTTTACAATCCCAGATTGCAAGAATGGAACATAAATTTCTGGGAAGACAGAAATAAAAGCATATTTTTTAGTCAATTTCCCAATCCACTATTATGTGTTCACCAATTTCAATCACAAACTTATCAATTATCAAAGGAATTAAAACCTCCTTTTCATTAATCTCACAAACAAGGACATCATTAGCTCCTGTAGGCATTATTTCTTTAACGTGTCCATTAAAGCTCTTGTTAGAACTTATCACCTTTTTCCCAATCAGATCTTTCCAATAATATTCTCCATCTGGAAGATCAGGTAGATTATCTTCATCAATAAATAGATCCAGATTTTTATATTTTTCTGCTTCGGAAATTGAGTTAATGGAATCAAACTTAATTAGAGTTTTTTTTCCAGATTTAGAGATTTTGCTTAAAGTTAGTTTATGGATACCGTTTAGATCTATAAAAAATTCTTTATATTTTGAAAAACCTGAGGGATTATCTGAGTGAGCTATCAAATTGAAATGACCTTTCAGACCTACAGGTTTTCCAAGTCTTCCAATTAAAATGAGGTTTACTTCGTCAGTAAACCCCATTTTATTTTATAGAGAAAGATAAATATTACTTATCGTCGTCTTCGCCTGTTATTGCATCTTTAATAGAATCAACAACATTTGATACGCCTTCTACAGCTGCTTCTACAGTTTCGCTTACAGCTTCGACAGCTTCTTCAACAACTTCACTAGCGCCTTCAACAACTTCTTTTGCAGTATCAACTACAGTTTCTGCAGCTTCACCAACTACTTCTGCAGCACCTTCAACTACCTCTGAGGCAGTATCAGTAACAGCATCAACAGCAGCACCAGCTACTTCAGTTACGCCTTCAGCTACCTCTTTGACTGCACCTTTAACATCGCCATCCATGACAGCATCAGCAATTTCACCGGCAGCTTCTGCAACTTCGCTACCAACTTCTGCAACACCGTCCACAGCAGCTTCTACAGTTTCACCGACTGCCTCAACAACTTCTTTAGCAGTGTCTACAGCGCCTTCAGCTACTGCTTCTGCAGTTTCCACTACAGCTTCTACACCTTCTCCAGCAACTTCCGCAGCGCCTTCAATAGCCTCTTTTGCAGTTTCGCCTACTCCTTCGATGCCTTCTTCAACAATATTTTTATCGTTTTCCATATTTATTTCCTCTTTATTTGAATTTTCTCCATCAGCGACTTCAACTTCTGACCCTTCATCACTTGATACATCTGACGGACTGTCAATTTTATGTTGTTCAGATTTTTTTGCAATCCTCTTAGCCTTTTTTAACTCCTTTTTTTCTTGAAGTTTTGAAAGCTGGTCAGGAGTCATTTTTGACTCTTTAACGAGATTAGTAACTTTATCCGAAGTTTGAGCACCTTTGCTAAGCCAATATTCAAGTCTTTCGTGATCAATTTTAAGACGAATTTCTTGTCCTGTTGCAAAGGGGTTAAAAAAACCTAATCTTTCAATGTAACCACTGTCTCTAGGTCTCCTAGAGTCAGTAACTGTGAAATGATAGAAAGGCTTTTTCTTTGCCCCACTTCTGGATAATCTAATTGTTACCATTTGCTAAAAAATAAGACCGCTATTCTAAGTTAAATATTTATCTATTCAAGGAAAACATTCTATAATTTAGAAATTATTAACTACTCACATTAAATATTGAACGATCTTCCTATCTGGCTTCTCTTGGCTAGTATTTTTCTCTTGCTTATCTTATCTGCTTTCTTTTCTGGCTCAGAAACTAGCATGATGGCAATTAATAGATACCGCTTGAAATATCTAGCAAAAGAAAAAAACAGAGCAGCTATAAGAATAGAAAAATTATTAAGAAGGCCTGACAGATTGCTGGGCATAATCCTCATAGGTAATAATTTTGTAAATATTCTTGCGTCTGCTCTGACAACTATATTGTTTATGAAACTTTATGGAGATGTGGGAGTTTTGATTGGGTCAATTCTTCTTACGATAGTGATTTTAATATTTTCAGAGGTTACTCCAAAAACTTTTGCTGCAATAAAACCTGAACCTTTAGCATTTTTTTCTTCCTTTCCGCTAAAAATTTTGCAGAAAGTTCTTTTTCCATTGGTTTCAGTAATAAATTATTTTTCTAATTTCTTGCTAAGGTTTTTGGGGATAAATAGAACTGAGAATGACGGAGAGGATGTGTCTCCAGAAGAGCTGAAAGCTATATTGGAAACATCAGGAGATTTAATTCCGACAAGATATCAAGATATGCTCTTAAGCATTCTGGAGTTAGATAAAATTTCTATAGAAGAAGTCATGACTCAAAGATCTGAGATTATTGGAATCGATTTGAGCGATGACTTCAATGAAATTCTAGAACAACTTCAAAAAAATCAAGTTGATTTTCTACCGATTTTCGACCAAAACCTAGATGACTTAAGGGGAATGCTTGATCTATATGGAATTACAAACTTTCTATCTCAGGATCATAAAGATTTAGATAATTTGGTTGAAGCGTCAGAAGATGCTTATTTCATTCCCGAAAATACTTCATTGAGTCAGCAATTATTTAATTTTCAAAAAGAGAGAAAAAGAGTTGGAATTGTTATAGATGAATATGGCTCTGTGAAAGGTTTGCTTTCTTTAGAAGATATTTTGGGAGAAATTGTTGGGGAATTAGCCAAAAATAACGATGATTCAAAGTTTGAAATAATGGAACAAAGAGATGGGTCTTTTTTAATTGATGCAAGTGTTCCAATTAGGGAGATTAACAGAAAGTTACAATGTGATTTACCTCTTAACGGACCAAGAACTCTTAATGGACTTATTCTTGAGCAGATAGAAACTATCCCTGAAGCCAATGTAAGTATCACTATTCAAAATGTCATTATTGAAACCGTTCTCGTCAGAAATAATATGATAAAAATAGCTAGACTATTTAAAGCAACTGAAGAGGAAGACTCAGAAGACTAGATATAGAAAACCAAGCCTGAGAAAACTACAGTTAAAACGAGGCTTGAAGTAATCACTCCTCTTACCGATGCAATCACAGGATACATCTTTCCATATATTGCATTTAACTCAATTAAAGCAATCACGGCGCAAATAATTAAAAAATCCAGGCCAAGATATCCAGGATCTGTTCCTGTTGCAGGCGTTCCCATGAAATAAGATTTAACAGGACTATGTGCTGAAGAAATCATGAAATAAAGCATTGGTAGTGAAAATAAAGTGTTTGTTCTAGAAGCTAAACCCGCTTTTGCACCAGCAGCAACCGCATCACCTTCTTTGAGACCAATGACAATTTTTTGATTTCTCCAAATAATGCCCCACACATTAAGCATCATTAAAGTTCCCATTATTGAACCAAGAACAATCTCTGTTGTAGCTAAAACTTGAAGGTAATATAAGAGGATCACTCCGGTTACAAAAGTAAAGAAGGCAGCCCATCTAAACCACCATAAGGCATTAGGAGCTAATTTTTTCATAACGTCAGACTTGGCATCAGGATCCGCAACCTTTACATATTCTGTTTGAACAAAATTAAAATAATAAAGTAGACCTATCCAAGCAATTCCAAAAAGGACATGTCCCCATCTAACTAAAACGCTATAAATAAATGTTTCTTCCATCTGTGTGCCTCCTATTAGTTCTTATTATAAAACGAATCTTCTATTTTCAAAAAAAAAGGGGCATACCATGAGCCCCTTTTTTTTAAAAGCTTAAGGATTACATCATTCCATCCATTCCGCCCATTCCTGGAGGCATACCTGCTGGCATGGCTGGTGCCTCTTGTGGAATTTCTGAAATCATTGCTTCAGTAGTAATCATCAAACCTGCTACAGATCCTGCTGCTTGTAAAGCGGTCCTAGTAACTTTTGCAGGATCTAGAATCCCCATTGCAATCATGTCACCAAAATCTCCAGAAGCAGCATTAAATCCATAATTACCTTCTTCAGATTTTATTTTATCTACAATGACTGAAGATTCCTCACCAGCGTTTGTAACTATCTGCCTTATGGGAGCTTCCATGGCTTTAAGAGCAATAGAAATACCAATGTTTTGATCTTCATTATCACCTTTCAATTTAGCGCATCCTTGCAGAGCTCTTATCAATGCAACTCCGCCGCCTGGAACTACTCCTTCTTCAACTGCAGCTCTAGTGGAATGAAGAGCGTCCTCAACTCTCGCTTTCTTCTCTTTCATTTCCATTTCAGAGCCAGCACCAACTTTTATAACAGCGACACCACCAGCAAGTTTTGCAACTCTTTCTTGAAGTTTTTCTCTATCATAATCAGAAGTAGTTTCCTCTATTTGTGCTCTTATTTGATTTACTCTTCCAGAAATATTATCTTGCGAACCTGCTCCATCAATTACCGTTGTATTCTCTTTTGATAGAACAACCTTTTTAGCAGTACCTAGAGACTCAAGAGTAGCATTCTCTAATTCAAGACCTACTTCTTCTGATATCACTGTTCCTCCTGTAAGAATAGCTATATCTTCTAGCATAGCTTTTCTTCTGTCCCCAAAACCCGGAGCCTTACACGCAGCCACTTTAACCACACCTCTCATGTTATTAACAACTAATGTTGCTAAAGCTTCACCTTCAATGTCTTCAGCAATGACGAGAAGAGATCTACCTGCTTTTGCAACGCCTTCTAATAAAGGTAGCAAATCTCTAATGTTTGAGATTTTTTTGTCATGAAGAAGAATAGCTGGATCTTCAAGTTCTGTGATCATCTTCTCTTGATTGTTAATGAAGTAAGGTGAGAGATATCCTCTATCAAATTGCATACCTTCAACCACTTCTAGTTCATTTTCAATTCCGCTTGCCTCTTCTACAGTGATAACACCCTCTTTACCAACTTTTTCCATAGCTTCAGCAATAATGTTTCCAACTTCTTCATCGCTGTTAGCTGAAATTGTTCCTACTTGAGCAATTGCATTACTCTCTTCACATGGTTGAGACATTTTCTGGACGCTTTCAACTGCTTGGGCAACTGCTTTATCTATGCCTCTTTTTAAATCCATTGGATTAAAACCAGCAGCAACAGACTTAAGTCCTTCATTAACGATAGACTGAGCTAAAACTGTAGCAGTGGTTGTTCCATCACCGGCAGCATCTGAAGTTTGACTAGCAACTTCTTTCACCATTTGAGCTCCCATGTTTTCGAATTTATCTTCTAACTCGACTTCTTTGGCAACTGAAACACCATCTTTAGTTACGGTTGGTGCACCAAATGATTTATCTAAAACTACGTTTCTTCCTTTTGGACCTAAAGTTACTTTTACAGCATTTGCTAAAATATTTACTCCTTCAAGCATTTTGCTTCTTGCTGAATCACTAAATTTTACATCTTTAGCCATTTTTACCTCTTTTAAATAATAATATTAAGAAATGGTGCCAAGAATATCGCTTTCACTTAAGATTAAAAGCTCTTCACCATCGACTTTGACAGTATTGCTTCCAGCATATTGACCAAAAACAATAACGTCTCCAACTTTAACGCTTACTTCTTGAGTTTCACCTGAATCAAGAACCCTTCCAGGGCCAACTGCTAAAACTTCTCCTTGAGATGGCTTTTCAGCAGCACTTCCAGGTAAAACAATTCCTCCGGCAGTAGTTTCTTCTTCATCACTACGCTTTACAAGGACTCTGTCTCCTAAAGGAT
>CABZYK010000013.1:0-13478 GCA_902529935.1 uncultured SAR86 cluster bacterium | reverse complement strand
TAAAAGATTGTCATAACATTAGCGATTTAAGAAAAGCTGCAGAAAAAAGATTGCCAGCAGCAATGTTCCATTACATTGATGGTGCTGCAGGAGATGAATGGACAATAAAACACAATACGAATTCCTTTGAACAATACGAAGTGATCCCGAATTATTTAGTTGATGTAGATAAAATTGATACATCAACAAAGGTTCTTGGAACACAGATTGATTGGCCATACATATGCTCGCCCACCGGCTATCACAGATTATTTCATCACGAAGGTGAAATAGCAGCAGCAAATGCTGCAAGTGATATGGGTACGATTTTTTGCCTCTCTACCCTTTCAACAACTACTATCGAAGAGGTTGCAGAAAAATCTAAAGGTCCTAAAGTTTTTCAAATTTACGTTCTGAAGGATCGAAGTATCTCAGTCGAATACATTGAAAGATGTAAAGCTGCTAATTACGATGCTCTCTGCTTGACTATCGATGTTCCTGTTAACGGCAGACGAGAAAGAGATCTGCGCACGGGCATGACCGTGCCACCAAAATTAACACTGAAGTCTTACCTAAATATTGCCAGTAAATTTGATTGGACATTGAATTATCTTACTCATCCCCCCACGCCATCCATGGTTAATATTGAGCATAGGTTGAAAGATGCTGCTAACGATATTTCTGTAATGGATTTTATGAACAGTCAGTTTGATAGGACCGTTACTTGGAAAGATGCAGAGTGGATGATAGGTCAATGGGATAAGGCTTTTGCGGTCAAAGGAATTTTATCTGTTGAAGATGCTAAACGGGCAAAGGATATTGGTGCTTCAGCAATAATGATTTCAAATCATGGAGGAAGACAACTGGATGGATGTCCAGCGCCATTTGAAATGTTGAAAGAAATTAGAGATGCTGTTGGAGATTCTATTGAGATTATAGTTGATGGTGGCATCAGAAGAGGGATTCATGTCATAAAAGCTCTCGCCATGGGAGCTAATGCTTGCATGGGGGGTAGACCTTACCTTTATGGACTATCTGTGGGAGGCTACAACGGAGCTAAATATGCGTTACAACTTTTAAAAGATGAAGTTGAGCAAAGCATGATCCTCACAGGAGTCAAAAACGTTAATGAATTAAATAGATCTTTTTTGAGGAGGCCCGGAGAATGAGGATTAGATTACTGATTATTTTAGCTTTGTTAAATCTTAATGCCTTTGCTGTTGAGGGTATGTGGGAACCTTCTCAAATGGGCAATTTAAAAAAGGAGTTAAAAAATACAGGGTATTCTGGAGATGCAGATAATCTAACAGATTTATTTTCTTTCCCGCTTAATGCAATAGTGAGTCTTGGTGGATGCTCTGCGTCGTTTGTCTCTCCAGAAGGTCTTATTGCAACGAATTACCATTGTATCGAAGGGTCATATTTACAATTTAACTCTTCCGAAAAGGAGAATTTGTTCGAAACCGGATTTGTTGCCAGAAGAAAATCAGAGGAAAAACCTTCTGCACCTGGGTCAAGTGCTTATGTCACTCAAAGCATCACAAATGTTACCAAGGCTGTGTTGAGACAAACAAAAAACCTTAAAGATGATCTTGATAGATACAATAAAATTGAAAGTAATAAAAAAAGCATCATTGAAGAATGCGAGACAAGCGATGAAATAAGATGCAATGTCAGATCATTTTTCAGTGGAGAGACTTATCAATTAGAAAAAAGATTAAAAATAAGAGATGTCCGATTGGTCTACGCTCCACCTGCTTCGATAGGTGAGTACGGCGGGGAGATAGATAATTGGATGTTCCCAAGGCATACAGGGGATTTTGCCTTGTTGCGAGCTTATGTGGCTCCTGATGGTAGCAGCAAAGAATTTGCTAAACAAAATAAACCATATAAATCAAAGAACTATTTAAAGATATCAGCAAAAGGAGTTCAAGAAGGAGATTTTGTTATGGTTGCCGGATATCCAGGCACAACCAACAGGTTGCTTACATATAACGAAGTGGAATTTGATATTGAGGAAGGATTTAAAGGTTTCGTTAATTTTTTAAAGTCTGGGATAGACATAATGAGATCTTCTACGAAAGATGAAGATGGTTCTTCTTTAAAATATAGAGGATTAATTAGCGGTTATGAGAATTATTATAAAAAAATATCAGGACAAATAGATGGTGCAGACTCATTCAAAGTTCAAGACAAAGCTAATTCTGATTGGTTAGGTTTCATAGATTATTTAAATGAAAAAGGCTCTAAAAAAGAAAAGGAGTCTTTAGGTTCGCTTCTTTCTTTGATTAATGATCAAAAGGCAGAAGAGTTACCTAATTATTATTATGGAAATTCAAGACTGATTTCTACCGCTCAAAGAATTTACAGATACGCCTATGAAAGAACCAAACCAAATGATCAGCGAGAAATTGGCTTTCAAGAGAGAGATCATGAAAATATTGTGAATGGAATTAAATCTCTTGATTATCGTCTTGATAAAAGAGTTGATAAAGAAATTTTTATTAACCGACTTGAAAAATATAGAACTTTTGACGGAAATTTAAGAAGGCCACAATTTAGTAATTATTTTCAACTAGATGCAGACTTTAAAAAGTCTAAAAAAATTGTTGAAGATATCTACTCACAAAAATCATTATTGGATTCTGCTGAAGATAGACTTTCCTTGATTGACTTATCTCTAGATGAACTCAATTCAATTGAAGATCCTTTCATTAACATTGCAAGGATTCTATTTGATGAGCAAATGGAGTATGAAAACATTGCTAAGTCTGAAGCTAGCGAAAAACAAAGACTCAAATCAACTTTCATAAAATCCTTAAGAAAATATTACAAAAGCATTGGAAAGTCATTGTACTCAGATGCTAACGGTACCCTCAGAATTACCTTTGGTAACGTTAAGGGAGTATCTCTAGAAGACGGCATTACCTTTGGTCCATTTACGCGTTTAGAAGGCATTAATAAAAAACATAGCGGAGAGGAGCCTTTTAATGCTCCAGATAAGCTAATGGATTTAATCTCTCAAAAAAATTATGGAAGATATGAGTTGGAATCCTTAGGTTCTGTTCCGGTGAATTTTTTGTGCGATCTTGATATTACAAATGGAAATTCTGGGTCAGCCACGCTAAACGCTAAAGGTGAGTTGGTAGGTCTTGCTTTTGATGGGATGCTTCAGACAATTATCGCTGACTATAAATATATTCCAGAGGCGAGAACTATATCCGTAGATTCAAGGTACTTTCTTTGGACTTTAGAGAAGTTTGATGAAGCTAGAAATATTCTTGAAGAGTTATCGCTTGAATACTAAGAAATAACTGTGCTTTTAACAGGCTTGTTTCTTACAGCCCAAATAAGTCTTAGGAATTTGACAATAAATAACCTAACAGTTCGATCATAAAAAGATATCTTTTCTTTAGTATCTTTGGCCTCTGATGTTTGCTTCCCTCTTATGACTTGACCTGGAAGAGTTCCGGTCGCTTGACCATTCTCATAAACAACCTCACCACTTTTAATAGTTGCTAAATAACCAAAGGATTCCTGAACAAGCCTTTTCCCTCCTTTAGGTAGATCAAAGATCATTTTTGGAAGAGAGACATTTAATTTTTCAAAGTCAATAATATTTATATCTGCGATCATTCCAGTTTTGATTTCTCCCCTATCAAATAGTCCATAAGTTTCAGCAGTGTCTTTTGTCTGCTTTCTAATGATGAGTTCTAAAGGAATTTTATTGCCTGCTGATCTATCTCTTGCCCAATGAGATAAATTTGTTGTGGGCATGCTTGCATCACAAATGAGGCCACAATGCGCACCTCCATCACTCCCACCAGCCACAGACGATTTGAGTTTATAGAATGTTTCAACGAACTTAAGTTTATGATTTTCATAAGGGGTGAAACATGCGTAAATTAAGCTTTTACCGTTATCTTTTATCAATTCGTCATAAATAACCTCTTCTTCTGACTGGTTTCTCTGTTCAGCTAAGTAAGCAATACTATCTTCTCTTGTTGGTTCGTAATTAGGAGGATCACTTAAAATAAATTGAGTTTCATAGTTAGAGATTAGTTTTTTACCTATTTCTGCTTCAGCTTTAATTTCTTCTTTGGTCTTGTTAGATTTTTGTTCTTCAGCAGCTTTTTGTAAATCTTCTCTAAAGCTTGGCGACTCATTTAAAATTTTTTGCTTAAAAGCAGGATCCCTCATAATTGATAGTCTCTCGTTAAGGGGAAGATGAGAAATGTCTTTGTAGGAAGGATGACCTATAAATGGATGCAAAGAACTTTCTAGACCAAACATAAGTCCCACGTTTCTTCCTGGGAACTGAGGTCGAACATTTTTACCTTTAAGAAACTGTTCTTCGCAGTAAAGAATGGTTTTAACGGAGTCGCCATTTGTTTGAAGAACAGTTAAACCGCAATCAGACTTTTCAACGTATTCTTTCATCCATGACATTTCTATTTCTTGATCCAACCAATCAGAAACAATTTCTAAAGTACCCTCGCCTGCGCGGTCTACAGCAAAAGCAAGTTCCTTCATTTCTTCTGAGCTTGCTTCTGTGCCAGGTACATAAACACCATGAACGTCCCTATGTAAGATAGTTCTTGATGTGCTAAATCCTAATGCACCAGCATTTATTGCTTTTTCTACTATCTCTGACATTTGGTTGATTTCGTCTTTAGATGCATCAACTTGGTTTTGACATCTATCGTAGCCCATCACATAACTTCTTACTGGCCCATGTCCAATCATAAATCCTAAATCCATTACAAATTCTTTTCTTTCTATTGCATCTAGAAATTCAGGAAAAGTTTCCCACTCCCAATCAATGCCTTCATGCAGTGCGGTACCTGGGATGTCCTCAACACCCTCCATAAGTTGAATAAGGAAATTTTCATCTCCGGGTTTCACAGGCGCGAACCCAACTCCACAATTGCCCATAACAACTGTGGTTACACCATGCCAGCTCGAAGGAGTTAAATAAGGATCCCAACAAACTTGTCCATCGTAGTGTGTATGAATATCTACCCACCCAGGAGAAACAAGGTTTCCATCAGCATCAATTTCTTTTTTTCCGGAGTTAATGACTTCACCGACTTTGGTAATTTTTCCATCATCAATTGCAATATCACCAAGAAAAGGTTTTTTCCCGGATCCATCAACTATGTTGCCATTTCTAATAACTAAATCGTGTATGTGCATTTCTCTCATGGACTTATTATGTATCTGTAATGATGAAAATTGAAGTATTTTTGGTGGAGCCAGGCGGGATCGAACCGCCGACCTCCTGCGTGCAAAGCAGGCGCTCTCCCAGCTGAGCTATGGCCCCAAAAGAAGGGAGTAGATTAGAGAAAGATGCAAGAAATGTCTAACTTTTTTAAGCAGGCAGTGCATTTGAGATAGCCTCTAAGAGCGGTCTCTGATGTGCTTGCTTAGTTTTTGCATAATGAGGATGACCTAAAGAAGCTAAATCTTCTGCTTTCTCCATTATTCTTTTTTCAAAATCTGAAGATGATGCTATTTCATCGAGAAGTCCGGCCTCAATACACTTATCAAAAGGATAAGGATCAGCATGATAAAGCACAGAATAAACATGCTTTTTATCGATTCTACTTTCAGCAACCTCCATAATGGGAGATGGAATATCCATGTTGTTTCTAACTTCGTTTGCTTGAGCAACAAACTCTCCTTCTAGAGCTATGCGGTAGTCTCCGCAACAAACAATAAAAATTCCCATGGCAATAGCGTGTCCTGTTACAGCCATAATTACTGGTCTAGGAAAAGTATATAGATCATGCATAGTTTTCATTCCTAAGGCAGTCATTTTTTGCGCCTTTTCCGCATCTCCACTTTGAAATGTTTTGAGATCAAATCCTGCTGAGAAAATACCTTCTCTTCCTCTTATAATTAATGCACCGCTATCTTTCGAAACTTGATCTAGACAATTCTGTATAGATTCAAGCATTTCTAATGAAAAGACATTAACCTTCCCATCATCCAATGTAATAGTTGAGATATCTCCTTCTTTGCTAAGGGTTGCTGGTTCACTCATTTTTTTCCTCCTGAAAATTATATTAAATCACAAGCTGCGGGCGGCATCCAATGGGCATCTTTACCATCCCACTTTATATTACATCCAATTGGATTGGTAACTGGAACTACAATGTCACTTCCTCTTAGATAATCATCAATTGCATTTTCCAAATGGTTTATTGTTGATTCAGATCCATTTCTTGGATTGTCAATTCCTCTTCCTGTATAAATCAATGATCTTTCTGAATTAAAGACAAAAAAATGAGGAGTTTTTAGAGCACCATAATTAGTAGCAATCTCTTGAGATTCATCGTGAAGATAGTCCCAGGGGAACTGATGCTCTTGCATGCGAGCTTGCATATTCTCAAAACTGTCTTCTTCATAGGTATTTTTACTGTTCGAATTGATACATACCAACTTAATACTCTCTTGACTGTACTTTTCGACAGTTTTTCGAGTAGTTTCATCCGATCCAATTACATAAGGACAATGATTACAAGTGAAGGATATTATCAATAACTTATATTTACTGTAACTTGCTAGATCATGAAACAAATTGTCAGTTCCAAGAAGATTAAAATCTGGAGCTTTTTTGCCTATTTCTAATGTATAAGCCAAAGTAATATCAAGTCAGTGGGTTAAAGGAAATTTTTTCTGGAATGTTGTCTGCACCGGGCATATTTTTAGCAATCATGAAAGGTCGTAAAGCCTCTATCGCTTTTGGTTCATCATGATGACAAATTTTTGGATACATATGATGCATGATGTGAATTTGCATTGAATGATTTACAAACCTAGGCAACCCATTTCTCCAAAATCTTGTATCGTTATTTCTTCCAATTCTGAGTCCATTATGAGGCTCTCTTGAAAAAACCAATCCTAAATAAGAAGTGATAATCTTTAATGGAAGCCACCACAAAAAAAGAGTTTCCAAAGGAAAAAAGAAAACTGTAACCATCTGTGTTAAAACAATGAATAATTGAACCGTAGATCCTCTATCTATGCTTTTTTTGAATTCAGGATCTTTGTCACAATAGTCATTAACCATTTTTTCTATCCTATCGTCTGATCCCTGATTATGAACCCTCAAAGCTGCTTCAAACCATGAATCAACATGCGTATGGAAATAATCAGGATCCTTTTCAGGATCATTTGTGTGTGCGTGATGTTTCATATGAAGAACTTTTAATAGTTCATGAGATCTTGCTAAAGGAATCAAGGAAATCTGACCCACAAAAGAATTAACCCACTCAAGGTTCTTATTGCTCCCAGATAGATGTCCATGTTGACCTGCATGAGATGGCAAATAGGCAAAAGATGTGGATATCAGAGATATGAAAAAACCTAACCATAATGGAATAGTTGATGAAATAACCAAATACCAGACAAGACACCATACAAAAAATTGCGTAAAGGCAATTACAATCATTTCCCACTCTATCCTTCCCATAAAAGATCTAGCTATTTCTTTTTCTTTAGAATGAGATAGCTCAGAGGATTGATAATCGTACACCTGACTTTCTATCATACTATCCAACCCCATTTTTTATATTTGGCTAATAGACCAAAAAGTAAACCAGCCACATAACTAGCTATCGTGAAAAGAAGTTCATTTTTTGGTTCAAAAAAGTAAATGGATGCAGCATTAAAAACGCTGCCAAAAAAAACAAAAGCAAATAGAACAATGAACCATTGCTCTATTATTGAAATTTTATCCTTTGTTTTTGAAGATTTTTCATCCATAGCAATTTTATTTTACTAACAGAATTTAAATAAATATATATTTAAGACCTAGATTAGCTTGGATCATCCTAATTTGAGAATATTAGTTCGTGATCCATATTGGCGAAGACCAAGCTCTTTCCTGAATTGTTGATTTTATATCAGATCTAGGAAGTTGATTACTTCTAATTGCGTCCCAAGTAGACCATCTGCAAACTGGGTTTTCTAAAACTCTAACGTAATAAAAAGCTTCCTGATCTTCAATAAATTCTGGATCTTTCCATAAAGTTTTTAGCTCCCTTGAGCCCTTATTCTTGGTGATTGAGCAATCATTCAAATTAACTTTTGCACCATTGTCAGGACACCTGTGAGATGATTTGTCTACTTCCAATCCATCGCTACAGGTTGCGTCAAAAACCTTCTCTTTAGATTCTCCATTATCGAGCCATCCCTTGATAATTTGAACTCTCTGTAAATTTATACCTTGGGCATCAGCCATTGCCCATACGAGGAAAGTAGGAGATTTATTCTTCTTAGTTTTAAGGCTTCCTCCCATTGTCGATGCTGTTTTGTAAAGGTAAGCAATAGTATTTTCTTTGCTAAAAGCATTCTCAATGTCATATCCAGCAAAAAATCTAATTTTTATTCTTGGTCCGCTAGTTGCAAAAGTTTCCTTTCTTTTGAATGCGTCAAAGATTGACTCTCTAGTATTCTCTTCAGCCCAAACTCCTGCAAGTCCGGAAGCGCTCCAGCTAATGAGCCTACTGCTGCCCGCAAAATAATCTTTTCCATCAACCTCTGAAATTAAATTTGGCCTTAGGACTTTCAATACGGATCCATAAGTCTTATTAAAAGGAATAGATCCCCTGAGTTCAGGAGTTCCATCGAGAATGCCTATTTTTGAAAAGTATCTATCTTCTTCGAAAGATGATGCAGATACATGAGTATCAGTTGATCCAATAAAACCAAATTTATATGGATTGACACCACTTTTGTTTTTCAGAGCCATACCTCTTAATAAGGCACTTCTTGCATAACTCCCTCCATCATTATCTGCTGTATTTTCAATTTCAAAATCAGCCCACTCATCATTTTTTGATAAGAAGGGACTCGTCTCTGAGGAAGCTTTTACCTGAGTTATTTCAACAACAGGCTCATTACTTATTCTCTTTCTGCTATAAGATTCATCTATTGGAGCGCCATTAAAATCATCTAGCATAAACATTAAGCCTCCAGAGAGATTAGAATTGTGTGGTATGGCCATGCTCTCAACTCCATTGTTTCTGAGAGAATCCATCCAATCCCATAACTTTTCTGGATTTGGGCTATCTACTCTACTAAAGGGCATCAATGGTAAATTTTTAGTATCCTTGAAAATAACATTTCTATGCAGTGTTGTAAGGTCTGCTCCGCTACCTGCCGAGTATTCGTAACCTGCAAAAGTAGTCAAAACTCCTGGTTCATAGGCTCTATCAGCTGCCTGAATAATTTCCTGCCAAACAGTACTAGAAATCTTATTTAATTCATCGGCAAGATCATTGGTCAGTCTTCCCTCCTCTGCGAGCCTCTGTGCGAAAGGTCTAAAGAGGTTAGATCTTCTGATAACCTCAAATATGCCTGCACCCGCTGAATCATTTAAATTATGTAATGGCCTCACCCAATCATATTTAGACAAAAAAGAATTTTCGTCACTTGCAGATTTCATCACTCCTAAAAATATCCCGTGATCAGTCACCGCATAAAAATCTAAAGGTCTCTTGAGCTGGATCTGATATCCTGATGGATGGGGTAAAGCAGCTCCTCGAGCATAACGATATGCATCATCTGGAGAATTAATATTACCGAAAGTATAAGAATCAAAAGAATTAGCCGTGTGAACGTGCAGATCCCCAAAATAGGCATTTTTATCTGGGTTTTTCTCTGGTCTATCATCAGTCTCATACTTCATGGAAGATATTTGTTTTGAGAAAAAACCATCTATTTTTTCTATAGTTTTTTTAGTTTGTCTCTCTTGGTACTGATAAGAAATAAATACGATTAAAACCAAGCTAAAGGTAATTCCTGCGATCCACAAAAAAGATTTTTTTAAAATTCCCACTTAATTTTTAGTTTGACCAATAAATATAGTCGTCTCCTTCCTCATATTTTTGTCCATCGTATTTATCAATTAAGATTGGAACTTCATATGCGGATGGCACAACTGGGTCAGCTTGCTCTGAATTAAATTGGGCCAATAAACTTTTAAGAAGTTGCGCTTTTTTAGGATGAGATTCTATAAGATTGTTCTTTTCGGTTGGATCAACAGAAGTGTTAAAAAGCCAGTGAAAATTTTCTTTTTTACTGACTATGTATTTCCAATTTTCATGTAATACAGATTGATGATTTCCTGAGCGCCAAAAAAGCGTTTTATGCGGTTCAGTAGATATTTCCTTATTTATAAAAGGTAGAAGATTAACACCATCTAAATCATTTAATTCAGAAGATTCAATTCTCGCAGCAGATGCAATCGTAGAAAAAATATCAAAGTGATGAACGGCGCTATTTGATTTTTGACCGGGATTTATCTTATCAGGCCAACTGACAATATAAGGAACTCTTATTCCACCTTCAAAGAAGCTTATTTTCCACCCTCTGTAAGGCTTATTAATATCCTCTAACTCAATATAATCGGCTCCACCGTTGTCGCTAGTAAAAATAATCAAAGTTTTGCCATATATTTCGAGCTCTTTGAGTTTTGCAATAACTCTTCCTACGCTTCGATCAAGCGCGGCAATCATTCCAGAATAAACCTGTAAATTATGTCCTTGCATGTGGCTCATGTGCTGTACATCACTTCTCAATGCCTGCAAGGGATTATGAACTGCCCAATGACTTAAATATAAAAAGAAAGGTCTGTTTTTATTTTTTTCAATAACCTTCAAAGCTTCATCGGTATAGAAATCGGTAACATATTTATCTGGAGCAAAAAAATCGCCTCCGTTAAACATTGCTGAATACTGCCCAATACCCCAAATCATTCTGTCGATTCCAGTATCGAACTTTGCATTTACTATGTCTGGATCATCTTCTGGGGCATACAAAGGTCCCACCAAAGATAAAGAATCTTTAAATCCTTGGCTTTGCGCATCCATGCCATTGGCTTGGCCAAGATGCCATTTTCCTATGTGGGCTGTGTAATATCCTGCATCACGAAGAACCTCTGCAATTGTTACTTGCTCAGTTGGCATTCCTTGCTCCCATAAAGGAGGTAACCGAGTCGCTACTTCTCTATCAACTCTAGCTCTCAGTTCTGAGTCATCCTCTTCAGCAAGCCAGCGCATAATTAATCTTCCGGTTGCCGGTACGGGAGTAAATTCATATCCAAATTTTGTGGGGTATTTCCCCGTCATGATGGATGCCCTTGAAGGTGCGCAAGTAGCATTGGCAGCATATCCTCTCGAAAAGAGAATGCCGTTTTCTGCTAGCGAATCTATGTGGGGTGTTATCAAAGACCCGTCTGCTGCCCCGCCGTTATGAGCAGAGATATCGTTGTATCCCAAATCATCAGCCAAAATTAAAATAATATTAGGACGATCATCTTGTGTAGGAATTTCAGGTCCCTCTGTCCAAGTGGTTGGAATATTATCTTGTATTGGCATAAAAATAGCCGACAGTTTCGGTATAGACCAAATAAGTATATTTATTTTAAATTCCCAGGCTGTGATGCCTAGTATGGCGAGAAGACCAAAAGTAATTAAAGTTTTCCTAAGCATTATTGAATGATGATGTCAGGAAAATATAAATTATGGCAGTTATTATGTCAAAAGATTCTAAGGAAATTGGTGGGTCTGGCAGAACTCGAATCTGCGACCTCACCCTTATCAGGGGTGCGCTCTAACCAGCTGAGCTACAGACCCATATGAAATGGAATGCAACCTTAGCAAGCTATTATCAATAAATAAAGTTAAATTAATTATCAGAATCCCTTCTTATGACATAAGGACGGTTTTTATTCGAAAAGTAAATTCTTACGACCACTTCAGCCAATAAACCGGTCGTTAAAAGTTGGGTTCCAAACACAACAGAAAGTATTCCGCCGTAAAAAAGAGGTCGGTCGCCTAAGTCTATGCCAAGCATAATTTTTTGTGCGCTTAATATAAATAAGATAATTATTCCAAGAACCAAAAAAACTAAACCAGGAAAACCAAAAAAATGCGCTGGTTTAGATAAAAACCTTTGGAAAAATATAATTGAAAATAAATCTAAAGGTACCCTAGCAATTCTTCCAAACCCATACTTACTCTCGCCAGCAATTCTAGGTCTATGATTTACTACCTCTTCGCTTATCCTTGCCTTATCAGTATAAAGACTCATCCATGCAGGAATTAACCGGTGCATTTCACCGTACAGTTGAACTGCTTTTAGAGTTTTATTTCTGTAGACCTTTAAGCTACATCCGTAATCATGGAGCTTTATATCAGTCGACCAACCAATTAAAGAATTTGCCATCTTTGATAAGAGACTTCTAAGAAAAGGATCTTTTCTGTCTTTTCTCCATCCAACAATTAAATCCAACTTTTCTTCTTTCAGCCTGTTCAAGAGTCTTAAAATATCCTTCGGATCGTTTTGCAGATCACCGTCCAAAGTTGCTATGTATTTTCCCTGTACGTGGTCAAAACCTGCCTGCATGGCAGCTGTTTGACCCGAATTCCTTCCTAATTGTAGGTACCTGACTTCTTTTTTTACTTTGGCAATTGATTCACATATGTCTCCCGTATTATCTTTGCTTGAATCATCAACAATGAGTAATTCCCATTCTTTGCCTAGAGATTCCATCGATTGATAAATCTCATCGACGAGAGGTTTTATATTTTCTTCCTCGTTGTAAACAGGAACGACAATGCTTAAATAAGTTTTCATGTTTTCTTAATGAATATTGAAACAACTGCAAGGATAAGACTATATAAAAGAACAGTAAAGTGGACCAATACAGAAGCACTGATCATTGAATCGATTTTAATGTTTTTATCAAAAGAATTAAGCCCGAATATTATACCTCCCTCATATGTCCCCGTTCCTGCAAAGCCATGGATGGGTAGAATTGATGTTAATTCACCAAAAATAACTGCTATGAAAGAACTTTCTAAGCTTACTGAAATCAAAGATAACAGAAGATAGGTGAGTGCAAATACTTTTATGAACCAAGCTAACAAAGACAAAATCAAAATTTCAATTTTTTCAAAAAGATTTTTTTTAATATCTCTTTCTTGCAATAAATAGCTCACTCCTAAGTACCAAGCAACAAAAATTAAGATATTAAGCATTAAAGAATAGTAGAAACTAAGAAAGAGAAATAAAGACAAAAAAATGATTGATAAAAGATCTGTGAGCCTAAAAATAAAAAGTGCCCTGAGGGATATCTTACTATCGATCCCATAAGATTCTCTCAGAAGCAAAGGGAAAGAAAATTCTCCAATTCGCATAGGTAAAAAATTATTTAAAAAGTTATGCAAGAAAGTGATTCGCACAACTCCTAGACTCTTTGTTTCCTTTTTAAAAAATCTTCTTATTCGAGCAGCCCTTATCAATAGGCTTAAGACCAAAAGACCTAATGCAACAGACACAAGGAGAAAATCCAAATTTTCTATCATGAAAAGGAAGGAGCTAAAAGATCCATATTGATAGATTACATATATAAATGTGGAGGAAATAAGCAAAGGCAGAAAGATTTTTAAAAATTTACTCTGAGATACCTTTATTTTGGTGAAATA
>CABZYK010000012.1:0-18490 GCA_902529935.1 uncultured SAR86 cluster bacterium | reverse complement strand
AAGTTTCGGGTAAGAATGGAGACTTATCTATGTTTATTCATCCTTCAGTAATGGCTTCCACTCCTGAGAAAGAACTATTGTTTTCTCCTAAAGAAGAAACAAAGGAATCTATTGCAATGGTAGGGACAATGAGGGCTTTAGCAATAAATATGATTAAAGGAGTTTCAGACGGTTTTGAAAAAAAATTAGAAATTAATGGGGTTGGTTACAGAGCAAAGCTTTCTGGAGATAAATTGGAACTCTCGCTAGGATTCTCTCATCCAGTAATTTACCAACTGCCCGAAGGGGTAAATGCCGACGTGCCTTCTCAAACTGAAGTCATTTTAAAGTCTGCTAATAAGCAACTTTTAGGGGAAACTGCTGCAAAAATTAGATCATTTAGACCTCCAGAGCCTTATAAAGGAAAGGGGGTTAAATATGCCGAAGAAAGAATTAAACGTAAAGAATCTAAGAAGGCTTAAGCATGAGTGATAAATTTACTGCAAGACAAAGAAGATCTAGAAAACTTAGATCTAAGACTAAAGAAATGAGTAATCATAGGCTATCAATTTTTAGATCTAATAATCAGATTTATGCTCAGGTTTTTTCTCCTGATGGAAAAGAAGTGCTTGCGCATGCTTCTTCTGCAGATAAAGAAGCAAAACTTGATAAAGGTGGAAATCAAGAAGCTGCAAAAAAAGTTGGAGAATTGGTTGCTAAAAGAGCTATCAAGAAAGGCATTAAAAAGGTTACGTTTGATAGATCGGGATATAAATATCATGGTCGTGTAAAGAGTCTTGCTGAATCTGCACGTGAAGCAGGCTTAGAATTTTGAGGAATTATGGAAGAAAATATAGATCAGTTTAGTAACGAAGCTCTAGAAGAAAAACTTGTAGGAGTTAATAGAGTAGCAAAAGTTGTAAAAGGCGGAAGAATCTTTGGGTTCACAGCTCTTACCGTCGTTGGAGATGGAGCAGGCAAAGTTGGTTTCGGAAGAGGAAAAGCCAGAGAAGTACCCATGGCTATTCAAAAAGCATTAGAAAATGCCAGAAAAAATATGATCAAGATTGAACTTAAGGGTTCTACTCTCCATTATCCAGTTAAATCAACTCATGGAAGTTCCACTGTTTATATGCAACCGGCTTCTCCTGGTACTGGAGTCATTGCAGGCGGCGCGATGCGAGCTGTTCTTGAGTTGGCTGGCATTAAAGATGTATTAGCCAAAACATATGGCTCAACCAATCCTATTAATGTTGTTAGAGCGACTGTGAAGGGACTAGCAAGCGTTGAATCACCGGAACAGGTTGCAGAAAGGAGATCTTAAGAGGAAGAAATGTCTAACGAAATGATTAGAGTTAAATTAAAGAGAGGTTTAGCAGGCTCGATGAAAAATCAGAGGCTCTCCGTAAGAGGGTTGGGATTAAAAAAAATTAATCAAGTAGTTGAGGTTCAAAACACGCCTGAAAATCTAGGTATGATCAAGAAAGCTCATCACTTGCTGGAGGTCTTAGATTAAATGCTAAAACTAAATAATCTTCAAAGAACAAACAAAAATAAAGTCTCTAAGCGTATTGGTAGAGGGACAGGATCTGGCTCAGGAAAAACATCGGGAAGAGGTCATAAAGGTCAAAAGGCAAGATCCGGAGCTTCAATAAGGCCTGGATTTGAAGGAGGTCAAATGCCTATCCAACAAAGACTTCCAAAGTTTGGTTTCACTTCTAGACAAAAACCATACAGTACACACATAAAACTCAGAGATATAGAAAAGCTTGCTGAAGATCATATTACTTTAGAGGTTTTGAAGAAAAATAAAATCATTTCAAACAAGATAAAAAAAGTGAAGATCATTAACGGCGGCGAATTGACAAAAACAGTGAAAATTGAGGGTTTATCCGTTTCTAAATCTGTTGAGGAATTAATTAATAAATTAGGTGGAGAAATTATAAGTGGCTAGAAATCCAGCCAAATCATCTGGATTGTCTGAACTTTGGGCAAGGCTTAGATTTGTTCTTTACGCAATAATTATTTATAGGATTGGAACCCATATTCCTGTTCCAGGTATTGATCCTATGAAACTTTCTTCTTTATTTGATCAAAATCAAGGAACTCTTCTAGGTTTATTTAATATGTTTTCTGGAGGTGCGCTAGAAAGAATGAGCATCATGGCTTTAAATGTTGTTCCGTACATCACTGCGGCTATTGTAATGAATCTCTTAGAGGCAACAACTCCAAGCCTTAAAAAAATGTTTAGACAGGAAGGGGAAGTTGGAAGAAGAAAAAGGACCAACTATGTTCGCCTTGGTACTTTAGGGCTTGCAATCATTCAATCGAGTGGGTTTGCGATAGCATTATCGAGTCAAGGGCTAGCTAGCACTCCTGGAAATATGTTTATTGTTACCGCAGTTATATCTTTTGTTACTGGAACAATGTTTTTGGTATGGCTTGGGGAACAGGTAAATGAGAGAGGCATCGGAAATGGAATATCTCTTATTATTTTTGCCAGTATTGTTTCTGGATTGCCAAGAGCAATAGGTCAGTCATTTGAAGGAGCTAGACAAGGAGAAATTAACTTAATCGTACTTTTATCTGTAGCTCTTCTCGCAATATTGGCTATTGCTTTTATTGTTTGGGTAGAAAGGGCACAAAGAAGAGTTTCGGTTAATTATGCTAAGAGACAAATCGGTAACCAGATGGCTATGGGTCAATCATCTCATGTTCCATTGAAAGTAAATATGTCAGGAGTAATTCCTGCGATCTTTGCTTCATCGATAGTTCTTTTTCCAGCCTCAATTAGTACTTGGTTTGGACAATCTGAAGGTTTTGAGTGGTTGCAAGAAATATCATTGGCCTTAAGTCCTGGGCAACCCTTGTATGTAATAGTTTTTGCGGTTTTGATAGCTTATTTCTGTTTCTTTTATACCGCCATTCAATTTCCGGCAAAAGATATTTCAGATAATCTTAAAAGATCTGGAGGATTCTTACCTGGAATAAGGCCTGGCGATCAAACAGAAGGCTATATTGACAGTGTTATGTCTAGATTAACAGTATGGGGATCAATATACATGATTGCAGTATGTTTACTTCCT
This sequence comes from uncultured SAR86 cluster bacterium, assembly GCA_902529935.1. GTDB lineage: Bacteria > Pseudomonadota > Gammaproteobacteria > Magnimaribacterales > AG-339-G14 > CACNYO01. Next base: position 15,425 of record CABZYK010000012.1, on the reverse strand, counting down.
CAATTCTTAATTGTTTCTGCAAATGTACCTTTTTATCTCGGGGGAACATCACTTTTAATTGCTGTGGTAGTAGTCATGGACTTCATGGCTCAGGTACAATCGCACCTTTTATCTAGTCAATATGAGTCTTTAATGAAAAAAGCTAATTTAAAAAATTATAGAAGGTGATTATGAAAGTAAGAGCTTCAGTAAAAAAAATGTGTAAGGATTGCAAGATAATCAAAAGACACGGCACCGTTTTTGTTATCTGCAGCAATGAACCAAGACACAAACAGAGGCAGGGGTAATAAATATGGCTAGGGTAGCAGGTGTAAATATTCCAGATAAAAAACAAGCTTGGGTTTCTTTAACTCATATCTTTGGTATCGGCAGAACGAGAGCGTTGTCTATTTGTGATCAATTGGGCATTGAAAAAACTTCCTTGATCGGAAGTTTAAGCGAGGAAGATTTAGAAAAACTTCGAAAAGCTGTAAATGAGTTTCTTGTAGAAGGAGATTTAAGAAGAGAAATAAGTACAAATATAAAAAGACTTATGGATTTAGGAACTTTGAGAGGAATGAGGCACAGGAAACATTTACCTGTTAGAGGACAAAGAACAAAAACTAACGCTAGAACCAGAAAAGGGCCTAGAAAACCTATTAGAAGATAAATATGGCGAAACAAGGGACAAAATCTAAAAAAAATAGCCGAACATACAACGATGCTGTTGCGCATATATACGCTACATTTAATAACACCATCATCAATATTACGGACAAACAGGGAAATACTTTAACTTGGGCAAGTGCTGGTGGATCAGGTTTTAAAGGATCAAGAAAAAGTACACCTTTTGCGGCTCAGGTGGCAGCTTCCAAAGCTGGAGATGCTGCTAAAAACTTCGGAATAAACAATTTGGAAATTGAAGTTTCCGGACCTGGAGCAGGTCGAGAATCAGCAGTAAGAGCTTTGAATGGTTGCGGTTTTAAGATTACAAAAATTTCGGATGTAACTCCTATTCCTCACAATGGGTGTCGTCCTCCAAAAAAGAGAAGGGTGTAAAGTGGCAAGATATAGAGGACCAAGAAATAAATTATCTCGTAGGGAAGGGACTGATCTACTATTAACAAGTGGGTATAGGTCATACGAATCTAAAATCAGATCTGAAAATCCTCCTGGACACCATGGAGCAAAAAGAATAAGAACTTCAGACTATGGTTTGCAGTTGAGAGAAAAGCAAAAAGTAAAAAGAATGTATGGAGTTTTAGAAAGACAATTTAGAAATTACTATAAGGCTGCAGCTAGTACCAGAGGTGAGACAGGAACAAATCTCCTTCAATTTTTGGAGGCTAGATTGGATAACGTGGTCTATAGAATGGGATTTGCTGCTACTCGTGCCGAAGCAAGACAATTGGTTAATCATAAGTCAGTTTTGGTTAATGGAAAAAAAGTAAACATTCCTTCTTATCAAGTAGCGGAAGGAGATGAGATAAGTATTTCAGAGAAATCAAGAAATCAAAAAAGAATTTCTCAATCTTTTGAGATTTTCAAAACAAGAGAGCCTTGTGAATGGATTGAGGTTAACCACGATAACTTTTCAGGCATTTACAAAAATACTCCAGACAGAGATTTGCTTAGCAGTGAAATTAATGAAAGTTTTATTGTTGAGCTCTATTCAAGATAATTTTAAAGAGGATATTCTATGACAGATAATTTCGATATGATCAAAGACTTCTTAACTCCCAAAGAAATTTTGGTAGAAGAAGTTGATTCAAACAATTCAAAAATAGTATTAGAACCTCTTGAAAGAGGCTTTGGACATACCTTAGGAAATGCTCTTAGAAGGATAATTTTATCTTCAATCCCTGGTGCAGCGGTTTCAGAAGCAAAAATTAATGGGGTTCTCCATGAGTTTGGCTCTATTGATGGAGTTAAAGAAGATGTCATTAATATCCTTTTAAATTTAAAAGGTCTTTCTGTGAGACTTTCAGATCAAGAAGAAGTCGAAATATCAGTCAATAAGTCAGGATCTGGAGATATCAAAGGTAGTGATTTTGAACTCCCTGCTGGAGTTGAGATTGTAAATCCTGATCACGTAGTTGCTACTCTCGCTGACAAAGGCTCCCTCGAGTTGACGGCAAAAGTTACTAAGGGAAGGGGTTATGTTCCCGTAGATATCATAGCTTTGGCCGAGAGCGAAGATACTGAGGTCGGCTCACTAAAAATTGATGCATCATACAGTCCAATTAAAAAAGTTTCTTATTCAGTTGAAAATGCAAGGGTAGAGAATAGAACTGACCTAGACAAGCTTATTCTCGAGGTTGAAACCAATGGAACAATCGATCCTGAAGAGATTGTGAGGTTAGCAGCGACTATCTTACAAAGACAATTAATGGCTTTTGCTGAATTAGGGTTTGAAACTGAAGAACCAGAGGAAGATGAAACTCCTCCTGTTGATCCAATTATGCTGAGGCCTGTAGATGAGCTTGAATTAACGGTGAGATCGGCTAACTGTCTAAAAGTAGAAAAAATCCATTATATTGGAGACTTAGTAACCCGAAAGGAATCTGATCTTTTAAGAACTCCTAATCTAGGTAGAAAGTCACTTAATGAAATCAAAGAAGTTCTAGCAGCTAGAGGATTATCTTTAGGTTTAGAACTCGAGAATTGGCCCCCGTCAAATGTTGAAGGTTAATAGATGAGACACCAAAAAACAGGAAGAAAATTTGGTCGCACAAGCGATCAGAGAAAAGCTATGTTTAAAAACATGGTTATTTCTTTGATTGAGACTGAATCTATAAAAACCACTGTTCCAAAGGCAAAAGAACTTAGAGGTGTCTTTGAGCCATTAGTTACATTGGCTAAAGTAGATTCTGTTGCCAACAGAAGAAGAGCCTTTTCAAAACTGAGAAATGATTCTGCAGTTGGAAAACTTTTTTCAGACCTAGGACCTAGATTTAAAGATAGACCTGGTGGATATCTCAGAATCATTAAGATGGGACCAAGACCCGGTGACGCAGCCCCAATGGCTTTTGTAGAGCTTACCGATAAGTCTGATGATTCCTCTGAAGAGATATCTCAAGAAGATTAATTCAACATTTCCTTTAGAAATCTCCCAGTATGAGATTTTTTAATTTTTGAAATTTCTTCTGGAGTTCCTTCTCCAATAATTTCTCCGCCACCCGATCCGCCTTCTGGGCCAAGATCTATTATCCAATCAGAATTAACAATCACATCTAAGTTATGTTCGATAATGACAACAGTATTGCCTTGTTCATTCAATTTATTTATCACTTTTAATAGTAGGTTTACATCATGGAAATGAAGACCAGTTGTTGGTTCGTCTAATAGATAAAGAGTATCCCCTGTAGCTACCTTGCCAAGCTCTTTAGCAAGCTTTACTCTTTGGGCTTCTCCTCCAGATAACGTTGTAGCGGGCTGGCCAATTTTTATATAACTCAATCCCACATCATAAAGAGTTTGTAATTTTCTTTTGATGGTTGGAATCGAATCAAAAAATTTCAAGGATTCTTCAACGTTCATATCAAGAACCTCAAAGATGTTTTTCCCCTTGAATTTCACCTCAAGCGTTTCTTTGTTATATCTTTTTCCATCACAAACATCACATTTAACATAGACGTCCGGCAGAAAATGCATTTCTACCTTAATTAAACCGTCTCCTTGGCAAGTTTCACATCTGCCACCTTTAACATTGAAGCTGAACCTTCCTGGCTTATAGCCTCGAGCTCTTGCCTCTTCCGTTTCCGAAAACAGCTCTCTGATAGGCGTGAATATTCCTGTGTAAGTAACAGGATTTGATCTTGGAGTCCTCCCTATTGGAGACTGACTAATCTCAATAATTTTATCTAATTTTTTTTCACCTGAAATATTTTCAAATTCTTGACAGTCATAGTTAGATTTTTGAATCTTATTTGCCAGGGCAGGGTATAAAGTTTGATTAATCAGAGTAGATTTTCCAGAACCCGAAACTCCAGTAATGCTGATAATTTTTCCCAAAGGTAAATTTAAATTAACATTCTTGAGATTGTTCCCATTACAACCCTTAATACAAAGAGAACCTTTTTCTGATTTCTCAAATTTATCAATCTTAATATCTTTTTTCCCAGATAAATATTGTCCGGTTAAGGAACTTTCTTGCTTAAGGATTTCTTTATAATTGCCTGCAAAACTGACAAACCCTCCATGAATACCTGCCCCTGGACCGATATCAATAATATGATCAGCACATTCTATTGTCTCTTTATCATGCTCAACGACGATAACCGTATTTCCTAAATCTTTTAATCTAAACAAAGTAGATAAAAGTCTCTTATTATCTCTTTGGTGAAGGCCAATTGATGGTTCATCAAGAATGTATGTAACTCCAACGAGCCCAGCACCTATTTGACTGGCAAGTCTTATTCTTTGTGCTTCTCCTCCACTCAAAGTTTCGGCGCTTCTTGATAATGTTAGATAATTAAGCCCGACATCAGATAAAAATTTTAATCTTTCTTTCAGCTCTTTTACTACCTTCTCTGCAATTGCTCCCTTTTTGCCCTTTAAATTCAAGTTATTAAAAAAATCAAGGCAATCATCAATGGTCATGTTTGTTATATCCCAAAGCTCTTTACCATCTATTTTCACAGATCTTGCCTCTTTATTTAATCTCGAGCCTTCACATGACATACAAACAGTATTGGTCATATATTTGGATAAATACTCTCTGGAAAAAGCTGATTCACTCTCTCTAAATCTTCTATCAATATTATTAAGCACACCTTCGAAAGGTTTAAATGATTCTCTGAGATTCCCTCTTTTAGAAACATAACTAAAATCTATAATTTCCCCTGAACTACCATTCAGTATTTTTTCTTTTATATTTTCAGATAAATCCTCGAAGGGTTCGTCTAAGGAAATGCCATAGTGTTTTGCTACCCTGTTGAGAAGATAGTGATGATACATCTGACTTGAATCCCATCCCTCAATTGCCCCCTGATTTAAGCTTAATTCAGGTCTCACAATAACTTTTCTTCTATCAACTTGAGACTTCTGACCTAATCCATCGCAATCATCGCAAGCTCCAGAAGGGCTATTGAAAGAAAATAGTCTAGGTTCTAATGAAGCAATACTGAAACCACACTCGGTGCAGGCCATTTTTGTTGAAAATGTTATGTCTTTTTTAGATTCATCAAGGAAAGAGACAGTTACTATTCCATCTGACTCTCTCAACGCAGTTTCTATTGATTCAGATATTCTTGATTTATTTTTCTTCGAAATAGATAGCCTATCAATAACAATATCAATATCATGTTTTTTATTTTTATTAAGTTGAGGGAGATTATCCAGATCAATGATTTCTCCATTAATTTTTGCCCTAATAAATCCTCTCACCTTAAGGTCGTTAAGTAGGATTAAGTGCTCTCCTTTTTGTTGGCTTACTATAGGGCATAAGATAATAGCTCTCTCATTTTCCTCATCTTTAAAAAGTTTATCGACTATCTGATCGATGCTTTGAGATTCAAGGGAGATTCCATGATCTGGACAAAAAGGCGTGCCGACCCTTGCATAAAGCAGCCTCAAATAGTCATATATTTCAGTAACAGTCCCAACTGTAGACCTTGGATTATGAGATGTGGATTTTTGCTCTATTGAAATAGCGGGGGACAAACCATTTATATGATCAACATCGGGCTTATCCATAACTGACAAAAATTGTCTTGCATAAGAAGACAATGATTCAACATACCTTCTTTGACCTTCAGCATATAAAGTATCAAATGCTAAAGAAGACTTTCCTGATCCAGAAAGTCCTGTAATGACGGTAAGTTTATCTCGAGGAATTATTACATCGATGTTTTTAAGATTGTGCTGTTTAGCACCTTTGACTTCGATATTTTTCATTTATTTATAAATAGTCTTTCAGATGGATTATAATGAATTTACATTAAAAATAAGGTGCATTATGGCTCGAAGCGGAATAAATAAGGTTATATTAGTTGGTAATCTCGGGAAAGATCCTGACATGAGGTATACGGCGGGAGGAGATGCAGTTGCAAATTTGAGTATCGCTACATCTGAAAGCTGGAATGATAATCAAACTGGAGAAAAAAAGGAAAAAACTGAGTGGCATAGAGTTGTTTTTTTTAGAAGAATTGCAGAAGTTTGTGGGGAGTATTTAAAAAAAGGTTCTTCAGTCTATATTGAGGGATCATTAAGAACAAGAGATTGGGAAGACGATCAAGGAAATAAGAGATATACAACAGAGATTATTGGGAGAGAAATGCAAATGTTAGGAGGACGAAGATCTGAAGATAATATGGATCAGAGCCCTCAGATGAATAGCTCTAGTCCTCAACCTGAGGAGGGGCTCATAGACGATGAAATTCCTTTTTAGGATTTTAACTTTTCAAAAACTAAACTAACGTTAGTTCCCCCAAAGCCAAAGCTATTATTCATTACAGCATCCAAATCCTGATCTCTGACTTCTGAAACTAAGTCTAAACCCTCACCTTCATCAATCGAGCTAGAAAGATTAAGGGTTTTTGATATAAAACGGTTTTTTAGCATTAATAGTGAAAAAATACTTTCCAAGGCCCCAGCGGCACCGAGGGTATGTCCAGTTTGAGATTTTGTTGAGCTTATAGGAGGAATTTTATCTATAAAAACCTTTTTTATAGATTCTAATTCGACAGGATCTCCAGCAGGTGTTGAAGTTCCATGAGCATTAATATAATCAATATTATCTTTTCCATGCATTTCAACAGCCTTTAGCATGCAATTTGTTGCTCCTTCTCCGGATGGATGGACCATATCATCTCCATCAGAAGTTGCTCCATATCCAGTAATTTCAGCATAAATATCAGCGTTTCTTTCTAGAGCATGATCTAATTCTTCAACGACGAGCATGCCCGCTCCTCCGGCTATAACAAAACCATCTCTGTCTTTATCAAAAGGCCTTGATGCTTTCTCAGGACTCTCATTATATGAAGAAGACAGCGCTCCCATGGCATCAAACATACTAGACATGGTCCAATGCTCATCTTCAGCGCCACCAGCTAATATTATTTTTTGTTTTCCCAATTGAATTTGTTCCAGGGCTGATCCAATACAATGTGCGCTTGTTGAGCATGCAGAGGAAATAGAGAAATTCACCCCTTTGATGCCAAAAAAAGTTGCAAGAGCTGCTGAAACGGTGTTTCCCATTGTTTGAGTAACTCTATAAGGTCCTATTCTTTTAACTCCTTTGCTCTTAACTATATCTGCTGCTTCAACCTGGCTTCTAGAAGATGCTCCACCGGAACCTGCAATGACCCCAACGTCTTGTGAAGAAAACCTTGACAGATCCAAGCCTGAGTCTTTTATAGCCTCTGCAGCACTTAAATATGCATAGCTTGCTGCTTCTCCCATAAATCTCAAATGTTTTCTATCAATGAGATCCTTTAGATTTAAATTAATGGAGCCAGAAATATGACTTCGCATACCCAGTTCTTTGTATGATTCATTGAAACGTATCCCTGATGTACCCGATTTAAGAGATTTCGTTATTTCAGAAATATTGTTACCTATGCAAGATATGGCACCAATTCCTGTTATTACTGCTCTTTTTAAAGTACTCATCAAAAATTACCAGGGTTCTCAAAAAGCCCAACTTTTAAGTTCTTCGCTGAATAAATTTCCTTCCCATCAACGTACATTAATCCGTCTGCAACTCCAAGAACAGTTTTTGTTGAGAGCATTCTTTTTACATGAATCTCATATTTAACCGTTTTAGCATGAGGAAGCACTTGACCATAAAATTTTACCTGCCCGGCACCAAGAGCTCTTCCTATTCCATGATTCCCAGACCAAAGTAAATAAAACCCTAAAATTTGCCACATTGCGTCCAAACCTAAGCATCCGGGCATAACTGGATCATCTTTAAAATGACAATCAAAAAACCAAAGATTCTCATTGATATCAAGTTCTGCCTCTATTAGTCCATTTGAGTAATTACCCTGATCTCCTGATATTGAAGTAATTCTATCTAACATCAGCATATTGCTACTTGGAAGCTTTCCATCATTTTCATGAAATAGCTTTCCGTTCGAGCAAAGTTGAAGTTCTTCTTTGGTGAAAGAATTCTTTTCTGTAAATTTCATCAATCTCTCAAGTACAAATTATCATAGTTGATTTATTGAATCTATTGCGACAAAGAACTTATTTAGATATCATTCGACCTCAATTTTGATATAAAAATGTACGCGGTAATCAAAACAGGTGGTAAACAGCATAAAGTTGCTGAAGGCGAAATCCTTAAAGTTGAAAAACTTAAAGCTTCTGAAGGAGAACCAGTTGATATTACTGATGTGCTATTAATTGAGAAAGATGGCGAAGTTACTCTTGGCTCTCCTTTTATTGAAGGGGCTAAGGTAACTGCAAAAATCCTTCGACACGGAAAAGAAGATAAAGTAACTATTATCAAGATGAAAAGAAGGAAAGACTACAGGAAAAAGCAAGGTCATCGTCAAAATTATAGTGAAATTCAAATAGAGCAAATTTCGGTTTAAGTATGGCACATAAAAAAGCAGGTGGTAGCAGTAGAAACGGAAGAGATTCTGAATCTAAAAGACTGGGCGTTAAAAGGTACGGCGGCCAACTGGTATCTGCTGGCTCTATTCTAGTCAGGCAAAGGGGCACAAAGTTTCATCCTGGCACAAATGTTGGAATTGGAAAAGATCATACACTTTTTGCAAAAATTGACGGTACTGTATCTTTCAGCAAAAAAGGTAGAAATCTTAGACAATTCATAAATATCACTCCCTCAGATTAAATAATGAGCTTCATTGACGAAGCCGCTATTCAATTAATAGCTGGCTCTGGTGGAAACGGATGTTTGAGCTTCAGAAGAGAAAAATTTATTCCTAAGGGTGGTCCCGATGGTGGCGACGGAGGGAAAGGCGGAAGCATTTTTCTTAAAGCTGACAGCTCTTTAACAACGCTGCAAGATTTTAGATTACAAAAAAAATACCAAGCTAAAAATGGTTCTCCTGGCGAGGGTAAAAATAAACATGGCAAGGATGCCAGTGACATAATTTTAAAAGTTCCCGTTGGTACTGTTGTTTTTGAAGAATCAACTGAAGAAGAGATAGCAGACTTAAAAAAAGATGGTGATCTTTTTGAAGTTGTTTCTGGAGGAAAGGGTGGATTAGGGAATGCAAGGTTCAAGTCATCTACCAATAGAGCTCCAAGAAAAACTACAGATGGAGAAAAGGGAGAAGAGCTATCGCTTCAGTTAGAACTAAGATTAATAGCTGATGTTGGTCTCTTAGGATTTCCAAATGCAGGAAAATCTACCTTAATTTCGAGTATATCTGAGGCAAAACCCAAAATAGCCGACTATCCGTTTACTACTCTAACTCCTAATCTTGGAGTGGTTGAGGCTAAATCTCTCAATCCATATGTAATTGCAGATATTCCAGGATTAATTCCGGGAGCTGCCAAGGGAGCAGGGCTTGGGATAAGATTTTTAAAACATTTATCTCGAGTAAAGTTATTGCTTCATCTAATTGATGTATCAGAAATCAAACCTGAAGATGTAAAGGAAAAAAAGAATTCTTTAGATAAAGAGCTAAAAGAATTTGACGAATCTTTATCTAAACTAGAGCAATGGATTGTACTAACTAAAGCAGACACAAAAACAGAATCGAAGGATGATTATTTATCTGAGGCAAAAAAGATTTACAGCAATGAGGTTTTTTTAATATCTTCTATAACTGGGGAAGGATTAAGCGAACTAGTCAAAAAGGTCAGTACAAAAATCATAGAGATTAACAGTAATGAGTAATTCAATAGTAGTAATGAAAGTAGGGTCCTCCTTAATTTCACAGGGAAGTCGAGAAAATTCAGCTTTTTTTAAAAGACTTGCTAAGTGCATTCAGAAATTCAGAGAAAATGATTTTGATGTAGTTTTAGTTTCATCTGGCGCAATTTCCTATGGAATGAAGAAAAGAGGCATAGAAAAAAAACCAAAGAATATCAAACAACTTCAATCATTATCAGCTGTTGGCCAAATAGGGCTTATTAATGCTTATCAGAAAAATTTTGATAAATTTCAAATAGAGGTTGCTCAAGTTCTCCTCAGTCACAGTGATTTTAAATCTGAATTAAAATCCAACAATATTAAATCAAGCATCAATAATCTCCTGAGATGGGGTATAACGCCAATAATCAATGAAAATGATTCTGTATCAACAGAAGAAATTGAGAGAGGAGATAATGATCAATTAAGTGCAAAACTAGCGAATCTTATTAGTTCTAAAAAACTTATACTTTATACAGATCAAAAGGGTTTATATTCAAAAGATCCAAGAACAAATAAGGACGCAGTTCTTATTGACGAAGTCAGCATTAAAGCTCTTTCAAATCAAACAATTATTTTTGGAGGCTCTGGTAAGTTAGGAAGAGGAGGCATGAAAACTAAATTGTCAGCTATGAAAATTTTCTTAATTAATAATCAAAGGATTGGCTATATCCTAAGCGGTCATGAAAAAGATCTATTCGGTTCATTGCAGAACCAAAAAAAGAGAACTAGATTGAAATTAAGCTGACTTAAGAGCTTTTAATTTTTTGTTGAGTCTTGATTTAGTTCTTGCAACATGATTTTTGGGAAGAACTTTTTTATTAGCAAGTTTATCCATCAGTTTCTGAGTTTTCTTAAACTCATTCCCGGCAGCTTCAATATCCTTATCATCAAGTGCTTTTTCGAAGGCCTTGATACTTGTCCTCGCAGAAGCACGTTGAGAACTCTTAAGGGCATTTCTTCTATTAGCTTGCCTAGCTCTTTTAATTGCTGATTTAATGTTTGCCATAGGTGCGAAATGATGAAGATAACAAACTAATTTGTCAATATAATACTTAACAAGTTTATTCATTCATGCGAAAACTAGCCATAATTATTTCCATTAGCTTTTTATCGTGCGAGCAGTTAAGCATGGCTGATAATAATAATTTGAAATCAATTTATCCCATGACTAAAAAAGTTAATATTTCTGATTTATATTTTTCAAAAGAAATTCAAGATCCATATAGATGGCTTGAGGATGATCTGGATAAAGAGACAAAGAGGTGGATAGAGGATCAAAATCTCTTTACTGATAAATATTTCGAAAGTTTAGGGTTCAAAGAGCAAATAAAAGATGGATTAAAACAAATTTGGGACTATGAGAAATTTTCTTCACCCTTCAGAGAAGGAAATTACATTTATTTTTTTAAGAATAGTGGCCTACAAAATCAATCAGTGCTTTACCGAAAAGACTCTCAAGGGGTTGAGGAAGTCTTTTTAGATCCTAACTCGTTCAGTGAAGATGGAACTATCTCTTTATCTGATATTAGTTTTAGTAAAGATGGAAGTGTTGCTGCTTATGCAATTTCTGAAGGTGGAAGTGATTGGAGGAAAGTATTCTTTTTAGATACAGAAACCAAATCATTGTTATCAGATTCTCTAATCAACGTTAAGTTTTCTTCATTAAGTTGGAAAAACAATGAGGGTATCTACTATTCAACTTACGATGCTCCTGAAGGAAGTGAACTAAGTTCTTTGAATAATAATCATAAACTTTATTTTCATAAATTAGGAACTACTCAAGAAAAAGATCAAATTATCTTTGGAAACAAAGCTGAACAAAAAAGAAGGTATGTTTCATCCTCTGTAACAGAGGATCAAAAATACTTAATTATATCTGCCGCAAATTCCACATCTGGAAATGAGCTCTATTTAATAAATCACTTAGATGAAAATCCACAAATTAAAACTATAAATGACGATCTTTCTATCGATGTTTATTTATTGGATAGTCTAGATGACGAAATTTTTTTAGTGACTAACAATAATGCTGATAATCAAAAAATTATTTCAGTTCAAGCCACAAAACCTTCTTTAGATAACTCCAAAGATTTAATCCCAGAACAGGATTCTGTAATGAGTCCGAGCTCTTCAGGAGGCTACATATTTGTAGAGTTAATGCAGAATGCAATTTCAAAGACTTTTCAATATGATTTTTCTGGAAAGCTCATTAGAGAAGTAAATCTGCCGGGTATAGGGAGTGTTTCTCCAATCTCAGGGAAAAGAGAGGATGATGAACTTTTCTATTCTTTCTCCAACTACCATACACCTCCCACAATCTACAGCATCAATCCTAAGAGCGGTAAATCAAAAATTTATTTCAAGCCAAAGATAAATTTTGATCCTGAAAAATATATATCAGAGCAGGTTTTTTATACCTCTAAAGACGGAACAAAAGTTCCAATGATCATCACATATAAAAAAGGTTTGAGTAAAAATGGTAAAAATCCAACAATTCTTTACGGATATGGAGGTTTTAATATTTCTCTCACTCCAAATTTCAGCAGCATTATGGCTTATTGGTTAGAAAAAGGCGGAGTTTATGCGGTTCCAAATATTAGAGGGGGTGGAGAATATGGGAAGAAATGGCATCTATCTGGGACAAAAATGAATAAGCAAAATGTATTTGATGATTTTATCTATGCCGCAAGATTTCTTTTTTCAGAGGGCTATACAAAATCAGAAAACTTAATTTTGAGAGGAGGTTCAAATGGAGGTCTTTTAGTTGGTGCTGTTATGACCCAAGAGCCTCAGCTTGCTAGAGTTGCTCTCCCTGCAGTGGGTGTACTAGATATGCTTAGGTATCATAAATTTACTGCCGGTGCAGGCTGGGCTTATGATTACGGTACATCGGATGATAGTGAAGAGATGTTTAACTATCTTTTGTCTTATTCACCATTACACAATATTAAAGACGAAGTCTCTTATCCCGCCACATTAATAACAACAGGCGATCATGACGATAGGGTAGTCCCAGCTCATTCATATAAGTTTGCCGCTTCATTACAGGAATTACACAGTGGAGATAATCCTATCCTCATTAGAATTGAAACTGAAGCAGGACATGGTGCAGGCACTCCAACCGAGATAATCTTAGACTCTTATTCAGAAATCTTTTCATTCATCTTAGGAAATATAGAAAATAGATTATCAATAAAATAGATAAATTTAGTTTCTAATTTTGGTGGAGGCGGCGGGTATCGAACCCGCGTCCAACTAACTCTTACCTTCAGATCTACATGCTTATTTCATCAATTTTCTTTTACTTCCATGGCCCGATGAAAAGGGATTAGAAGAGTAAGCTCAGAAAAGTCTTATCAAAATGGGTCTGAGCAACACATTTCAAGCATTCTACTAGTCGACTTCGCTTATCCCTTAGTAGAAGTCAGGGTAAGGAAGCTAGCTTAATTATGCAGCTAGTGCGTAGTTGTTTTTGCCAACTAATTGTTTTGAGAATTGTTTAACGAGAACTCCTCAATCTCGACATGCACTTAAGGTTCGAAAGAAAGATGTCTAATCCTGTTCGCCCCCAAAAAAAGCAAGTAATTGTATCTAATGATCATCAGTTAGAAAAATTTTCTAACGAAGATTTTTCCTTATTCCACTCCTTATTTTTCAATGAGTGTCTCTTATCGTATTTTGATTTTCCTCGAGCCACAGAAATTTTTACTTTAACTAAATTATTTTTCCAAAAAATTTTTATGGGGACGCAACTCAATCCTTTTTCATTTGTCTGTTTGAAAAGTTTAGATAACTCTGCCTTAGTAAGTAAAAGCTTTCTGGACCTTTCTGATGAAACTTCGTAATTGATTTCTTTCATGGGAAGAATTTTCAATCCAATAATCCATGCTTCTCCTTTTTTTAAAACAACGTAAGCATTTTTTAATTCTACCTGCCCATTTCTGATGCTTTTTACCTCCCAGCCTTCCAAAGAAATTCCTGCTTCAAAATCATCTAAAAGCTCATAATTAAATCTTGCTTGTCGATTTTCAATTGTTGGTCGCAAGTTACTTTTTTTGGAGATGTTCATTGATGTAGTATAACTATTAAGTAATGATTCTTTTAGAGACGTCTTTGTATGGCAAATAATTCAAAAATTTGGAAAGGCAATTGGACTTTTATATTAGCTGCAGCAGGATCCGCCGTAGGCCTTGGCAATATTTGGAAATTTCCCTACATGGCGGGTGAAAATGGTGGAGGAGCATTTGTAATAATTTACCTAGCCTGCATCGTGTTAATTGGATTTCCAGTGATGATGTCCGAGATTTTCTTAGGAAAATACGGAAGATCGAGCCCAGTTTATACAATGAAAAAATTTGTTTCCTTCAAAGGAATTTCTTCGTATTGGGTTTTGCTAGGTTGGTTTGGTGCCTTAGCAGGTTTAATGATCTTATCTTACTATAGCGTTTTTGCAGGCATTTCTTTGGCTTATATTTTTAGTCCAATTCCTGCTGACTCACTGAATCCTTCTCAATATTCTGTTGATTTTTTTGCTCAGTTTCAGTCCTCTCCAATGAGGATGATCTTTTGGCACAGCCTTTTTTTGATTTTAACTTGTTTCATTGTCGCAAAGGGAGTCGTCGATGGAATTGGCGCCACCATTAAGATAATTATGCCAACGTTATTTTTTTTGATAATTCTGCTTTCAATTTATTCATCATTTACGGGAGAAATTGGTAAAGCTATCAGTTTTCTTTTCATGCCAGATTTTTCTAAGATCTCGTCAAGTGTAATTATAAGTGCCATGGGTCAGGCTTTTTTTACTCTGAGTTTAGGCATGGGGGCAATTATGGCTTATGGTGCATATATTCCTGAGGAACAAAACTTAACCAAAACTGTCAGCTTGATAATTTTTCTAGATACTTTTGTTGCCATAATTGCTGGAGTAATTATTTTTCCGATTGTATTTGCTAATCCAGAGCTTACTCCAACCGCTGGTCCGTCATTATTTTTTGAGACTCTACCTGTGGCTTTTTATGGTATTCCCTTCAGTTTTTTTGCTTCAGCTCTGTTTTTTATTCTTGTTTCGTTAGCTGCCTTGAGTTCGTCTGTGTCCTTAATTGAACCCAGTACAGCCTGGATGGAAGATAGATTTAAAATTTCCAGGACTTATGCTGTTACTATCCTTGGATCCATTGCTTGGCTATTGGGACTTGGAAGTTTGTTCTCATTTAATCTAATCGCAGACTTTCAAATATTTTCGATGTCGTTTTTAGACTTTATGGACTTTTTAACGAACTCAATCATGCTGCCATTAGGCGGCTTGTTTATTGCTTTACTTGTTGGATGGATTCTTTCAGAAAATTTTGTCAAAGAAGAGATGAAGATAAAAAATGAACTTTATTGGAAAATTTGGATAAATTTAACTAGGTATGTCGCTCCAATCTTAATTGGATTGGTCTTTATTTTTGCTCTCTTCTAAATTATTTGTCCAAGACATAAGTCTCCCCGACTCAAATTTAAGGGTAAAGCTAGTTTTTCCCAGAAGTTTTTCACCATGAATTATTTGTCGATAATACTCCCACCTATCTCTTTCTAGAGGATCGCGGATTAAAGGAGTTCCCATAAT
>CABZYK010000011.1:0-19662 GCA_902529935.1 uncultured SAR86 cluster bacterium | reverse complement strand
CTTGAATCACAACTAAAGGAATTGGAATTTCAAAGAATGTTCTCAAATAAGATGGATCCTAATGATGCTTTTCTTGATATCCAGGCAGGATCAGGAGGGACTGAGGCGCAAGATTGGGCAGAAATGTTGATGAGAATGTATCTTAGATGGGGCGAAGATAAAAAATTTACAGTAGAAGTTATAGAGGTTTCTCCTGGCGATGTCGCTGGAATTAAAAGCGCTACAATAAAATATTCCGGTGATTATGCTTACGGTTGGTTAAGAACAGAGACTGGAGTTCATAGACTTGTGAGAAAATCACCATTTGATTCAGGAAATAGAAGACATACCTCATTTGCATCAATTTTCGTTTCTCCAGAAATAGATGAAGATATTGAAGTAGATTTAAATCCTGCAGATATAAGAGTCGACACTTATCGTGCAAGTGGGGCTGGAGGGCAGCACGTTAATAAGACTGATTCTGCTGTTAGATTGACTCATGAACCGACCGGTATCGTTGTCCAATGTCAAAGTGGAAGATCCCAACATAGAAATAAAGAAGAAGCCATGAAACAATTAAGAGCAAGGCTTTATGAGTTGGAACTAAATAAGAAAGAAGAGGAATTGCAGAGTCTAGAAGATTCAAAATCAGATATCGGCTGGGGAAGTCAAATAAGGTCATATGTTTTAGATTCGTCTAGAATTAAAGATCTAAGGACTGGAGTAGAGACTTCAAATTGCAATTCAGTCCTGGATGGTGATATCAACTTATTTATCGAGGCTAGTTTAAAAGAGGGCATTTAATTGAAAGAGCAAGACGAAAATAATTTATTTGAAGTACGAAAAGAAAAATTAAAGAAACTTAGGGAACAAGGAAAGGACTATCCCAATACATTCAGGAGAAATGAATTAGCCAAGGAATTAATTAAAGAATACTCAGATTTAAGTAAAGATGATTTAGAGAACACAAGTATCAGCGTTAAAGTTGCAGGTCGAATTATGCTTCGAAGGCTTATGGGAAAAGCCAGTTTTACTACGATCCAAGATATGAGCGCACAAATTCAGCTTTATTTAAGAGAAGATACTTTAAGTAACTACGATGATTTTAAAACTTGGGATATTGGAGACATCATTGGCGTAGAAGGAGAGCTTTTTAAAACCAACACAGGGGAACTATCAATCAAGGTAACTGAAGCTATTCTATTAACCAAATCACTAAAACCCTTACCCGAAAAACACCAAGGACTTGTCGACGTTGAACAGAGATATCGAAAAAGATATTTAGATCTCTTAGTTAATGAGGAAGCAAGAGAAGTTTTTTTAGCCAGAAGCAAGATTATTTCTGAGACTAGGAATTACTTTGATTCAAGTGGGTTTATAGAGGTTGAGACACCAATGATGCATCCCATTCCTGGAGGAGCTGCGGCTAAACCTTTCGTAACTCATCATAATGCTTTAGGAATGGATTTGTATTTAAGAATTGCTCCAGAACTTTACTTGAAGAGACTTGTTGTTGGAGGTTTTGAGAAGGTTTATGAGATTAATAGAAATTTTAGAAATGAAGGATTATCAACTAAACACAATCCTGAATTTACCATGTTGGAATTTTATACTGCTTATGAAGATTATGAGTTTCAGATGGATTTTGTGGAGGCATTAATAAAGCATCTTTCGAATTTAGAACAAAGCAAAAGATCTTTTAAAAAATTTAAAAGAGTATCTTTTGACGAAGCGCTCACTAAAAATACATCTCTTAATAAAAAAGATTTAGACGATATAGATAGCCTAAGAAAATTTGCAAAAGTACTAAAAATTGAAAATTTTAAAACTTTATCTATTGGCAAATTAAAAGCTGAAATTTTTGAGTCAGAAGTTGAAGATAAGCTCTCTGAACCAACTTTTATCTATAAATATCCTCTGGAGATTTCTCCTCTATCAAGAAAATCAGAAGGTGATGAGGGTTATGTAGATAGATTTGAACTTTTCATAGATGGTAAAGAGATTGCAAATGGTTTTTCTGAGTTAAATGATCCAGAAGACCAGCTAGAAAGATTCAAAATGCAAATGGAAGATAAAGAAAAGGGTGATGAGGAAGCTATGGAGATGGATTTAGACTATATTGAGGCGCTTGAATACGGCCTTGCACCTTGTGCTGGTGTTGGCATAGGATTGGATAGATTGGTAATGTTACTTACGGGAATAGATTCCATAAGGGACGTAATTTTATTTCCGCAATTAAAAAACAAGGGGAACTAGAAAGATGAGTAAAGATTGGACAAAAATAAGGGCTAAAGTTAAAGATTTCATAGAGAATGAAATCTATCCTAAGGAAACTGAACTAGCTAAAGGAACACCCGAATCAAGAGAGATGCTTGGCTCCCTAATGCAGCTAGCAAAAGATGAAAAAATTTGGGCTTTAGGGCATCCAACAGACATTGGTGGAGGCGGAATGCCATTCATGGAGTATGTCTACGTGAATGAAGTAATCGGTCGTTCGTCTTTTGCGATGGTGGCCTTAGGAACACACTCCCTACAGGATTCAATCATGTTAAGAGAATTTGCTTCGCCTCATTGGAGAGATCAATACTTAGAGCCTCTTGTTCAAGGAGAAATCTTTCCAAGCTTTGGAATGACAGAGCCAGAAGTTGCGAGTTCCGATCCAACTCAACTTCAAACTACAGCAATTCTTGAGGATGGTGTCTGGAGAATTAACGGTAGAAAGTGGTTTACGACTGGGGCAGCAAGAGCTGCCTACACAACTGTAATGTGTAGAACTGAATTAGAAGCTCCAAGTCATGGTGCTTTTAGTATGATAATTGTTCCAACGGATAATCCTGGTTATAAAATTGTAAGAGAAACCCCTGTTTTAGGCATCAACGGTGGTCATTATGAGGTCAAGTACGACAACGTCGAAGTTCCAGAAGAAAATTTATTAGGTCCGCGAGGGCAAGGTTTTATCATTGCTCAGAAAAGACTTGGTCCAGGAAGAATTTTCCATTGCATGAGATGGCTCGGCCAAGCTCAAAGGGCATTTGATTTACTTTGCGAAAGAATGCATGAAAGAGAAACTTTCGGTACACCTTTGACAAAAAAACAATTATTGCAAAAATTTGTATTCGATAGTGCTTGTGAGATACAAGCCTCGAGGCATTTAACGCTCGATGCAGCAAAAAGAATTGATCAAGGAGATGATGCACGAATCGAAATTGGTCTTATCAAAGTTGTCGGTGCTGAAATGCTTCACAACGTGATTGATAGAGCCATTCAAGTCCATGGCGCTAAAGGACTTACAGACGACACTCCTTTAAGTCTTATGTATCGTCATGCCAGAGAAGCAAGAATATATGATGGTCCTGATGAAGTGCATATTCAGTCGGTAGCAAGGAGAATCCTAAAAAATTACGAACATAATGGCCCTGGTTGGGATTTTGGTGAAAGAGACGCTTCTTTAGTATCTTCTTAGTATGCAAAATTTTCAGGAATTCTTAGAGAATTCTCTGCAACAAAATATTAAGAAATTGGTTCCCCTGACCGGAGGTGCCTCTGCTGATATAAATAGAATTATTCTTGAAAATAATAACGAACTCATTGTCAGACGCTCATTGTCTAAAGAGCAATCAGTCATGGCTGTCCCAAAAAAATTAGAGGCAAAAATTCAAAGGATCGTAAGATCAAATGATGCACCAGTCCCTGAAATAATTTTTGAATTCTCAGAAGACAAAGATATCGGTGAAGGTTATGTGATGGAAGCAATTCCTGGAGAAACTATTCCAAGAAAAATTCTAAGGGATGATAAATATAAAAATGTGCGCAGTAAATTATCTTTTGAGATAGGCAGGTCTCTAGCAACTATTCACCAAACTAAATTAGATGAATTAACTGATCTGGATTCAGTGACTTTTGAGGAATCATTAAAAAAACTCTACCTGGTATATTCTAGTTTTGAGCAACCTCAGCCAGTTTTTGAGTTAGCATTCAAATGGCTAGAGACTCAAGAATTAACAAAATACGACAATGTATTGGTCCATGGAGATTTCCGCTTCGGTAACTTTATTATCTCTGAGTCAAATTTAGAATCAATTATAGATTGGGAATTAGCTCACATTGGTAATCCAATGGAGGATATAGGATGGTTGTGCGTAAGATCTTGGCGATTTGGAAATGTTCATAAGAGAGTAGGAGGTTTAGGAGATTTAGAAGAGTTTATAGAAGGATATGAATCAATTTCAAATATTAAGATTGATAAGTCTCAAATAGATATTTGGCAGCTCTTTGGCTCTTTAAGATGGGGTGTTATTTGCATGATGCAAGCTTTCGCACACTTAAGCGGTTCAATAAATTCTATTGAAAAAGCAGCAATTGGACGAAGGGTTTCTGAGACAGAATATGATTTAATGAATATGATTAAGCACAACAACTTTTTATGACAATATTTGACAGACCATCTTCATCAGAGCTGCTGAAGGCAGTTATTGACTTTATAGATGCTGAAACAAAATCAGATGATTACCCAGCAAATAAAAGATTTAAGCTTCAAATAGTTTCAAACGTTCTTAATATTGTAAAAAGAGAAATAGATTTAGGAAAAAAAATTAATGATGATTTTAAACATTTAGGTGCCAGATTAATCAAAGATAAAGACTTTTCTATAAGTAAGCTTGCAGACAAAATCAAAAATAATGAAATTGATGTTTCTGATCAAAATATCATAGATTTTTTGTATGATTTAACAGAAAAGAAAATTGATATTGATAACCCAAAATATAAAAAGAATTGATATTTTCCAACCTTATACAATTTAGTAATTCTTGTTATTATTTATAAATGGAACAAAAAATTTTAATTCTAATCCTTCTGTCTCTCTCGTTTTCTTTAGCTTCAACAAAACTTGAAAGTTTAGAGAAAGATCTTTCCCTAATAGTGCATAAGACTGCAACTTGTGGATGCTGTAAAAAATGGATGAAACACCTTGATAGCCTCGGTTTTGAAACCTCTCCAGAAGATCATCAAAATCTTCTTCCCATCAAAGAGAAATATGGAATCAAACCTGAATACGGATCTTGCCATACAGCAGTTTCCAAAGAAGGGTATGTTTTTGAGGGGCATGTTCCAGGTGAATACATCTCTCAATTTCTTGCTGAAAACAATCCAAATGCAATAGGCTTATCTGTTCCTGGTATGCCTACGGGCTCTCCTGGAATGGAAGTTGGAGATAAATTTACACCTTATGATGTTCTAATTTTGTATAAAGACGGAACGAGCGAAATTTATGCTGAAGTAAGAAAAAAGTAGCCTATTTAAGGTCTTTATACTTCATTTAAATTTTAAAAATATCTGATTTTCTAAGTCCTTGACAAAACCAAAATAAAAGTCACTTAAAAAGGACCAAATTAGGGCAACATTGCTTAAAATTTTATAATACCAAGATATATAACCATATATGGGGGATATTATGGAAAATGCATTTAAGATGATCGGTGATCTTGTAAAAGGTCTTACTGGTATTTTAATTGGAGTAATTGCCTTAGGAGTAGTTGCTGGTATTGTTTTTGGAGAATCTTGGTTCTTCGGAGAGGTACTAGGAAACCTATTAGCTGTTGTTCAAACTCTTGGTGACAACGGTATTGTAGGTCTTCTTGTTGCAGCAATTCTTATCAATTTACTTCGATAATAAATGCTTTAATAAAACTAGGGGATAACTTCCCCTAGTTTTTAAATTCGATGCGTAATTTCAAAATAAAAAAACCAATCGATAGCTTAAAAGTTCCTAAAATAAAAAAAATAAGGAAGTTCCTTTTTAGGTTTACGGAAATATTAGCTCTATTTGTAGCTGTTTCGGTTCTCTTTGGAGTTATTTTTGGACCGGAAACACCGTTTTTTGGTCAAGTATTTCAAAACTTATCATCTGCTTTAAAAGCCTTAGGCGAAGAAGGAATTATTGCTTTAGCTTCAATTCTTTTAATTGGTCTGATAATAAGAAAAAAATAATTAGGCTATAAGGTCTTTTACTTCTTCTTTCTCTTCTAAGAGCTCATTAGTGGTAATTTCAATTTTTGCCTTTGCGTAGTCGTTCAGTTCAAGATCTTGAACGATTTCGACTTTTCCATTTTCCGTTCTGAGTGGATAACCAAATATCAGTCCTTCAGGGACACCATAACTCCCATCAGATGCAATAGCAGCACTGAACCACGTGCCTTCCTCTGTATCATTTTCTACATTTTTCACGGTATCTATCGCAGCATTTGCGGCAGATGCTGCTGAAGAAGCTCCTCTAGCATCTATGATTTCTTTTCCCCTTTGTTGAACTCTGACTAAGAAGTCATTCTCTATCCAGTTGTTATCATTTATGATCTCTGAAACTGATTTCCCATCAATAGATGCATTATCTAGATCGGGATACATAGTTGGACTGTGGTTTCCCCATATAGTCATTCCTTTTATATCCTCTATGGATCGATTAGTTTTGATAGAAACCTGAGCTTTTGCTCTATTTGCATCCAATGCAGTCATAGCCATCCACAACTGAGAGTTATTATTCGAGTTAGATTTTCCAATAAGCGCATTAGTATTTGCAGGATTTCCAACAACAAGAATTTTTGCGTCTTTTTTTCCTTTAGTTCCAATGGCATTCCCTTGATCTGTGAAAATACCTCCATTAACGTGTAAAAGATCACCTCTTTCTTCAATCTTTTTGCCATTAATTGTTATCCCTCTAGGAATACTACCCACTAGCAAAGCCCAGTCACAATCTTCAGCTGCTTCATTTATATCAGACGTAGACATAATCGATCCACAATTTGAAAATCCACAATCCTCAAGCTCTAAAACGGTTCCTTGTAATTTATCTAACACTGGAGGAATTTCGACTAACTTTAGGTTTACCTTTGTATTTGGACCAAAGGTTTCTCCACTGATTAACCTAGGAAGTAAAGAATAAGAGATCTGACCTGCAGCTCCAGTAACTAGTACGTTTATTTCTTTCATATCAATTTAAAGTAATTTTTATTGTTTTTATGTTCAACTTTTACAGGAAGATCTAAAAGATCCTTATCAAGAATGCTTGCAAGGTCTTGATCATCTGATGAATTAGCTAAAAATCTAGAGCCATTCTCTAGAGTGCCAATAATTATTGCACATTCTAGTTTTTTTCTTCCATTAATTATTGTGTAAGTATCAATTTTTCCATCACCATTTGCTTGTTCTACCAAATTTTTAATTTTCGTTGAATTTATTTCATTTTGAATGGAATTACTCTTTTCTAAAGATAACCTCTCTTCAGGCTTGGATGAAGAAAGAGTCATGGCAGCATGTTTAGTTAAAAACCAACTATTAGCTGTTAACAAACCTTTACCAGGATTAGAGCGTAATTTTCTTACCATTTCTGATGTAGACATTATCGTGTAACTATTTCCTGGTCCTCCAAAATAGGGCAAACCTCCGGTTACTGTTAATGGTCTTTTAAAATCATCATTTATTCCAATTTCTTTCATAGCAACTTGGACGGCAGATGGAAAACAAGAATAAATATCAAAATATTTATAATCTTCCAAATCGGTGTTACTTTGGTTAAAGACATTTGAAACACAAAATTTTATGGCAGGTGAATTAGTAAGGGAAGGCCTTTCTGATACATTCCATACATCATTGGCAATTGACAAGCCTGTGAGAAAAATGCATTTATTTTCAGGAATTCCTAATTCTTTTGCGTAACCGTATGAAGTCAAAACCAAAGATGACCCCATGTTTACTCTTATGACGGAGTTTAGGTATTTTGTGTAAGGATAACCAACATATCTATTACTTTGAGACACTTCAGAGATATCCTCTGGAGATCTATAAGTTTGAAACCAAGAATAAGGATTATCTGCAGCAATCTTTGAGAACTTCGAAAATAAATGAGCGCAATCTTTCAGATGTTCGTCTGCAGTCTTTTTTTGTTCCTTTCTTATAGCCTGAGCAAAAAGAGGATAAACATTAGTAGGTAAATCCATTTTGTGGTTTTTTTCATACTCATTGAATCCAAGTTCATTTTCTCCTATTTCTCGAGGTCTAGTTTCTGGATCGTCATACCAATCAAGACTCTCTCCAGACTTCAAAATATCTATCATAGTTTTAAGGGTCTCACCTCCATTCAACAAAGCGCAATTAATATCTCCTGAAAGTATATTTTTTGCAGCATCCTCTATAAGAACCTGTGGAGCATTTCCACCCATGGACGTATAAACAAATTCTTTAGCCTTTATGTTCAGATTGTTAGCAATAGAATGAGATATATTTTTGTAGCCAAAGCTATCCTGATTAGTTGCTGTGGGATAATCTACTGAAAGCCTGACGGTTCCCACATAGTCTATGTGTTCATGTAAATTTTCAATTTGAGTGTCAGCTAAAGCTTTTCTTGCTGTAAGGGAAAAAAGTTCTAGCGGATTAAGGGATTTTTCCAAAGTATTCTTATCGACAAAGTCGCCAATACCAATAAAAACAGGCGAGAGATCAAGATCAGATTTTCTTTTTGTCATTAGGTTTGAATGAAGGCTAACAAAGGGTAAGATTACGCATTCAAAAAAATTATTTTATCGAAAGGAGTTCTAATGTCCATAAGGTTTGATGACAAAGTAGCAATAGTAACAGGTGCCGGCGGAGGCTTAGGTAGATCGCATGCTTTAGATTTAGCATCTAGGGGTGCAAAAGTAGTAGTTAATGATTTGGGTGGAAGTGTGGATGGTGCTTCAGAAGGGTCATCTTCTGCGGCAGAAAAAGTTGTTGAAGAAATTAAAGCAGCTGGAGGCGAGGCTATTGCTAATGGAGCTAGTGTTACTGATATAGATCAAGTCAAAGAGATGGTGCAACAGGCCATGGATGCTTATGGCCGTATCGATATTCTTGTTAATAATGCAGGAATTTTAAGAGATAAAAGTTTTTCTAAAGTAGAAGATGAAGATTTTAGAATGGTTATGGAAGTTCACCTAATGGGCTCTGTGAATTGTACTAAGGCGGTTTGGGAAATAATGAAAGAACAAAACTATGGAAGGATTGTCATGACTTCTTCTTCTAGTGGACTTTACGGAAATTTTGGTCAAACTAATTACGGTGCCGCGAAAATGGGAGTTGTTGGATTGATGAATACTCTTAAACTTGAAGGGGCAAAATACAATATTAAATGTAATGCTTTGGCGCCTGTCGCAGCAACGAGAATGACCGAGGAGTTAATGCCAGGAGAAGTTCTTGAGAGACTCGAGCCTCAATATGTAACTCCCGCTGTGACCTACATGGTTTCTGAAGATGCTCCAACAGGAGTTATTATGGCTGCAGGAGCAGGCGTTTTTGCAAGAGTTATGATCCATGAAACTATCGGTGTAAATCTTGGTACCGCAGACAAAATGGATGCCGAAAACATCGCCGATAATTGGGATCAAATCTCAGACATGAAAGATGCAAAACTTTGTTTTCAAGGAGGCGATCAATCTATGAAAATCTTTGAATTGATTCAAAAAGGTTGATCTTCTAGTTCAAAATTAGTTAGAAAACTTAAGCCTTTCTCTTCAAAAAATCTGCAAAGTCTTTTACTTCGTCAGTGATTATGGCTCGTATATTTTTTTTACTTAATTCCTTTAATCTTTCCATTGAATTTAAGGTCCATATAATCAAATCTATTTTCTTCTCAAGAATTTTATCGATTGTTTTATTCGAAAGACCTCTAATATCGATTGATAATCCATCCGAATTACCATTTTTGTAAAACTCTAAAATTTTTTTTATCCCATACCTTTCAATTTGAAGCATATGAAAACTCTGAAACACTAATTTATTAGGGAATCTTTTTTTTAAAGCTAATACAACATTTTTATCGAAAGACAAAAAAGTTATGTTCTTTTTTTCTATCCTCAGCTTATCTAAAAATGGGACGGTATTAGCATCTGACTTTATCTCAATAAAACATTCTTTATTTTGAGGTAAAAAATCTAACACCTCATCCAGAAGAGGGATTCGATTTTCATTATTTCCGAGAGCCTCAAGTTCAAAGTAAGTTGTATTTTTTATTTCTAGATTCTTTTTGAACAGTCTAGATGTATCTTCATCATGAAAAATAATAGGTTTTTCATCTTTTGATAGTCTTACGTCAATTTCTAAACCATCTGCTCCTTCTGAAAAGGCTTGATGGTATGCAGGAAGGGTATTTTCTTGATCGTTCCTTGTGACACCTCTATGAGCAATTATTTTAGGTGTCACAAGTCACTTCAAGCGGCTTAATCCCAGGAGAGTGCGCCGCCAGTTTGATATTCAATAACTCTAGTTTCGAAGAAGTTCTTCTCTTTTCTAAGGTCCATGATTTCGGACATCCAAGGGAAAGGATTTGAGGCTTTAGCAAAAGCTTCCTCTAAGCCAATCTGTGTGAGCCTTCTGTTAGCTATGAATTTAAGATATTCAGTCATACTTTCAGCGCTCATGCCAAGGATTCCATTAGGCATAGTATCTTCAGCATACTCAATTTCAAGTTGAGTCCCTTGAAGAATCATCTCTCGAGCAGTTGATTGCATTTCTTCATCCCAAAGCTCTGGATTCTCGATTTTTATTTGATTGATCATGTCTATTCCAAAATTTACATGCATAGATTCATCTCTAAGAATGTATTGGAATTGCTCACTTGTGCCTGTCATCTTATTTCTATTACCCATGGAGAGGATTTGTGTAAATCCACAGTAAAAGAAAATACCTTCTAGAACACAATAGAATGCAATTAAGTTTCTTAAAAGGATTTTATCGTCTTCAGTCGTTCCTGTTTTGAAGTCAGGATTTGATAAGGATTGAGTGAAAGGGAGAGCCCATGCGGCTTTTTTTGCAACGGATGGAACTTCTCTATACATATTAAATATTTCTCCTTCATCCATGCCTAAGGATTCAATGACGTACTGATAAGCATGGGTATGTATTGCTTCTTCCAATGCTTGTCTCAAAAGATATTGCCTGCATTCTGGGTTAGTAATATGTTTGTATACAGATAAAACAATATTATTAGCAACAAGCGAATCTGCAGTTGAGAAAAAACCTAGATTTCTCATCACGATCATTCTTTCCTGCTCTGAAAGACCGTCCTTACTTTTCCATAAAGCTACATCAGCTGTCATATTAATTTCCTGCGGCATCCAGTGATTGGCACTGCCATCAAGGTATTTTTGCCAGGCCCAGTCATATTTAAAAGGCACAAGTTGATTTACATCTGCTCTACAGTTAATCATTTGTTTTTGATCAACATCTACACGTGATGATGCTCCTTCTAGGTCCTCTAATCCTGCATCAATATCAAGATCATCAAGTGAAGCAACTCCAAGTGTTTCTTCATTAGAAACAGACTTTTTCGACTCCTCTTTTATAGGACTCTTAATTTCCGTCTGTGAAAGTGGTTTCACTTCCTTTTCTTCAAAATCATCCCAACTAAGCATAAATACCTCCTTTTATTGGCAAGCTTCGCACTCTTCGTCATCAATAGTGCTTGGATTGTTTACTGCAACTGCAGCTTGAACTTTATTCAATTCTGAATTCGATATGGTAGATTTCTCTGATGTTGTTGCACCCTTAGATCTTAAATAGTAGGTTGTCTTTAGACCTCTCAACCAAGCCATCTTATACATAACATCTAGTTTCTTTCCGTTTGGTTCAGCAACATAAAGGTTTAGAGATTGACTTTGATCTATCCATTTTTGTCTTCTACTCGCAGACTCAATAAGCCATTTAGGTTCAATTTCAAAAGATGTTGCAAAAATTCTCTTAATTTCGTCTGGGACCCTGCTAATTGTTTCGAGGCTGCCATTTAAGTTTTTAAGGTCATAAACCATAACCTCATCCCACATATCTATTTCTTTCAATGCATTGACCAAGTTTTCATTAATTACTGTAAATTCCCCTGATAGATTTGATTTTACAAAAAGATTTGAGTAGGTTGGTTCTATCGACTGAGTGACTCCGGTAATGTTTGCAATTGTTGCAGTTGGAGCAATTGCCATCACATTTGAATTTCTTATACCTTGTTTTTTGACCTTTTCTTTTAGCATATCCCAGTCCATTTTTTTCTCTTCATTTTGATCGAGAAATCCTTCTGTTCTATGTTCTTTTAAGATGGATATTGAATCGATAGGAAATATACCCTGACTCCACAAAGATCCTTCATAAGAACTGTAAGATCCTCTCTCTTTTGCAAGATCAGACGAGGCCTCTATAGCAAAATAGCTAACTGTTTCCATTGAGTCATCTGCTAACTCAACTGCTTCGTCAGAAGAGTAGGGTATTTTTTTTATTTGTAAGATATCTTGAAAACCCATTATCCCAAGACCTATTGGTCTATGTTTAAAGTTAGAATTTTCAGCTTGTGGAACAGCGTAATAATTTATGTCTATCACGTTGTCTAACATTCTTATAGCGGTTGATATTGTTTTCTGAAGTTTTTCTTTATCGAGGCTGTTATCTTTATCCAAATGATTTTTTAAATTTACTGAACCTAAGTTACAGACTGCAATTTCATCTTGCGATGTATTAAGTGTTATTTCCGTGCACAGATTAGATGAATGAATAACACCTGTATGTTGTTGTGGCGATCTTAAATTACAGGCATCTTTGAAGGTTAGCCAAGGATGACCTGTCTCAAAAAGCATTGAAATTATTTTTCTCCAGAGTTCTTCAGCATCAACTTCTTTGTAAGCTTTTATATTTCCTTTTTTTGCCTCCTCCTCATATTTTTCATACTGTTCCTTAAACTCATTGCCCGTTAAGTCATGTAAATCTTTCGCTTCATTTGGAGAAAAAAGAGTCCAGGTTTCTTTGTTCATAACCCTCTCCATGAACAGGTCAGGTATCCAGTTAGCAGTATTCATGTCGTGAGTTCTTCTTCTATCGTCTCCAGTGTTTTTTCTCAGTTCCAAAAATTCCTCTATATCAAGGTGCCATGTTTCTAAATAAGCGCATACTGCACCTTTTCTTTTTCCGCCTTGATTCACTGCTACAGCAGTATCATTTACAACTTTTAAGAAAGGAACAACACCTTGCGACCTACCATTAGTTCCTTTTATGTGCGCTCCCATTCCCCTAACTGGAGTCCAGTCATTTCCTAGGCCTCCTGCCCATTTAGAAAGCATTGCGTTGTCTCTCATTGCTCCATAGATACCATAAAGATCATCAGGCACAGTTGTTAGATAGCATGATGACAATTGAGAATGAAGAGTTCCTGAATTAAACAATGTTGGCGTAGAGCTCATATAGTCGAAACTCGATAAAAGCTTATAAAATTCTATGGCTTTTTCTTCTTTGTTTTCTTCATTTAGAGCTAAGCCCATGGATACCCTCATAAAGAAAACTTGAGGTAATTCAAATCTAACTTCATCGCTGTGGATGAAATATCTGTCATAAAGTGTTTGAAGTCCGAGATAAGTAAACAGATTATCTCTCTCAGGCATTATTTCACTGCCTAGTTTTTCTAAATCCATCTCTGCGAGCTTTGGATTTAATAATTTCAACTCTATGCCCTTTGTAATAAATGAAGATAAGGCTTTTGGATATAAATCCTTCATATCTTCTTGAAGAGCATCTTTATCTAAGTCAAGGAAACTGAGAGCTTCATATCTTAATGAATCTAGTAAAATTCTTGCTGTTGCAAAAGTATAATTAGGTTCTTTTTCAACTAGGGCTCGAGAAGCAAGAATCATTGCTTGTTTAATTTCCTCTTCTGGAGCGCCTTCGTATAAGTTCTTTTCAGCTTCGGTAACTATCTGATCTGGATTTGTTCCATCTAGGCCGTCACAAGCTTCAGTTGCCACTTTATTAATCCTTGCAAATCCTTTCAGAGGCTCCTCTTTTGCTTCTCGGGAATCTAAGAGTTCTTCTTTTCTAACTTGAGCTCTTGCTTCTCTATATAAAATATATTCTCTAGCAACTTTTCTTTCGTCAGACCTCATCAGCTCTAGCTCAACTTGATCTTGCACCTCTTCTATATGAATAGTTCCTCCCGACGGCATTCTATTCCTGAAAGTTGTTTCTACTTTTTTGGATAGTACCTCAACTTTTTGATGCACACTTGAGGAGGCAGCAGCGGTGCTGCTGTAGACGGCTAAAAAAGCTTTAGTTATTGCTACTTCTATTTTTGAAACATCAAAAAGTACTACTTTTCCATTTCTTTTAATGATCCTAAGTTGTCCTGGCTTAAGTTCACCGAGAGGTACACTCTCTGATATCTTTGCTTCTTTTATACTTTCTGTCTGTTCTGTTACTTTTGTTTCTTCCACTGAAACACCCCAATAATTGGTTTTCTAGTCTTTTTGGCTGCTTATAATCCTTTATGAAACACAAGATGTTGTGGTTATAAGATCCTAGAAACACAAGATAAAGTGTTTTTCTCAAAAAATCAATAGAAAAACCTTTAAAAAACACTTAATTTCTTGTGGATAATGCTAAATTGTATAAACCTCAAAAGATGAAATATTTTTTAGTAATAGATCAGGGGACATCTAGCACAAGAGCAATTCTGTTTGATGAGAAATTTGTCGTGGTAGATGTTTCTCAAACCGAATTTAAACAATTTTTTCCAAAAGATGGATGGGTTGAGCATGATGCTAATGAAATTTTTGACACGGTTGTAGGCTGTATCAAAGACGTAATGGAAAAGTCAGAAACAACTCATAAAGAAATCATAGCAATTGGTATCACGAATCAAAGAGAAACATGTCTTTTATGGGATAAGAAAGGCAAACCCTTGGGCAAAGCAATTGTTTGGCAAGACAGAAGAACCGCAGAACTTTGTAATAAATTTAAAAGAGAAGGGCTGGACAAAAAAAT
The DNA here is from genome assembly GCA_902529935.1 of uncultured SAR86 cluster bacterium. Classification (GTDB taxonomy): domain Bacteria; phylum Pseudomonadota; class Gammaproteobacteria; order Magnimaribacterales; family AG-339-G14; genus CACNYO01. Next base: position 4,866 of record CABZYK010000011.1, on the reverse strand, counting down.
TAATCAAATAACGGGTTTGCTTCCTGATCCTTATTTCTCGGGCACAAAGTTAAGTTGGCTATTAGAAGATACTGAAACTCCAAAGGACTTTTACATGGGGACAATCGATACTTTCCTAGTTTGGAAGCTAACAGAGGGCAGGTCTTACTCCGTTGATGCCACAAATGCCTCTAGAACTCTACTGATGGATATAAATAATGTTGCTTGGTCAGAAGAAATGTGCGATCTATTTAATATCCCTATTGATAGATTGCCAGAAATCAAAAATTCTGCTGATGAATATGGAGAAACCTCGCTGTTTGGTGGGAAAATTAAAATATCCGGTATAGCTGGAGATCAACAAGCAGCTTTATTTGGACAAGGTTGCTTTAAAGTAGGAGAAGCCAAAAGCACTTATGGAACAGGCTGTTTTATGATGCTGAATACTGGATCAGACATAAAGCTTTCTAAATCTAAACTGCTTTCCACAATAGGATATCAAATTGATGGGAAAGTAAGTTATGCGCTAGAAGGAAGTATATTTATGGCTGGCGCATCTGTTCAATGGTTAAGGGATAATTTAGAGTTTTTTTCCTCTGCTCCGGAAATAGAAAATTTAGCAAAAAATTCAGATAAGAATTCAAATGTTTCCTTTATCCCAGCATTTACAGGTCTTGGAGCACCTTATTGGGATCCAGAAGCCAGAGGAGCTATTTTTGGGTTGTCCAGAGAGACGACAAAAAATGATATTTCTCAAGCCCTTCTTGAAGCAATTGCATTCCAAACAAAAGATGTTTTTGAATGTATGTCTTCTGATGGGGTTGATCTAAAGTCCCTCAAAATTGATGGCGGAATGGTAGAAAATAAATATTTTAATCAAATTTTAGCGGATGTACTAAATTTGAAAATTCTTTTGCCAGATAATAAAGAGGCAACCGCAAAAGGAGCCGCTTTTCTAGCTTCCTTGGGCTCTAAACATATGAACTCTCTGTCCGATCTCAACGAATTCGTTGGATCGTACGAACAGTTCACTCCGCTAGAATCTAGAGATAGCAAATATAAGAGCTGGAAGAGTTTAGTCACTAAAATTTTAGCTTAGCAAATTCTCAATCAATGCTTCTTGCACATGCATTCTATTCTCTGCTTGTTGTAAAACTTTACTCGAAGGATGTTCCATCAATTCAAATGTAATTTCTTGACCTCGATGTGCAGGAAGACAATGAAGGAAGATGCTTTTCTTGCCGGTATTTTCAATAAGATCAGTATCAACAAAATATCCTTCAAAAGCTCTTTCTTTAGTTTTTTCATCCCCCATAGAGACCCAAACATCTGTAGTAATTATGTCAGCGCCTTTTGCTGCTTCTTCTCTGGAATTAGCAAAACTGGAATTTTGCTTTGCATAATTGAGGAAAGAAGGGTTAGGTGAATATTCTTTAGGACAATAAATAGAGAGCTCAAAATCTAATATCTTCGATGCTTCAATGTATGAATTACATACGTTATTTCCATCCCCAATCCAGCAAACTTTTTCAAGTTCACTTACTGAATTTTCCTTGAAAGTCATCAAGTCGGCCAATATCTGACAAGGATGAGATAAATCTGAAAGAGCGTTAATTATAGGAACAGAAGAATTAGCTGCAAACATATCCAATGTCTCATGCTTATCAACTCTTAAGGCAATTACATCTAGCATAGAAGATGCTACTTTTGCAGTATCAGACACTGGTTCTCCCCTTGATAACTGTAAATCAGAAGAGGACATAAATATTGCATTTCCACCCAAATTTAAAATTCCTGATTCAAAAGAAATTCTTGTTCTTGTAGACGGCTTTTCAAAAATTAGACCTAACTTTGAGCCAATTAAGGTTTTTTCTTTTTGTTTCTGACTTTTCCTTTCAATAGCTCTATCTAAGATATTCAAAATATCTTGATTGGATAAATCTCTAAGATTTAAGAAATGTTTTGTCGTCATAGATAATGCGGGATAGAATCTTAGCTTTCAAAAATAATACTATAGATAAAAACAAAAAACCTTATGAATTACAAAGTTAAAACTATTAATAATATTTCCGATAAGGGTTTAGATATTCTTATAAATAAAGGTTATGCAGTAGGAGAAGAAGAGTCTGAACCCGACGCCATCATTTTAAGAAGCCATAAATTACAAATGAGTGAAATTCCTTCATCGGTTAAAGCAATAGTTAGAGCAGGGGCAGGAGTTAACAACATACCTGTTGAAGAGTGTTCAAAAGTCGGTATTCCTGTATTTAATACACCAGGAGCGAATGCTAACGCGGTTAAGGAAATGGTTTTAGCGGCTTTGTTGATGTCTTCTAGAGGAATTTTTGATGGTGTTAAGTTTGTTCATGGAATTGAAGATGTTTCAAAAGAAAACTTGAAAGCTCATATTGAAAGTGGAAAAAAGTCATTTAAGGGCAGAGAACTTAAAGATGGTTGTTTAGGAGTAGTGGGCATGGGCGCAATTGGTGCCAAGGTAGCTGAAATGGGAGTAATGTTAGGCATGAGAGTGATTGGCTTTGATCCTCAGATCACAGTTGAGGCAGCATGGGCGCTTCCAAATGAGGTAGAACGCAAAGAGACAATAGAAGAGATCTTTAAAGAGTCTGACTATGTGACTCTTCATGTTCCAGCAAATGAACATACAACAGGAATGATAAATAAGGACCTTCTCTCACATAGCAATAAAGGATTAAGGTTAATTAATTTCGCGAGAGACGAGATTGTTAACAGTGAAGCCATAATTGATGCTTTAGAAAACGATAAACTCAATAAATATGTTACAGATTTTGCTGATTTATCCTTAATTGAGCGATCTAAGTCAAACGAGGATGTTGTTTTATTGCCTCATATCGGAGCTAGCACAATGCAAGCGGAAGAAAATTGCTCAGTTATGGCAGCGAATCAAATAATTAACTTTCTAGAACATGGAAATATTGAAAATTCAGTAAATTATCCGCAAATCATTGAACCAATGGAGACAAATTATAGGCTTACCATCGCTAATAAGAACGTTTCTGGAATGATAGGAAAGATTACGGCAATTATTGCTGAAGAAGGCTTAAATATCATTGATATGAAGAATAGAAGTCGAGATGATATTGCCTACAATGTTATCGATTTGGACTCAGAGCCATCAAATAAATCAATAGAGGCCATAAAAGTCGAAGAAAACATAATAAACGTGAGGCAAATTAATGGATAAGAAAGTTGCAATCATCACTGGCGGTAGTAGAGGGGTCGGAGCTGATTTAGCGAAACTTTGCGCAGAGAAAGGCTGGAATATTACAATCACTTGCTCTAATTCAATTGATGACGCAAAGAATGTTGCTAAAGAGTGCGAAAAACTTGGATCCGAAGTCCTTGTATTACAAGCAGATGTTTCTTCAGATAAAGATTGTGAAGAAACAGTTTCTAAAACAATAGAAAAGTGGGGCAGGCTTGATTCTCTGGTAAATAATGCTGGGAAAACTAAGTTTAATGCCCATCATAATTTGGAGGGTTTATCTTCGGAAGATTTTATTGATCTTTATTCCACTAATACTGTAGGCCCTTATCAAATGATTAAATATGCTAAAGATCATCTCATGAAAGCTGAAAGCCCAAGCGTTGTTAATATTGCCTCTATTGCAGGAGTTATGGGGATTGGAAGCTCGGTCGCATATGCTGCATCTAAAGGAGCATTAATAAATATGACTAAATCTCTAGCTAGAGCGCTTGGTCCGATTAGGATAAATGCTATTTGTCCTGGTTTTATCCAAGGAGATTGGCTAAGAGGAGGGCTGGGAGATGAAGCCTATGAATTAACAAAAAAATCTATTGAAGATAAGGCCCCATTAAGCCTAACTTGCACACCAAGACAGGTTGCAGAGACCACATTTCACTTTATGACAGAATCGGTAACTGTAACTGGTGAGACTTTGATATTAGATGGAGGTATGCACCTAGGGAGCTAAATTAATAATAATTCTCTGCGTGCTTCTTAGAAAAGGGAATAACTTCATCGTAACGACCTTCTTTTACTTTATTCACCCATTCAGGATCAGAGAGCAAAGCTCTGCCTACAGCAACCATGTCAAATTCCTTGTCATCCATTCGTTTAACTAAATCATCAATTGGAGCTGATTTGACTTCGTCTTCACCTTGATAAAAACCTATGAAATCTGACTCCAGACCCACACTGCCAACAGTAATGGTAGGTAAACCGGTTATTTTTTTTGTCCAACCTGCCAAATTAAGATTAGATCCCTCAAACTCTGGTTCCCAAAACCTTCTGTTGCTAGCATGAATTACATCAACTCCTGCATCAACGAGCGGTCTTAGAAGAGTTTCTAAATCATCCTGATTTTTTGCTAACTTTGCTTCGTAGTCTTGCTGTTTCCATTGAGAAAACCTTATAGCTATACAGAAATCATTACCTACCTTAGCTCTAGCTCTTTTTATTATTTCGGATGCGAAAGATGATCTTAATTGGATACTTCCCCCAAAACCATCTTTTCTTTGATTCGTATCTTCCCAGAAAAATTGATCTATCAAATATCCATGAGCGCCATGTAATTCAACTCCATCAAAACCTAAATCTTTGATAATTTCGATATCTCTTACATAAATTTCGATCATATTTTCTACATCATCAGCTGTCATTTCATATGCAACCTTTTTTTCTTTTCTAACTAAGCCGGAGGGAGTGAATCCCGGGACATCTGGTTCAGGCGGCAAGCCAGGTTTTCTTATTGCTCCAACATGCCAGAGTTGACAGAAAATTTTGGAATCATATTTATGAACTTGAGATATTACGTTCCTCCAGCCTTCATGAGCTTCAGGTTTCAAACCCGGCACATCGGGATATCCACTAGAAGAAGGGTGAGA
>CABZYK010000010.1:0-25068 GCA_902529935.1 uncultured SAR86 cluster bacterium | reverse complement strand
CAAAAAAGAAACATTGGACGACCTTGATTGAAAGTTCTCAGCCACCAGTCGCTCATTAAACCACCAAACAAGTTACCTGCAAGACCCGCAACCACACCAATGATCCCAGTTAGTTGAGCAATTTCTGATCTTTCGAAACCTCTTTCCTGGGCATACCAAAGTTGTTCAAAAACTGCCGCTCCCAGTGCTACATGATAAAGAACTCCTCCAGCTATGGTTAAGATTAATGCATTAGAAGAGGCCAAGGCTTGCCTTAAAGTAGAAACTATCTCTGAAAAAGAGAGATTAACCTCATCAGGATTATCGATAAGATGTTTTCTGGGGCGATCTTTAAAGAAAAATGCAATGATCCCCAAAACAGCTCCGATACCTCCCAAAATGTAAAAACAATTTCTCCATCCTAGAGGCTCACCAAGAAACCCTACTATAAGGAGACTTATCCCAACTCCTATAGGAACACCCATATAATAGACTCCAGCAGCAAAACCCATCCTATTTGCTGGAAAGCTATCTGAAAGCATGGACATGGATGTTGGCGTTAAGATTGATTCTCCGACTCCAATGAAGGCTCTAGGAATGGCCATGCTTATAAATCCTTTAGCGGCACCTGTAAACGCGGTAAAAACACTCCATAGCAGAACCCCAAAACCAATTAATCTTGGTCTGTTGTACTTATCTGCCAGCGTTCCCATGAACAATCCCATGATTGAATAAAAAAAGACAAAAGCTAATCCAGTTAAAATACCATACTGCCAATCAGTTAAGCCTAGGTCAGGAACAATAAAATTTGCGAAGCTCGCAATAAGTTGACGGTCCACAAAATTTAAAAGATTCAGAAGCGTCAAAAAGAAAAGTAACCTATATGGATTCATATTCCCCCAGTTGAATTATTTATCCGTTCATGGAATATAATCATTATCCAGAAAAATAATTTTAATGATAGTAGTAGGTTTAACAGGAGGAATTGGATCAGGAAAATCATCCGTCTCAGAAATCTTTGAGGGCTTAGGAGTGAAAGTTGTGGACGCAGATGTAGCTTCTAGACAACCTGTGATGAAAGGACAACCAGCTTTAAAAAAAATCGCTGAAAAATTTGGATCAAATATTCTTACCTCTGAGGGAGAATTAGATAGAAGAAAGCTCAGAGAAATTATATTTAAAGAGAGTTCTGCAAAAGACTGGTTAGAAAATCTACTTCATCCACTAATTCATCAAATACTTATCGCTGATTTAGCAACTGCGAGTTCAAAATATGCGATTTTAGTATCTCCTTTGTTGTTTGAAACAAATCAAAAAGACCTTTGTTCAAAAACAATAGTTGTCGACACAAGCGAAGACAACCAAATCGATAGAACCACAAAAAGGGATAATGTTGAAGCCAGTCAGATTAAATCAATTATAGATTCCCAAATAGATAGAAAAAGCAGGAATGAGCTTGCAGATATTATTATTTCAAACGATGGATCTCTAAAGGAATTAGAGGAGAAAGTTAAAAAAATTCATCAAGATTTAGAAAAAGAAATTCTTAAATGAAAAAAAAATGTCCTCGATGCAGAAAAATGTACTCTGTGAATAAAGATTCAAATCACAGACCTTTTTGCAGTGAGAAATGTCAGGCCATTGACTTAGGCGATTGGTTTTTTGAGAAACACAAGATTTCCCGACCCATAATAGATGAGGATGATCTTTCTATTGATCCATAAAAGAAGAAATACCTGCTATTCCATCAGCGGAATATTTTTTTGCCTCATTTAAGTCTGAAATTCTCATTCCACCTAGAGCATAAGTCTTAATTTCAGTTAGAGATCTTAATTTCTTAAATTTTTGCCAACCTATAGAAGATGCATCCTGATGACTTTTTGTTTTTTTGACTGGTGAAATAAAAATATAATCCAACTTAAGTTGGTTTGCTTTGTTGATCTCCTCCTCATTATGACAAGAAGCGCCAAAATAATTTTGATAGCTTTCTAAGTCCGATAAATTCATCAAATCCGCTGAATTGAAATGAATGCCATCAAATCGTTCTGATATGTCTAGGTGTCTAGAGCTCAAAATCAGTTTGGTTTGATACTTTTTCTTTATTAATAAAAATTTTTTTAAATTTTTATTAAGTTCTGAGTTATCTAAACATCTTAACAAAAGCAATTCTTTTTTAATCTTGATCGATTCCAAAAGTTCTAGGTAATTCTCAGGAATTACTTCAGGTGTAATAAAAAAATAATCAGGATCTATAGTCTGCATTCATGCTTACATAATCTTTAGATAAATCCGACGTAAGGACTTTGCTTGTCTTATTGCTATCACCCAGCTTAATAACTATTTCTATTTTTCTTTTTTTAAATTCTTTCAATCCTAATTTTTCTGAATAACTTGAACTAAGTTTGTTATTTCTAAATACCTGGAGCTTTCCAAGCTTTAGATTAAATTTCTTCTCTTCAAAGCTAATATTGGTATTGCCAACTGCCATTAAAATTCTCCCCCAATTTGGGTCTTCTCCGAAAGCAGCTGTTTTTACTAAAAGAGAGTTAGCAATATTTTTAGCAACTTTTTTGCATTCGTTTTCAGTCTTGAGTCCTTTAACAGTGATCGAAATTAGCTTTGTTGCTCCTTCAGCATCGAGTACGATTTTTTCTGCTAAAGAGCAAAAAATATCTTGAAGAGTCTCTAATATCTTTTTTTCATTGGCTTTCGACAGTGAAATTAGTGATGATCCTGTAGCGACAAGCAAAGAAGAGTCATTTGTTGATTGATCTCCATCAATAGTTATTGAATTAAAAGAACCTTCGCAGGCTAATCTATGGATTTTATCTAACTTCAATTTGCTTATCTTTAAGTCAGTAAATACAAAGGACAACATTGTTGCCATGTTAGGTTCAATCATTGCTGAACCTTTAGCGATGCCAATGAAATTTATAGTCTCACCATTTATCTTGATACTCTTTTTAACTATTTTTTCTTTCTTGTCTGTTGTCATTATTGAAGTAGCAAAATTTTTCCAACTACCTCTACCAAGATTTTTATAAGCATTAAAAAAGGATTTTCCATAACTTTGTAGATCCAGTCTTTCTCCAATCACTCCGGTTGAAAAGGGCAGAACATTTACATCTTTATAATTAGCAAACATTTTATTTATGTCTTTTAAACCTTCTAGTCCAGTTGCAGCATTTGCGTTTCCTGCATTTATAAATAATGCAGTTTTCTTTTTTTTATCAAGGTTTGTTAAATTCCTTTTTGCAACCTTTACAGGTGCTGCAGGAAATTTATTTGAAGTAAATAACCCAGAGATGTTGCTGTTGCTTGGCAATAGAATTATTGCGGTATCAAGCCTTTTTCCATATTTTTGATAACTCGAAGAACAGCCAATTTTAACTTCTTTCATAATCTATTTTCTTTTTTTCCTTTTGGCTTTGGCTTGAAGTCTTCTCATTCTTCTATTTCCTGAAAATTCTTCATTTGGTTCAGATTTATTTTTATTGACTTGTTCTTGAGGTGAATCAAAAGCGGATTGAATCTCTTCTTTATGACTTATCGTGTTTTTTATAACAGAACTTTCCTGAGCTGTTTGCTCTTCTTTATTGATTTGAATTTTGGATAAAAACTTAATGGCCTCGGCATTGATGTTGGTGAGAAGACCCTCGAACATTTCAAAAGCCTCTCTTTTATATTCAAGTCTGGGATCCTTTCCTGCATAACTTCTAAAGCCTATATTTTGTCTCAAGTATTCAAGAGCATTGATATGATTTTTCCAAGATATATCTATGACTTGCAAAATAATTTGTTTTTCTAGACTAGGAAGAACTTCGCTATATTCGATTCTTTTTTCAAGATATTTATTTTTAAGCTGACTTACAATTTCATCGATTAAGGTATCTTGATTATTCTTTTCATCATCTAAGAACTGAGCTGTGTTAAATTCAAAAGCGAAATCAGAAGACAAGGAATTCTTTAGCTTATCTGTTTGCCACTGACTTTCTACACTAGAAGGCGGCATAAACGAATAAACTAAATCTGCTATTTCATTGAATCGCATTGAATCAATTAATTCTGTTAAGTCATCTTCCTGAAGAATTTCCTCTCTTTGAGAGTATATAACTTGTCTTTGTTCATTAAGGACATCGTCAAATTCAAGGATTCTTTTTCTTAGATCAAAATTTCTTCCCTCAACTCTTCTTTGAGCTCTCTCGATCGCACCGGTAAGCATTCTATGTTCTATGGATTCTCCCTTCTTCATGCCTCCAATTGATTGCATAAGATTTTTAACTCTTTCCGGTGCAAAAATCTTCATCAAGCTATCTTCTAATGACAGAAAAAATTGTGAGGAACCAGGATCTCCTTGTCTCCCAGATCTTCCTCTAAGTTGATTATCAACTCTCCTTGATTCGTGTCTTTCAGTTCCAATCACATGCAGACCCCCAAGAGATAAAACTTTTTCTCTGAAAGAAGCGTCCTCTTCATTGCCTCCTAAGACGATATCTGTTCCTCTTCCTGCCATATTTGTTGCGATGGTTACAGCATTCTGAGCTCCTGCCTGAGATATTATTTCAGCCTCCCTTTGATGTTGTTTTGCATTTAAAACGTTATGTTCAATTTTTCTTTGCTTTAGTTTGCTGGATATTAATTCAGAAGTTTCTACGGAAATTGTCCCAACCAAAATTGGCGCGCCGGTCGAGTTAATTTGCTCTATTTCCTCAACAAGAGCGTCGTACTTCTCCTCAAGGGTTAAATAAATTTTGTCTTCCTTATCGTCTCTGATCATGGGCAGGTTCGTTGGTATGACAATGGTCTCTAAAGAGTAAATTTCCTCAAATTCTTGAGCTTCAGTTTCAGCAGTTCCGGTCATGCCAGATAATTTATCGAAGAGTCTAAAAAAGTTTTGAAAAGTGGTTGATGCTAAAGTCTGACTTTCGACTTGGATATTTACATTTTCCTTAAGTTCCAGCGCTTGATGAACTCCGTCTGATAAACGTCTACCCGGTAAAGCTCTTCCAGTGTTTGTATCAATTAATACTACTTGACCATTTTGCACAAGATAATCTGTGTTTTTTTCAAACAGATTAAAGGCTCTTAGGGAAGACTGAACCATGTTTAATAATTTTAGATTTTCACTCGCATAGAGCGAGTCATCCTCTTTAAGAAGTCCATTGTGTACAAGAAGACGTTCAACGTTTTCATGACCTTTCTCGGTAAGTTCAGCAGATCTAACTTTTTCATCAATCTGAAAATCTCCTTCTACAAAAACATCTCCTGTTTCCAAATCAAATTCTTCTTGCTTAAGGCGAGGGATTATCTGGCCGATCTTTTTATATATTTCAGAATTATCTTCGGCGACACCGCTTATGACTAAAGGAGTTCTAGCCTCATCAATCAGGATTGAATCTACCTCATCAACCACAGCAAAAAAAAGGTCTTTTTGCATTTTATGGGCTTTGTCCATTGCCATGTTATCCCTTAGATAGTCAAAACCAGCTTCGTTGTTCGTGATGTAAACAACATCTGCCTGATAGGCATTTTTTTTCTCTTCTAAACTTTGATTGGGAACAACATGACTTACTGTCAATCCAAGGCCTTCAAATAAGGGTCTCATCCAATTTGCATCCCTTTCAGCTAGATACTCGTTAACAGTAATTACGTAAACACCTTTTCCGGTCAAAGCATTTAAGTAACAGGGTAGAGTAGCCACGAGGGTTTTTCCCTCACCGGTAGCCATCTCAGCGATCTTCCCTTCATTAAGGATAACCCCTCCAACGAGTTGGCAGTCATAATGCCTCAGACCCAAATTTCTTTTACTCGACTCTCTAACTAGTGCAAATGCTTGAGGGAGTAGTTTTTCTAAGGCCTCCCCTGAACGAACTTGATCTCTCAGTTCATTAGATTTTGCCAGTAAATCATCAGCATTTAATCGCTCAAGAGAGGGCTCCAAAGAATTAATTTGATCAACAGTTTTGGAAATACGGTTAATGACTCTTTTATGTTTTGAGCCAAATAAAAAGCCAAACATTTCTTATCCTGTACTCGGGTCAATGATTGGATCGATATATCTGATGAACTGATTGCCTTCCTCTGCAGTAATTATTTCCCAAGTTTCAGGATTATCGATAAGTTTTCTTAAAAGTTGATTATTATGAGAATGACCAGATTTATAACCTTCAAAAGATCCAATTAGATTGTGTTTTAGTAAATATAAGTCACCAATGACATCAAGAATTTTATGCTTAACGAACTCATCCTCTGACCTCAAACCTTCTTCATTAAGAATTTCATTTTCACCGATTGCTATAGCATTTTTCTCGCTTGCTCCTAGAGCTAAGTTTTCTTTTTTTAATGCATCAACTTCACTCATAAAGCCGAAGGTTCTTGCACGAGATATCTCTTTGAGAAAAGTTGTTGAATTGAAGTCAATCGTAGCCTTGTTGGGCTGTCTTTTATGAACAGGATGATCATAATCAAGTTCATAACTTACTTTGAAACCATCATAGGGCGAAAGTGATACTCTCGCGCCATTGTTAGCTTCCACAGATACCGGTTTTTTTATTTTTATAAATTTTTTAACTTCTTTTTGTTCTTTTATGCCAGCTGATTGAATCAAAAAAACAAAAGGATTTGCTGAACCATCCATAATAGGGACTTCAATGTCATTAATTTGCACATAGGCATTATCGATGCCTAAACCTGCAAAAGCAGAGAGCATGTGTTCAACTGTAGAGATTTCAATATCTCCACTTACCAGCGTTGTTGCGAGCGCTGTAGCTCCTACGTTTTCAACGGTAGCCTGAATCTCAACAATTGGATCACAGTCAACTCTCTGAAAAATAATTCCGGTATCTTCAGGTGCGGGTAAAAGTTTTATTGTAATTTTCCTACCTGAATGCAAGCCTACGCCACTTGCCTTGATGGGATTAGTTAAAGTTCTTTGAGCTAGCATTTCTAGTTTGTTCTTTGTCTATTAATCTCAAAAACAATTACTGAAGTTGCAATAGCTGCATTGAGACTCTCCAATTTATCGCTTATTGGAATCTTGATTATTTTATCGCATTTTGATTTTAAAGTTTCTTGAATACCTGTATTTTCTGAACCTATTATTAAACCTATTTTTTTGGAAAAATCAGTATCGAAAATAGATTCTGACTGTGAACTACCTTCAGCTCCATAGATTAAAAACCCTCTAAGCTTAAGCATCTCTGTAATCCTCTTAAGGTTTGGCACAATCACAAATGGGATAAGTTCGCTTGATCCTTTTGAAACTTCTCTTACCGATTTAGTTAAATGACATGCCCTGGATTTTGGAACCACTACCGCATCAACCATACCTCCCAAGCTTGTGCGGAGGATTGATCCTAAGTTGTTGGGATCCGTTATGTGATCAAGTAAAAGAATAATGGCGTCCTCTTTAGTTTCTAAAAATTTTTCCAGGTACTCTATATTTTTGGGTTCTGATGGTTTGAAAATCAGATTGATCTTTTTATTTGGATTTTTAAATTTTTTTATTTCTATTTTTAATTTCTTCTCTATGGCGATCTGTTTTATATCTTTAATTCTTTTTGAAATTGAATTGTCATCTACTTCCAACAACCTAACTGACTCAGGTTTGTTGGCAAGTAAAGTTTTGATCGTATTTAAATCTGATGTCTCGAACATTTTTACGCCGGTATTAAACTTATTTTACCCTCATAAGGATGCACCGATTCGATAATGCAACTCATTTTATCTCCAATGCTTATCGTACTTTGTCTACTGACTAAGGATTTCATCTCATAATTAAAATTGTAATATTTATTTTTGAATGAGCTTATGTGACACAACCCTTCAATGTTAATTTGATCTAGCTTCACAAATACTCCAAATTCTGTAACTCCAGTTATGATTCCAGAAAATTTATTCCCTATATAATTTTGTCCGCATCGCGATCTCAGAACTTTATCTGCTTCCTTAGAAATTTGATCAGCCTCTCTTTCTCTAAAGCTGCAATTTTCAGCAATGTCAGCTAAATCATTTTTTGATAAAGATTTAAATTTCTTGTTATGAATAATTTGTTTTATACATCTATGAACCACTAAATCTGGATATCTTCTGATGGGTGAGGTGAAGTGTAAATATTCATCTAAACCCAAAGCGAAATGTTCACTCCTCTCAGAAGAGTATATTGCGAGTTTCATGCTCTTTAGAATTTCAAGAGCTAAGATTTCATTGATTTTATGTTTTGAGGTTTTTTGAACCCAATCGAAAATAGATTTTCTTGAAAGATTAAAATCTTCTGATATAGGTAAACCTCTTGATTGAAGAAATTTCTGTAATGAAATGATCTTATCCATATCCGGGAAGTCATGAAATCTAAAAATAGTGCTTATTTGATTTTCCTTTAGAAATTTTGCGGCAGATATGTTTGCCAAAATCATGCATTCCTCAATAGCCCTATGACTTAAATATCTTGTTACCGGAACAAAAGCTTTTAGTTTTCCTTTCTTAACTTCTGGTCGGTACTCATTCATTTCAAAATCTATTGCGAGCCTTTGTTTCCTTTTTTCAATTCTTTTTTTGCATATTTCTAACAATTTCTTTAAATCATTTGAAAATTCTGGATGTCTATCTATGTCATCTTTCTCAAGATTTGAAAGTTCGTCATAAGTAAACCTTTTCTTCGATTCGATAATTGCTGAATAAAATTTGAAAGATTTAAGAGAACAATCTTTATCAAGAATCATTTCGCAGACCAGCGTTAACCTTTTTTCAAGGGGGCGAAGAGAGCAAATATCATTTGATAATTCTTTTGGTAGCATTGGAATAACTTTTGAATTCAAATAAATTGATGTTGCTCTCTCTGCAGCCACTTTATCCAAGGAAGATCCTTCAGAGACAAAAGCAGAGACATCAGCAATCGCTACCAATAATTTGTATTCATTTGAAGTTTGTTCGCAGCAAATTGCATCATCAAAATCTTTTGCATTTTTGCCATCAATGGTAAAAAAATTTTTGTCAGTTAAATCTTCATATTCAGAAGGAAAATTTCCAGAATTATGTTCTTTCAAAATCCTATTTATTTCTGGCAAAATTGTTTTTGGAAAAGTTCTATTAATATTAAGATTTGTTTGCAAAGCAATCTCGTCTGCTTCTTCAAAAATATTTGAAAATATAAGTTGCTCAACTATGTAACCTTCAGGCCTATGCTTTAAACTTGGTTGTTTTTTTATTTTTATTTTACAAAAGTCACCATTTTTGAGTTTTTTAGAAGTATTCTTTTTTATAACTATTTCTAGATGAAATTCATTGTTGACGGATTCTGCAATCCATCCTTTGTTAGTTTTTTTTAATTTACCTATGACTTCGGTTGTATTTCTCTCGATTATTTTTTGAATGGTTGCTTTATCTTGCTGAACTGAACATTCAACCTTATCGCCCGGAAATACTTTGAATAATTCCTTTCTTGAAAGTTTAAATGATAGATCTTCAGATACTAATAAAGATCCTTTGCCATTTTTTGAAAGTTTTACAATTCCTTTAAACATTTATGTCTCAATGAGTTACTCAAGTATACTTTTTCAATGGGTAATAAGCTCAAATTTGGATTATTGGGAGCACTAGGGTACATAGCTCCTCGCCATATTCAAGCAATCAATAATATTAGTGCAGATCTAAAATGTGTCAGTGATTTGGATTTTAACTCAGCCCAAAAAAAAGAATTCCTCTCTAAGAACATAGAAACCCTTGACAGTCTTGAGGAAATGATCAAATACCATCAGAAAGATAACTTAGACTATATTTCTATCTGCACTCCAAATCACTTACACACTGATCAAATAATTACTTGTTTGGAAAATGATATCAATGTGATTTGTGAAAAGCCCCTCGCTTTATCTGTTTCAGACTTAGACAGGATTAGAAAATCTGAATCCGTTTCTGCTGCTAAGGTTTTTACAATTATGCAATTAAGATTTCATGAATCAATAATTCAATTGAAACAAAATATAACCTCACAAAAGTCAGAAGAAAAACATGAAGTCATCCTGATATATGCTACGACAAGAGGTTCAGAGTTTTTTTCTTCCTGGAGGGGAAGTGAAAATAAATCAGGAGGGATTCTTTTCGAATTTGGTATTCACTATCTGGATATTTTGATTGATATTTTTGGCCAAGTTTCAAATTTCAATGTTAACAAGTTATCTCTCAATCAAGCTAACGTTCTTATCGAACATGAAAACGCGAAAGTTTTAATAATGATCAATGTTTTATCTAAAGAAAAACTTAAAGAAATGGGACAAGAGGAAGTTCTGTATCGATCCTTCACCATTAATGGAGATGAATTTGAATTTACTGGAGGATTCCAAGACTTGCATACCAAGAGTTATGAATCAATTCTTGAAGGAAAGGGTTTTACCGTTGAGGATGCATCCAAATCAATTAAACAAATATCTAAAATAATGGATGAGTTTGAAAAAGGATCGACTTATAAACCAATTTTAAATAATCTTTAAAAATGCAAAAAATTTCAACTCCAGACCTTAGTGATCTTAATCCCAGCGTTCCATTCGTAGGCTTACAATTTAATTCGTATGGAGCTAGAGATTTTTTTTACGGGCCTATAAAAACAGTTCATGCTCCAAATGATAATTCTTTTGTTAAAAAAATATTAGCAACAGAGGGGCAGGGGGGCGTTCTTTTTGTCGATGGGAATAAAAGTTTTGAGGTCGCCCTCTTGGGAGATATGATTGCTGAAAATGCTTATAAAAATAATTGGAATGGAATAATTATCCTCGGCTGTGTCAGGGATGTAGATGTCTTGAAAACAATCGATATGGGAATTTTTGCCCTTGGCTCTGTTCCTAAAAAAAGTGAAAAAAAAGATAGAGGTTCCATTGATGCCCCTATTGAAATAGACGGATTGATAATAAATTCGAATGATTGGGCCTATGGAGATTCAACGGGAGTCTTAGTATCCAAAGTGGAGCTGGCGATAGGAGTCGAACCTACGACCGCCTGATTACAAATCAGGAGCTCTACCAACTGAGCTACGCCAGCAACGACAAGAATTATAAACTCATTTCTTTAATTTTAAAGATACTTCTCCGGAACTAAATTTCACTATCCTTTGATCCTTCAAATTTTGAGCGATTAAGAGGCCTTTGTTATCTATTCCTTTTCCAATGAATGTTTCATTAGGTTTATCTTTCAGAGTAAATTGCTTGTCTTTTAATAAATCTAAAGAAGTAAATTTGTTAATGAAGTAATCAAACTCTTCTTGCTCAAATACATTTAAGGTTATGCATAATTGATTAATCATTTCTGTAATGATTGAGTTTCTATCTACAGATTTTTTCTTTTCTAATTTTATTGAGGTCCACTCTTGATCTATGAGCTCTGAATGTTCCATGTTTACATTGATTCCTATACCAATAACTACTTTGGTCAATTCACCTACTTTTGCCGTTTCTATCAAAATTCCACAAATTTTTTTATTTCCTACAAGAAGATCATTAGGCCACTTGATCAAAGACATCACATTTATTTTATTAAGGACTTCAGATACTGATAAAGCTACTGCTATGCTGAGTCCAGATAAATCTTCTTTTTTCAAATATGAGTTTAGGGAAAAATATATATTCTTAAATTTAGGACTAATCCACGATTTACCTCTTCGTCCTCTTCCTTTAGTTTGCTCTTCTGCAATGCATATTTTTATATCTTTATTTTTATTTTTTTCTTTTCTTAAAAGGTAGTCATTCGTAGAACTAATGGTATCGAATACCTCTAGAAAAACTTTTGATCTAGATTCATTACTAAGTTTCGATAATATTTTTTCTTTATCTAAAGGATTTTTGTTGACAACTTCTATCATGACTCCGAGAATACCACGCTCTGACTGGAGGGGTTGGGGAGCGGTCAAACCCAGCTGACTGTAAATCAGCCGCTTCGGCTTCGCAGGTTCGAATCCTGCCCCCTCCACCAGAAATTCTTGCCTTTATGACAAGAAAACAGTATAAATGCCACCGGAGCGAAAGGTCTAGGATATTTCATAGTATTTTTAACAAGAATTTATCCTTTTTTGATCCGGAATTTATGAACATTTATGCTCATATAGCTCAGTCGGTAGAGCACTTCCTTGGTAAGGAAGAGGTCACCGGTTCAAGTCCGGTTATGAGCTCCAGACAGTACATTTTTTAAGAGGATAGACAATGGCTAAAGAAAAATTTGAAAGAACCAAACCCCACGTAAATGTGGGCACTATCGGTCACGTGGACCACGGTAAAACTACTTTGACTGCTGCTTTAACAAAAGTTTGTGCAGAGACTCATGGTTCCGGTGAAGCTGTAGCTTTTGAAGGGATAGATAATGCTCCTGAAGAAAAAGAAAGAGGTATAACCATAGCAACGTCACACGTTGAATATGATTCTCCAGCAAGACACTACGCACACGTAGATTGTCCAGGACACGCTGACTATGTAAAAAACATGATTACTGGTGCAGCCCAAATGGATGGAGCTATATTAGTTGTAAATGCCGCAGATGGACCCATGCCTCAAACTAGAGAACACATCTTATTAGCAAGACAGGTTGGTGTTGAGCACATCGTAGTTTTCTTAAACAAAGCTGATCAGGTAGATGATGCTGAGTTAATTGAGTTAGTAGAAGTAGAAATCCGAGACCTTTTAAATGAGTATGATTTTCCTGGGGATGATACTCCTATAACCATTGGGTCTGCTTTAAAGGCTCTAGAAGGCGATGAAGGCGAACATGGAAAAGAAGCTATTCTTAAATTGGTTGAGTCGCTGGACAGCCACATTCCTGAGCCAGTTAGAGATCTAGATAAGCCTTTCTTGATGCCTATTGAAGATATCTTTTCAATTCAAGGAAGAGGAACTGTTGTTACCGGAAGAATTGAAAGAGGTATGGTTTCTGTCAATGATGAGATGGAAATTGTTGGAATAAAAGACACAGAAAAAACTACTTGCACTGGTGTAGAGATGTTCAGAAAACTTCTAGATGAAGGTCGTGCTGGTGAAAATGTTGGTGTTCTTCTAAGAGGTACAAAAAGAGAAGAAGTTGAAAGAGGTCAGGTACTCTCTAAGCCTGGCTCAATAACTCCTCACACTAAGTTTGAAGCACAAGTCTATGTATTAAATAAAGAAGAAGGTGGCAGACATACTCCTTTCTTTAAAGGCTATAGACCGCAGTTTTATGTAAGGACAACCGACGTGACTGGTGAAGTCATTCTTCCTGATGGAGTTGAGATGGTTATGCCGGGCGATGATGTGGCAATAAATGTTGAATTGATATCACCAATCGCTATGGAAGAAGGAATGCGTTTTGCTATCAGAGAAGGTGGCAGAACTGTTGGTTCCGGAGTAGTATCCAAAATCGTTCAATAGGCCAGTAGCTCAATTGGTAGAGCGGCGGTCTCCAAAACCGCAGGTTGGGGGTTCGATTCCCTCCTGGCCTGCCACGGAGATGGATATAAGATAAAACAATATGACTTCAGTTAGCAGTAAAATTTTATGGATCCTTGGCTCAGCAGTTATCCTGATTGCTGTCTGGGGGAATTCTTATTACTCTGAAGTAGCTCTTTTATACAGAACCTTGATTGTGATTGCTCTGTTGATTCTGGGTTTAGCAATAATTAGATTCACAATTTTTGGTAATTCCGCATACAACTTAATTGTTACTTCTCTAACTGAAATTAGAAAAGTAGTCTGGCCCAATAGAACTGAGACGACTCAAACAACTCTTATCGTTTTAGCTGCAGTAATTGTCGCTTCACTGTTGTTATGGGGCTTGGATTCTCTTTTTTCCTTTGGATTAAATTTATTATTGGGGTAGAAATGTCGAAGTCTTGGTATGTTCTTAATTCTTATTCTGGTTATGAAAATAAGGCCAAAGAACAGCTTTTAGAGAGAATAACCCTCAACGGCATGGAGGATTTTTTTGGAAAGATAGAAGTGCCTTCCGAAGAAATAACTGAAATGAAAGGAGGAAAGGAAAAAACTATACAAAAGAAATTTTTCCCAGGTTACATTTTGGTTGAGATGGAAATGAATGACGATACATGGCACCTTGTCAAAGAGACTCCAAGGGTTTTGGGTTTCATTGGAGGCACTAAAACCAATCCAAGACCAATTTCAGAAAACGAAGCAAACAGAATTTTAAATCAAATAGAATCTGGAGTAGAAACCACTTCACAACAAAATATTTACGAAGCCGGCGAAATGATTAGAGTTATTGATGGACCTTTTAATGATTTTAGTGGCGTGATTGAAGAAGTCGATTCAGAAAAAGGAAAAGTAAAAGTAGCGGTGATGATCTTTGGAAGATCAACCCCAGTTGAGTTAGATTTCAATCAAATTGAGAGAGCATAATGGCGGACAAAAAGATAGATACATATATTAAACTTCAAGTACCTGCTGGCGCTGCCTCTCCTAGCCCCCCTGTTGGACCTGCGCTAGGTCAACACGGTGTTAACTTAATGGATTTTTGTAATGCATTTAATTCTAAGACTAACGACTTGGAAAAGAATGTTCCTGTGCCTGTTGTTATCACTGTTTACGAAGACAAAAGTTTTGATTTCATAGTAAAGACAACTCCTGCAAGCATTCTCCTGAAAAAGGCTGCTGGACTCGATAAGGGTAGCCCTACGCCAAACTCATTAAAAGTAGGTAAAGTAACTAGGGCTCAAGTTGAGGAAATAGCAGAAAAGAAAATGCAGGATCTCAACGCTGCTAATATGGACGCTGCAGTAAAAATTATTTCTGGTAGTGCCAGAAGCATGGGAATAGAGGTAATAGATTAATGGCGAAAACATCTAAGAAAAATAAACCTCTAAGAGAAAAGTTAGTAGAAGAAGCCTCCTATAATTTGGAAGAAGCTTTAGATATTTTGTTTGAACATAAGTCTGAAAAATTTACTGAGTCAGTGGATGTAAGTATTAACTTAGGAGTGGATCCATCGAAGTCAGATCAAAACGTCAGGGGAGCATCTAATCTCCCTCACGGCACTGGCCGTTCATACAAGGTTGCTGTTTTTGCAGAGGGTGAAGAGGCTAAAAGTGCTCTTGAAGCTGGAGCAGATAAAGTGGGCATGGAAGATCTCGCTGATGAAATGAAATCTGGGGAAATAGATTATGATGTCATAGTTGCTACTCCCGATACGATGAAAGTTGTAAGTCCGTTGGGTCAAATTTTGGGACCCAAAGGATTAATGCCTAATCCTAAGTCCGAAACTGTAACAAAAGATGTTTCGGGTGCGGTGAAAAATGCCAAGGCTGGTCAGGTGAGGTTTAAGTCAGATAAACAGGGAATTGTTCACTGTAGAATAGGCCAAATAACTCAGAGCAAGGAAGAAATAAAAAGTAATTTGCAATATTTATTATCTGATTTAAAAAAATCAAAACCTCCATCATCCAAAGGAGTTTTTATTTCAAAAGTTTCGATGTCATCAACTATGGGACCCGGATTAGAAATTGATATTTCCTCTCTCAATTTCTGATTTTTTCCTGTATGATGCGCGATCCAGAACATTTAAATAAGCATTTGCGTTTTCGCGATTGTCTTAGACCGCATGTGTTTTATGGTTTTTGCCATGAAAACTTAATTTCATGCGTAGATGTACCAAGTCTTTTAGGCCTTGGTTGGAAGTTCTCTCACTCTAGAAAAGAGAGGTTTATTTAATGTCACGTTTAGAAGAAAAGAAATTAGTTGTTGATGAGTTGAAGAAGGTAGCTGATGAGGCCTTGTCAGCTGTTGTTGTTGATTACAGAGGTACTAACGTACCTGACTTAACATTGTTAAGAAAAGATGCCTCTTCTAGTTCTGTATATCTTAGAGTAATTAAGAATACTTTAGCTAAAAGAGCGTTAGAAGGTACTAAGTTTGATTCAATCAATGAAATTCTTACTGGGCCTAGTTTGTTTGCTTTTTCTCTTGATGACTTTAAAAGTGCTGCAAAACTCGTAAAAGATTTTTCAAAGTCTCATGAGTCTTTTAGCGTAAAAGGGTTATCGGTAGGAGAAGGCCTTTTAGATGCAAGTGAGCTAGACAGACTAGCTTCACTGCCCTCAAAGGAAGAAGCAATTTCTATGCTATTGAGCGTACTTCAAAGTCCAATTCAGAAATTTGCAGGTGGGTTACAGAATCTACCTTCAAACTTTGTGAGAACTTTGGATGCGGTAAAAGAAACTAAATCTTAATTTTAAACTTTAAAAGGAGTACTAATGGCGCTATCAAAAGAAGAAATATTAGATGCGATATCCGACATGAGTGTCATGGATATGGTTGATCTGATTAAACTTATGGAAGATAAATTTGGAGTCACTGCAGCAGCACCTGTCGCTGCAGTAGCAGCAGCTCCAGCAGGAGATGCAGCTGGTGAAGCTGCAGAAGAAAAATCTGAATTCGAGATTTTCCTTGCTGAAGTTGGTGATAAGAAAATTGATGTAATTAAAGTTGTTAGGACCATTACTGGTCTTGGACTAAAAGAAGCTAAAGCACTTGTTGATGGAGCGCCTTCATCATTAAAAGAAGGGGCTAATAAAGATGAAGCTGAACAGGCTAAATCTCAATTGGAAGAAGCTGGAGCTACTGTCGAACTTAAATAACTTTAAATACATACAATTTTTATGCCAAAAAAATATAGTTTTGCTGAAAAGAAAAGAATAAGAAATAGTTTTGAAAAAATTTCAAGTGTCATGGATTTTCCTGACATTCTTGAAGTTCAAACAAATTCTTACAAGGAATTTTTACAATCTCACCTTTCACCAGATGAAAGGCAAAAGCAGGGTCTTCATGGAGTATTTCACTCCATTTTCCCTATAATCAGTGTTTCGGGTAATGCAAAAATCGAATATCTGGGATACGAGCTTGATGAGCCAGAATTTGATGTAAGCGAATGTATTGCCAGAGGCACTACATATGAATCAACCATGAGAATCATATGTAGGATTTCTTTTCTGGATAAAACTACTGGAGAAGAAATTTTAAAATCTGCTCGAGAAGAGAAGGTCTACATGGGGACCATCCCTTTAATGACAACTTATGGAACATTCGTCATAAATGGTGTCGAAAGAGTTGTAGTTTCTCAATTGCACAGATCCCCCGGGTTAATTTTTGATCATGACAAAGGTAAAACTCATTCTTCGGGAAAATTGCTTTACGCTTCAAGAGTAATTCCTTATAGAGGATCCTGGCTAGATTTCGAATTTGATCATAAAGATCTTGTTTACATAAGAATAGATAGAAGAAGAAAGCTTTTAGCTTCAATTTTGCTTAAGGCTTTAGGAATGGCTAATCAGGAGATATTAGAAACTTTTTACGAATCAGAAACTTACACTGTAACCCCGCAAGGATTCTCTCTTAAAATCAACTCTAGAAGACTGATGGGAAGGATATCCCCAGTTGAGATAAAGGATAAAGATGGCAAAGAAACTATTGTTGAAAAAGGTCAAAGAATTACTGCAAGACACATACGGCTTATTGATTCCAATAAAATTAAAACAATATCTTTGGATTCTGAAGGCTTGAATGGATTAATTACTGCTGAAGATATCATTAATAAAGAAACAGGAGAGCTTCTTATATCATGTAATTCTGTTATCGATGAAACAATTGTTAAAGCTATCCAAGAGCAGAAACTTAAAGAAATTAAAGTTTTATACATTAATGAACTTGAATCAGGGCCTTACATTTCAGAAACTTTGAGGTCTGATACTACTTCTTCACAATTAGAAGCTTTAGCTGAGATCTACAGAATGATGAGGCCAGGAGAGCCTCCAACTAAAGAAGCGGCAACAAATCTTTTTGAAAACTTATTTTTTAATTCAGAGAAGTACGATCTTTCTGATGTTGGAAGAATGAAATTCAACCGTCGCCTAGGAAGGGAAGACCTTCAAGGAGCTGGAATATTAAGTAAGGAAGACATCATTGATGTGACAAAAACTCTTGTTGATATAAGAAACGGAAAGCAAGATTGTGACGATATAGATCATTTGGGAAACAGACGAATAAGATCAGTTGGCGAAATGGTATCGAATCAAGTCAGAGTTGGTCTTCTTAGAGTAGAAAGAGCTGTCAGAGAAAGATTGAATGTAGCAGAAGCTGAGGGTTTTGGGCCATCAGATTTAATCAACGCAAAGCCTGTAACTGCTGCAATAAATGAATTTTTTGGTTCAAGTCAACTGTCACAATTCATGGATCAGAATAATCCACTTGCGGCAATTACTCACAAAAGAAGAGTTTCAGCACTTGGCCCAGGTGGCTTAACAAGAGAAAGAGCTGGCTTTGAAGTTAGGGACGTTCACCCAAGTCATTACGGAAGAGTTTGTCCAATAGAAACTCCAGAAGGACCTAATATTGGACTAATAAATTCTTTATCTGTTTTTGCCAAGGTCAATGATTTTGGATTTATTGAAACGCCATATAGACAAGTAATTAATGGCAAAGTGACTGAAGATATTAAGTACATTTCTGCAATAGAAGAAGGCGAATTTGTTATTGCACAAGCAAGTGCATTGCTTGATAAAAACAATAAATTTGTAGACGATCTCGTTCCTGTTCGATTTAAGAATGAATTTGAACTTATGTCAGCTGATAGAGTTGAACTAATGGATGTATCTCCTCAGCAAGTAGTATCTATCGCTGCATCACTAATACCTTTCCTAGAGCATGACGACGCTAACAGGGCTTTAATGGGCTCTAACATGATGAGACAGGCAGTTCCTACCTTGAAGACAGAGGCTCCTCTCGTTGGAACTGGAATGGAAAGATTGATTGCCAAAGATTCAGGAGATTGTGTAATAGCAGAAAATCAAGGGACTGTTGAAAAGGTTGATTCTGGAAGAATAGTGGTCAGAAAAGATATGAAAGAAATCTCTTCAACTAACTCAGCTGTAGATATATACAACCTTACAAAGTATGTAAGGTCTAATCAAAATACTTGCATGAATCAAAAACCAATAGTTAAAGTTGGCGATAAAGTCGCTAAAGGTGATATCTTGGCTGATGGCTCTTCAATTGATTTAGGAGAGTTAGCACTTGGTCAAAATATCAAGATTGCTTTCATGCCGTGGCATGGATACAACTTTGAGGACTCAATCCTTATTTCAGACAAACTTGTTAAAGAAGACAAGCTTACAAGCATTCATATTCAAGAACTTACCTGTACAGCAAGAGATACTAAATTAGGTCCAGATGAAATCACGGCTGATATTCCTAATGTAGGAGAGTCTGCATTAGGGAAACTTGATGAGTGTGGAGTTGTTCATATTGGAGCACAAGTTAAGGCGGGAGATATTTTAGTAGGAAAAGTTACTCCAAAAGGCGAAACTCAACTTTCTCCTGAAGAGAAACTCCTTAGAGCAATATTTGGAGAAAAAGCTGCAGATGTAAAAGATACCTCTTTAAGAGTCCCAAGCGGTGCCGATGGCACAGTAATTGATGTTCAAATTTATACAAGAGAGGGATTAGAAAAAAATCCAAGAGCCTCTGTAATTGAATCTGTTTCTTTAGCGGAGATCCAAAAGGATCTTGATGAAGAGCTGGAGATCGTTACAAATGCGACCACTAACTCTTTAAGGTCTGTTTTGATAGGTCAACAAGTGATTTCAGGAAGAGGCATATCCAAAGGGGAAACAATATCTAAAGAGTTTTTAGATAACCTTGCTTCCGAAGAGTGGTTTAAATTGAGAATGCAAAGCGAAGATATTAATGACCAGTTAAAAGATTCCAAAGACAATTTGAAAGCATATGAAAAAATGCTCAAAAATAGATTTGAAGCTAAGAAGAAAAAAATTGTTTCCGGAGATGACTTGCCTCCAGGGGTGCAACAAGTAATTAAAGTTTATCTCGCAATTAAGAGGAGAATCCAGCCAGGCGATAAATTAGCGGGTAGGCATGGCAACAAAGGAGTTATATCTGTAATCATGCCTGTCGAAGATATGCCATATGATGAAAACGGAGAGCCAGTTGACTTAGTATTGAATCCATTAGGAGTGCCATCAAGAATGAACGTTGGACAACTTCTTGAAGTTCATCTGGGATCAGCTGCAAAAGGTCTTGGAGATGAAATATCTAAGATGCTTGAAAATTTTAAGGATTTAAAAACCCTTAGATCATTCATAGATAAAATTTATGTTAAATCAGGGATGAATCAGGACATTAGTTCTCTTAACGATAGTGAATTCTTGGAGCTCTGCCACAATCTAAAAAACGGTGTTCCTATGGCAACCCCAGTTTTCGATGGAGCTAAAGAGGCAGAAATTAAAGAGATGTTGAAGTTAGCCAACCTTCCTGAAACTGGACAAACTACTTTGTATGATGGAAGAACAGGGGATAAATTCGATCGCCCAGTCACTGTTGGGTATATGTATATGCTTAAGCTTAATCATCTCATCGAAGATAAAATGCATGCACGTTCCACAGGATCTTACAGCTTAGTTACTCAGCAACCGCTTGGAGGAAAAGCTCAATTTGGTGGACAAAGACTCGGAGAGATGGAAGTTTGGGCTCTTGAAGCTTATGGTGCGTCTCATACTCTCCAAGAAATGCTCACTGTTAAGTCTGATGATGTCTATGGAAGAACAAAAATCTATAAAAATATAGTCGATGGTTCTTATGAAATGGAAGCTGGAATACCAGAATCCTACAATGTTTTAACAAAAGAAATTCGATCTTTAGCGATTGATATTGATTTCGAGGAGGTTTGATCTAATGAAGGATTTATTAAAACTATTCAACCAAGGCGAACAAGAAGATTTCAATGCCATCAAAGCAGGTTTGGCTTCACCCCAACAAATAAGATCATGGTCTTTTGGGGAAGTAAAAAAACCAGAAACAATAAACTACAGAACATTTAAGCCTGAAAGAGACGGCCTTTTCTGCGCAAAGATTTTTGGTCCCATAAAGGATTACGAATGCATTTGTGGCAAATACAAAAGAATGAAGCACAGGGGAGTTGTTTGCGAAAAATGTGGAGTTGAAGTCACACTTGCTAAAGTCAGAAGAGAAAGAATGGGGCATATTGAACTGGCTGCGCCTGTTGCTCACATTTGGTTTCTAAAATCTCTACCTTCAAGAATTGCTCTTCTTTTAGACATGACGCTAAGAGAATTAGAGAGAATTCTATATTTTGAATCTTTTGTAGTTACTGATCCAGGAATGACAGATCTTGAAAGCTGTCAGATTTTAGATGAAGAAGATTATTATGAAGCTCTTGAAAATTATGGCGAAGAATTCAACGCAGGAATGGGAGCAGAAGCAGTCAAGACACTGCTAATGGAGATGGATTTAGAAGAAGAAATCGCTTTGATTGAACAACAAATGACAGAAACAAAGTCTGAAGCAAAAATAAAGAAACTCTCAAAAAGGATGAAAATCATAAAATCATTTAGCAATTCAACCAATAAGCCTGAATGGATGATCTTAGATGTATTGCCAGTATTGCCTCCAGATTTAAGACCTTTGGTTCCTCTTGAAGGAGGGAGATTTGCTACCTCAGATCTTAACGACTTATATAGAAGAGTGATAAACAGAAATAATAGGCTTAAAAGATTAATGGAACTTAATGCTCCTGAAATCATTGTCAGAAATGAAAAAAGAATGCTCCAAGAATCAGTCGATGCTCTTTTAGATAATGGAAGAAGAGGAAGAGCCATTACTGGTTCTAACAAAAGACCGCTCAAATCCTTGGCTGACATGATAAAAGGTAAGCAAGGAAGATTTAGACAAAACCTTTTAGGTAAAAGGGTTGATTATTCTGGCCGTTCAGTGATCGTGGTCGGACCTACTTTAAAGTTGCATCAATGTGGTCTACCCAAGAAAATGGCCCTTGAACTTTTTAAGCCATTTGTATTTGGGAAGCTTCAAAATCTTGAGTTGGCAACTACAATCAAGGGCGCAAAAAGAATGGTTGAGAGAGAAGAGCCTGTTGTATGGGATATTTTGGCAGACGTTATAAAGGAACATCCTATTCTTTTAAATAGAGCTCCAACTCTTCATAGGTTAGGAATACAAGCCTTTGAACCATTGCTTATCGAAGGTAAAGCCATCCAATTACATCCTTTGGTTTGTAAAGCTTACAACGCAGATTTCGATGGCGATCAAATGGCTGTTCACGTCCCGCTAACCTTAGAAGCTCAGCTTGAATGTCGTGCTTTGCTTATGGCTAGTAACAATATTCTTTCACCTTCAAATGGTAGGCCAATCATAGATCCATCCCAAGATGTTGTGTTAGGAATTTACTACATGACAAGGGAAAAAGTTAATGCAAAAGGAGAGGGATCTATTTTCGCTGATGTCAAAGAAGTATCCAGAGCTTTTGAAACAGATGCAGTTGAACTTCAAGCAAAAGTGAAAGTAAGGATTACAGACAAAGATGGTCAAAGCGAACTTAAAGACACAACTGTTGGAAGAGCATTACTTTATCAAATCTCACCAGATGGATTAAATTTTGAACATTTTAATAAGACTCTAACCAGCAAAGGCATTTCTGATCTAATAAACACTTGTTACAGAGATTGTGGTTTGAAAGATACTGTAATTTTTGCAGACCAACTTATGTATCAAGGTTATGAATATTCTACTAAATCCGGCTCCTCTATTTGTGTTGATGATTGTTTAATCCCAGAGGATAAGGCTCAAATTATTGAGAAATCTGAGCAAGAGGTAAAAGATATTGAAGCTCAATACTCATCTGGTTTAGTGACTCAAGGAGAAAAATACAATAAGGTCATTGACATTTGGTCACGTGCTAATGAAAAAGTAGCAAATTCTCTAATGGATACTATCTCAAAAGAAAAAGTTACAAACAAAGACGGAGAAGAGGTTGATCAAGATTCCTTTAACTCTGTTTATATGTACTTGGATTCTGGTGCAAGAAGTTCACCCGCTCAAGTAAGACAGCTTGCAGGAATGAGAGGTCTTATGGCTAAGCCAGACGGATCAATTATTGAAACTCCTATAACTGCAAATTTCAGGGAAGGATTGACAGTGTTGCAATATTTCACTTCTACTCATGGAGCAAGAAAAGGGTTGGCAGACACTGCCCTGAAAACTGCTAACTCTGGTTACTTAACCAGAAGATTAGTTGATGTAGCACAAGATTTAGTTGTTAGAGAAGTTGATTGTGAGACTAAAAAGGGTATTGAGATAAAATCAATTATCGAAGGAGGTGAAACTGTCCTTGAGCTTAAAGATAGAGTTTTAGGTAGAGTCACTGCAAAAGCAGTTTCTTCAGCAGATGGAGCATTTAAGTTACCTGCAAATACTGTTATCGATGAGACTATTGCACAAGAATTAGGAAACCATTCTATCGATTCAATTTTTGTGAGATCTCCTATAACTTGCGAAACAGCATACGGAATATGCTCAATGTGTTATGGAAGAGATTTAGGAAGAGGGAATCTTGTTGACCCTGGAGAAGCTGTTGGAATTGTAGCTGCTCAATCAATAGGTGAGCCAGGTACACAATTAACAATGAGAACTTTCCACATAGGAGGTGCAGCCTCGAGGTCGTCTGAAGAAGACAAAGTTCAAATTAAATATGACGGTAGTGTCAAATACACAAATCTTAATTCACTCATAAATAGAGAAAAGAAAAATGTATGTATATCAAGATCAGCTGAGATATCGGTATCGGATGAAAATGGTCAGGAGAAAGAAAGATACAAGGTTCCTTATGGAGCTATTATTTCTGTTAATGATGGAGACCAAGCCAAAGCAGGAGATGTCATTGCATCTTGGGATCCACATACGAGACCTATAATTTCTGAAGTTGAAGGTAAAGTTAAATTATCAGATATGGAAGAAGGCATAACAGTCAAGACCATACAGGATGATTTAACTGGATTGAGTAGCACTCAAGTCTTGGATGTTTCTGAAAGATCTTCATCAGGTAAAGAGCTAAGTCCATCTGTAAGTATTATGGATGAAAAAGGAAAAGAAGTTACTTTGCCTGGAGGCAAACACGCTGCTGTATATTCTCTCGAAGGTAACTCTATTCTTGGTTTGACAAATAATTCAAAAATAAAAGTTGGTGATGTCATTGCTCGTATTCCTAAAGAATCATCTAAAACTAGAGATATTACTGGTGGTTTACCAAGAGTTGCAGATTTATTTGAAGCCAGAAAACCAAAAGAGGAGGCAATTCTAGCTGATATGTCTGGGGTGGTTTCTTGGGGTAAAGAAACCAAAGGAAAAAGAAGACTAGTCATAACTAAAATGGACGGCAAAGAGGAAGTAACTTCAGAGACGCTTATTCCTAAAACTAGAAATATTAATGTTTTCGAAGGAGAGATGGTTAGCAAAGGAGATGTAGTAAGCGATGGACCTTTAAGCCCTCACGATATTCTTGCCCTAAAAGGAGTTGAAGAGCTCACCGATTATGTTGTGAATGAAATACAAGATGTTTATAGACTCCAAGGAGTTGAGATATCTGATAAACACATAGAAGTGATTTTGAGACAAATGCTAAGAAAAGTTGAAATCACTGATCCTGGCGATTCGGACTTTATTTTAGGTGAACAGGCCGAACTATCTGCAGTTGCTGAAAAAAATAAAATTCTTTCTGAAGATGGGAAAGCTTTAATTGAATTTGACAGAATTCTTCTTGGAATTACTAAGGCTTCATTAGCTACTGACTCATTCGTATCAGCTGCATCTTTCCAAGAAACAACAAGAGTTCTTACAGAAGCGGCTGTGACTGGCAAAATCGATAAGCTTAGAGGTCTCAAAGAAAATGTAATTATTGGTAAATTAATTCCTGCTGGTACTGGTTTCTATGCTGAAAAAGATGAAATTGAGTCTAATTTGGAAATGGAACTAGCTGAAGCTATGGAAGGAACAGAGATCTCTGAGGAATAATTAAATAATGTTTGACCTAGACTATCTTCATATCTAAAATCGCACACCAAAATGGCTACTGTTAATCAACTTATAAAAAAACCAAGAAAGAGCAAATCTGCAAAGTCGGATGTTCCAGCTCTGAATAGATGTCCACAAAGAAGGGGTGTCTGTACTCGTGTTTATACTACAACTCCAAAGAAGCCTAATTCAGCTCTCAGAAAAGTTTGTAAAGTCAGATTGACTTCAGGTTACGAAG
>CABZYK010000009.1:0-37751 GCA_902529935.1 uncultured SAR86 cluster bacterium | reverse complement strand
AGTTGTTCCAGCTTCATCTGATGATCCGGTATCTGAACCAACTTCGCTTTCGCTTTCACTTTCTGTAGTTTCCGAATCTGAGCCTGCTTCAGATCCTTCCTCGCTTGAACTTTCTGAAGAATCGTCTTCAGTCCCAGCATCATCACTGCTCTCAGACTCCTCGCTGCCTGAATCTTCAGATTCAGATTCTGAATCTGAGTTCTCAGAACTTTCTT
Organism: uncultured SAR86 cluster bacterium; assembly: GCA_902529935.1. GTDB lineage: Bacteria > Pseudomonadota > Gammaproteobacteria > Magnimaribacterales > AG-339-G14 > CACNYO01. The sequence continues at coordinate 37,536 of CABZYK010000009.1, read as the reverse complement.
CTTCGTTTGAATCTTCACTTGATTCTTCTTCACTTGACTCTTCTTCGCTGGATTCTTCCTCTGATTCTCCTTCTTCGCTGGATTCCTCTTCAGATTCTTCCTCTGACTCTTCTTCTTCGGATTCCTCTTCTTCGGATTCCTCTTCTTCTGACTCTTCTTCTGACTCTTCTTCCTCAGACTCTTCTTCTTCGGATTCCTCTTCTTCGGATTCTTCCTCTGATTCTCCTTCTTCGCTGGATTCTTCCTCTGACTCCTCTTCCTCTTCTTCAGGTGAACCTTGCAAGCTCTGTTGCATAGAAAGTAACTGGTCTGCAGTTAAAAGTGATACGTCTTCTACGTCTTCCAACGGATCATCGACTACAACGATAAAGCCGTTACGAGTTAGCACGTAGGTGCCGTCTTGATTCAAATTGGGTGTGACGCTCATCTCATCGCCATAAATAAAGGAAGCTTCGGTCGTATCGCCTTCGCTATCGACAAAGACGATTCCACCCCTGATACCCACGGTTGCTGCGTTGGTTCTGATGATGGCTGGATTACTTTTGGTGACCTTACCACCGACTAAACGCATTAAGCCCTTACTGGTGACGGTCAAAGAACCTTCTGCGGTTTCGGGGTTGTAAATAAATGAGTCAAGGGTAACCGAAGAATTAGGTCCGACGGTAAAAGCCGTACCGTCGATGAGCAGCATCTGCGCCTTGCCGTTCTCGTCGGTTTCAATCGTATGGTTTTGGATGATTTTGTAACCTTCATCCACGAGCCTGCGCTCTTGCTCCAAAGTTAAATCAGTGGTGGTGGTGTCGACTGCGGCAGCGACTCCGATTCGTTCCTGCGCTCCGATTACTCCCGTGATTAAAAGTAAAGCACTAAACAGTATGGTTGATGGTTTAGGTGGCGCAAGAAAATGTAACGCTTTCTTGCTCATAATCTTATAATTATGACATTTTGTCATATTTTTACCCAAAACTCTAATTTCCCCATTTAAAAAGCTTTCGAAAGCTAACTAAGACAGCTATTTTCAGGTATTTTTCTAATTAATCAACACCCGTATTGAAATTAACGAGAACCACGCCCAAGATGATAAAAGCCATCCCCAAAGTGGTAATCGAATTGGGCATCTGACCGTATTTGATGGCGGCAAAGATATTGATCAAAACCAGCCCTACCCCTGACCAAATGGCATAGGTCACGGCAACTGGAATTTGTTTCAAGGTTAAGGAAATAAAGTAAAAAGATGCCGCATAACTGACCGCGGTAATCACACTGGGTGTCAGGCGCGTAAACCCTTCGGTATCGCGCAAATATATAGTCCCGATCACTTCGGTGACGATTGCTATTGATAAAAATAAATAAGCAACAATAATACTCATACAGGCATAATATTACACAAATACGGAGTATGCATGACAAAACATAACGCTTTAAGAATGCTCGGCAGATCGGGAAATCCAACGCTCAGCGATGCGACCTTCGCTGGGTTTGAAACCACCGGCGCAAAAACCATGTCTTTACAAGGCACGGTGAATAAAGTCGGTATTTTACTCGCCCTAGTGATTGGCGGAGCTTTGTTCACTTGGAATCAATTCTATTCCACTGGCAGCGCTGGCTTTTTGATGCCCGTTGGTTTGTTTGGCGGCATGATCTTTGCGGTGATCACTATGTTCAGACCGACGCTAGCCATGTACACAGCTCCTATTTATGCGATTTTACAAGGCCTTTTCTTAGGCGGAATTTCAGCAGCTTTTGAAAGTATGTACCCGGGCATCGTTATCCAAGCAACGGGCCTTACGTTTGGTACGTTGGCTTCTTTATTGGTGCTTTATAAAACAGGCGTCATCAAACCCACAGAGAATTTTCGTTTGATGATTGTCTCTGCCACCATGGGCATTGCGGTCTTGTACGCGATCAGCTTTGTCATGAGTCTCTTCGGATCGGGCATCGGCTTTATTCACTCCAACGGCTTATTCGGCATCGGCTTCAGTCTGTTTGTTGTCGGCATTGCAGCGATGAATTTGGTATTGGATTTTGATTTTATCGAAGACGGTGCAGAACGCGGCGCGCCTCGTTACATGGAATGGTTCGGTGCGTTTGCCTTAATGGTTACTTTGATCTGGCTCTACCTAGAGATGCTGAGGTTGTTGGCTAAGATCCGAAGTCGTTAATGGATCTCAACACGCTTTTTTTCGGCGGCCTGATTGTCGTCTCGCTAGCAGTATTTTTTTACTTAAGTCGATTTCGAGCTTCTGCCAGTCAACGCAACCGTGATAATAAAATCGATTGGACCAGCAGGCGGTACTGGTGGTATCGCTGGGTTTTTTTGGCGCTTGTGCTTTTCGTCAGCGTTGCCGCGATGGTAAGAATGTTCAGCTAATTTAGCTGTCTCAATCAAAAATCTACAAATAGCATCGATGCTTGGATCACTAAAAATGATCCTAATGGAATCCGCTAAAGTTAGATGAGATTAGCTGTCTTTGCTTCTTGATTCGTTGACCACCAAAGGTCTGCCTTCGAAGTCTTTGTCATTCAATTCAGCAATTGCTTGCTCGCCACCGTCAGCCATTTCAACAAACCCGAAACCTCTAGAGCGTTTTGAGAATTTATCGACAATGATTTTTGCTGAAGTGACGGTACCGAATTGTGCAAAGAGCTCTTCGAGCTTATCATCCGTGACCGACCAAGGGATATTCCCTACGTAAATATTCATAAAATCCTAAAAGAGATTAGTGTACAGATGTTTCCGTAACACGTCTTAATTAAATTGCGACAATTTTGAAAAATTTAAGCAAGGGAACAGGTCATATCCATGCCGCAGCATAAAGGCGATTTAATTTTGCCTTCGCAACTGGTGCATTTTGAAATCTGTACTTCCCTACCATCGTCTGTAATCAAAACATCGTCGATCAAAGCCAAGTCGCATTTTGCGCAGGAAGCATTGACTGCCATCCCGCATTTAGAGCATTCATAAGTAGCCATGCCGCGTATTATATAAGAAATGAGTGCAACTAAGAAAGCTAGAGAGCAATTAAATAATTAATAAATTAAAAGCCTGTTTTTCATATTAGATATAAAAAACTAACTTATTTCCATCCAGGTCTCTTACATATGCGCCGTAAAAGTTTTTTGTACGTCTACCCGGCGCACCTTCATCAGTTGCTCCAAGTGACATGGCTTTGGCATAAATTTCGTCAACCTCCTGCTCAGAGTTCATAAGAAATCCCGTCATGCTTCCATTACCTGCTGAAGCTTCTTCTCCATCGTAAGGGATGAAAACAGCAAACATGGAGTCATCTCCTTTGATAACCCAAAACCAACTTCTGTCGTTGGGCGAGAAACTCATAGTCTCAATATCCTCAAATAAGCCGTCATAAAAGGATTTAGCAGATTCTAAATTATTGGTTCCAAGCGTCCTGTAAGTTGCAATTTTTTTCATTGGTATCTCCCCCTTTTTCTCGATTAAAAAGTATAGAAGATAGTTTTTGTAAAATGTATTTTTTTTAGCTATATTTTTGGAAATAAAAAAATCAGAGGATAAAAAATGGCAACAGTTTATATAACATTTGAAATAGCAAAGGATTTTGAAGACTGGAAAGAGGTTTTTGATGATGATCAGGAAAATCTCAATGAGAATGGTATTGAGACATTGGCTGTTGGATATGAATTAGACAATCCGTCTAAAGTGAGAATAGCTCTATCGGCAGAATCCTTGGAAGCGGTTCAAGAATTTATGCAAGGAAATAACGAGACCATAGAGGATTCAGGACACATTATTGAAACGACGGTTTTTGAAGAATTTAGCGACTGATTAGTTTATGCCTCTAGAATTTCTGTCTGTTGGCGTTTTAGGCATATTGATATTAGGCATATTTGTACCTTACTGGCTAAAAACAAAAGATTTAAAAAAAATCAGCTCAAAAAATCTCCCATCTGATGGCCATTGGGCACAGCTATCAAAAGGAAATATTTATTATAGATGGCATCACCCTGAGCAAAAAAACGGCCAAACCATTGTCATGGTCCATGGTTTTTCAACTCCTAGCTTTGTCTGGAATGGTCTTCTTGATGGACTCTTAAATAAAGGTTACTCCATCTTAGTTTATGATCATTACGGTAGAGGATTTTCTGAAAGACCGAGAACTAAATATTCTCTAGATTTTTATGTTGAGACTCTAAAAGAACTTATTTCTCATCAAAATATTGAAGGAAAAATTCATTTAGTTGGATATTCCATGGGCGGCCCCATCATTGGTGGATTTGCAGACAAATACTCAACCCAAGTAAAAAGTTTATCTTTTATTGCGCCAGCTGGATTTGGAAAAGTCCAAACATCTATTCCTTTTTTTATGAAGATTCCTGGGGTGATTGAGTGGGCCATGCATGTATTAGCAGATAGATTTTATGGCTCTGCAATAAGTTCTGAAACCTCGCATAGCAATGATCCTTTATCTATCAACGAGGAAGAATTTCAACAGCTTTTTTCTTTTCAGATGCAATTTAAGGGATTTCGTGAATCTTTGGCTTCTACGATGAGAAATTTTAATCTTTTCGATGCACGAGAGATGTTCGAAAAGGTTGCGGCAAAAAATATTCCCTCTATCGCTATTTGGGGCGACAACGATGGGATAGTTTCTTATAGGGGTGCAGAAACTTACGCAGAAATTTTTCAAGAAGGAAAAGTCGTAACAATTGAAGACGGCACTCATGATATTACTTATCGACAACCGTCGGATGTTTTAGAAGCTATAAAAATTTTCTTAGCTTCGCAAATATCTTAATTTAGGCTTTACCTAGGCAGCATGCCTTTAACTCTAATTAATTGAGTTGTTGTGGCTTCTCTTCTAAATTTTGAAATCTCTTGATATTCAGGATCGTTGTACCACTTATCAGCAGCCTCTTCATTAGGAAAAGAAAAAATAATGACTCTTCCTTTAACATCGTTATCCCCTTCCACATTTATTATATTGTCATCATAAGTAATAAATTCTCCGCCGTGTTTTTTGAGAATCGGAAAAAAACCTTTTTCATAATTCCTATAGTTATCTGCATCGTGTATTTGGAGATTAGCAATCATATAGACTTTTACATCGCTCATTTTTTTACCTCTTTCATTAATAATTTATGAATCTAAATATTCTATAAGTGTCTTGACCTTTTTGGCACCACCAAAATAGTTTATTTCATCTTTGTCCATGGCCTTCAGACTTTTTAGCATGCCTGCTTTTGCATCTTCATAAGCATGTATTTCATTGAGAGAGGCAAAGCTAACCCTGATGGTAAACAGAGAATAGTCATCGTGGATTTTACAAATTGTTTCCCTCTCGCTCCTTACAAACCAATTATCTGGATTGCCAACTATTTCTGGCTCTTCTGCTAAGTGCAATCTTTTTGTGTCTGCATGGATAAGCCAATTTTCTCTTTCAAAAGGTTGCAACAAGGGAGCCCTTTCAATGAATCTTCCTATATTGAAACCAATTTTCTCATTAAGGCTTTTGACAGGAGCATGAACATCGAAAAGAGATTTGCCTATTTTGTCTTGGACGTTCCAATAACTTGGAGAGCATATAGATGCCGCCAACATTCTCTGCTTTCCATTAGCCTCAATTAGACAAAGGTCATCTGGTACTAATAACGATGTATCCGCGATAGGGTCTGGATAATCGCATTTTTGGGTAGGTATATGTTTGGCTAATATTTGTTGAGCCTGCAGAGAATCTTCTGTGCAAGCCACAACTTCGTTGTAACTGTTGTTTAAAAGATTAAATTTATGTTCGAAAATTTCTTTTGAAATGGATTTATTAAACCAATTTTCTTCATGGATTGGATTAAGACCAAGTCTGTACTTAGTGTAACCGTCACCCCAAGGAGGAGCGAGAAATAAATTATTTCCAGCCAAGGGGTTTTAATTTTTCTTCGACAAACGAATTTGGTACATCCTCTAGATGCGAACCAAGCGTATCATTCCATCTATTTAGAAAGCCAAATAAGGCAATAACAGCAACCATGTCGACAATTTGTTCGTTGCTAAAATACTTTAATAAGATATCAAAGTGCTCTTGCTTTGCTTGATTTGGCGTCTTGCCTGCTGCAAAAGCTAGATCGAGAACAGCCTTTTCAGAATCGTCGTAATGCTCACTTTCTTGATATCTTAAAATATCGTTTATTTTTTCCTCGTTGACCCCAGCTTGGTGAGCTCCGTGAGATGTATGTGCCTGACAATACTTACACCCAGATGAGAGGCTTGAAGCCAAAGCAATGAGTTGCATTAAGCCTTGATCAATTTTTTGTGAAGCGAATATTGTTCCTGCTAAAGCCGCAAAGCCTTGATTCAATTGTGGATTTACTGCCATGGACAGATGAGAATTGGGTAAATATCCCATGAAGCCTTCAATCACTTTGAATAAATCTTCTTGATCAGAAAAATTTTCTCTGGAATCTCCTCCTAAGAATGAGTAACTCATAAAACCTCCAATGATGATCTTAATAAAATATCTTATTCGATGTGTTCGCTCAAGAAATCTACAATAGCTTCTGCGAAAATATCGTTCTTGTCGCCAACAACCATATGAGTGGCTTGCTGAATTTCAGCAAACTTGGAATGAGGCACGGCATTAAGAAATTCCTCTTTTTCCTTATTAGTTAAAATATCGCTCAAGGCACCTTGGACAAGCAGAGTTGGAACAGAAATCCTTTTTGCAGAATTTTCTAATTGCCTAAAACGTTCTTCTCTAACTTCACCCATCCCAGTTCTATCTGTCAAAAAAAGAGGATCCCAATGCCAATAGTAACGACCGTCTTCTTTGAGTCGTAAATTTTTTTTGAGTCCAGATATATCTTTTGGTCTTTCTCTGTGAGGTAAATAACCTGAAACAGCGTCCGCAGCCTCTTCAACTGAAGCAAAACCTTTTGCACCAGAGCGCATGAATTCAACTATTCTATCTGAACCCTCGTCGTTAGGTCGCATTCCTATGTCTACCATGATGAGACCTGAACAGTATTTGCTTTCTTCTTCGTGGCCGGCCAAAGATAGGGAAATCATGCCGCCAAGGGAGGCGCCGACTAAATTAGCCTTTTTTCCAAGTTGCTGAATAATCCTTACAAGATCATCTCTATGAGCATCAAAAGTATAATCGCCATCATGATCCCAAAAACTTTCGCCGTGACCTCTTAAATCATGTGCAATTACGTGAAAACCTAAATTAGCAATTTTTGCAGCAACGCCTTTCCAAGAATGCCTTGTTTGCCCTCCTCCGTGTAGCATGATTACAAGCGGATTATCGTTATTTCCCCACTCAGAGGCTAAAATTTCTCTATCTTCAGAAACCTTAAATACTCTATTCATTTAATTTTTATTTAAATAATTGAAGCATCCTTTTAAAGCCGGCGTCTTACTCGTAATAAGATTTATCTCAATCGATTTAAGAATTTGCGCATGTTGATCTTTGGGATGATCGGTGTATTGATTCAAAAATTTACTATCTTCTATGAGGTAAGCAAGATCTGTTATAAGAGATCCTCCAAGCAGAAGTCTTCTTGGTAAATACGCAACCGAAACATCTTGCATAAACTGCATAAGATTATCTACAAAGCCGTAAATTATAAATTTTGCTTTTGGATTTCTTTTTTTAGCCAATAACACAATTTCTTCGGAAGATAATTTTTGCTTATATCTAGACTGATATGCTCTGCTTATGCTGGGCCCAGAAATCACATCTTCAAGAACTGAAAAAAATTTTGACGGTCTTATTCCAAGATTATTCAAAAGTAATTTACTGTGGAGTTTTGTATTTCCAATTTCTGTTGGCACTACTTTACCATCGGCAACAATAGCAAATCCGAGACCTGTGCCGGGCCCAATCATTAAATCTACATTGGACTTTGATTTCCCCTTTTTAATTTTTTTTAATTTCATTTCATCAATAGCATAACCAACCGCCTCCCAATCATTAAGAACTTGAGAATTAGCTAACTTAAACTTTCTACCTAATAAATCTCCATCTACGATAACTTTTCTATTTGTCATTTCTATTCTGTTGCCAAGTCTTGGGCCGGCAGCAGCTATGACAGCATTTTTGATTTTGGGGTTCGATAAAAGATTGCCCAAAGTTTTATTGATCTTTTGATCGGAAATATTTGAAAGGATCTTTTCTTCTGAGATATTTCTTTTATTTGCATAGGCATAGCGCATATTGGTGCCGCCAATGTCTACTAGTAAAGAAGAGAATGAGCTCATTATTCAATAAGTCTTGATCTTGTTACCTTAAAGTTTTTTTACAAAGTCTTTGGGGTCTAGTTGAGGAATCTTTTTGTTATCTCCAGCTGGAGTTCCTATGTAAAGATATCCAAGCACCTCTTGATTATCATCAAGTCCCAGAAAAGATCCTATTTCTTTATTTAGAGCAAATTTTCCAGTTCGCCAAATCCCGCCATAACCAAGAGCATTGAGGGCTAAGAGAATATTTTGTCCAGCTGTAGCAGTAGAAAACATCTGCTCTAATGGCGGTACCTTGGGATGCTCTTTTATGGTTGAAACCAAGATGACTATCATTGGCGCTCGAAAAGGAGCTTGTCTATATTTTTCCAATACTTCATCAGAGACATCATGTAAGTGATTTTGAGCAAATTCCTGAAATATATTTGATAACTTATCTAATCCATCTCCTGAAACTTCAATAAATCTTGTTGGCCTAATCCAGCCATGATCAGGAGCCCTAAGAGCTGCCTCATAAACTAACTTCATTTCCTCAGCATTTGGGTGAGGTTCGATTAGTTGTCTTGGAGAATTTCTCTCTAGAATATTTGATAAAGCTTTGCTTTCCATTGATGTACTTCTTTTAAATAATTTGATTAACTATAAATTAACATATTAATCTATTGAAAAAATGAATATACCTAGAGATAAAACAGTTCAAGATCTATTTAAGTGGCGAGTTGAACAAACGCCTGACCTAGTGGCGCATAAGTTTCTCGATAGAGAAACTTCTTACAAAGAATTAGACCTGTTATCTAATAAGGTGGCAAATGGACTTATCAAAGAAGGTTGTAAGTCAGACACAAGGGTTGCTTATTACGGAAAAAATTCAGATTATTTTTTTGAATTTTTGGTAGGAACAATGAAATCTGCAACTGTCGCCGTAGGTGTTAATTGGAGACTTGCTCCTCCAGAAGTAGTTTATGTCTTAAATGATTCTGAAAGCGAGGTACTTTTCGTGGGGGAAGAATTCTATCCTGTTATCGAACAAATCAAAGATGAAATACCTAAGGTAAAGAAAATTATTGCGGTAGACGATAGTCACGAAACCTTTGAAAGTTATATTGCGTGGCGAGATAGCCAAGTTGAGGATGCTCCTGGTATTTCGACATCATTAGATGACGATATTATTCAGCTCTACACTTCAGGCACAACGGGCCATCCCAAAGGCGTTCAGCTAACGAATCAAAACTTTTCTTCAGCGAACGATACTATAGAAGGCATTGTTCCTTTTGAAGAAGGTACGCCAAATTTGGTTTGTATGCCGGGGTATCATGTTGCCGGAACTAATTGGGGTATTTGGGGGCTAGTCAACGGCTGCAAAAATATTATCATCGCTGATATTGATCCCGTCTTAATCTTGGAATTAATTGAAAAAGAAAAAATTCGTTCTTCACTTTTCGTTCCGGCCGTGATTTTGTTCTTAGTATCAATACCGCAAGCCGCTGAGACAGATTTTTCATCTCTTAAGTTTGTTCTCTACGGAGCCTCGCCGATTGCTGATGACACTATATTAAAAGCAAAAGAAATAATGAAATGTGATTTATTTCAGGTTTATGGGTTAACTGAAACTGCAGGCGCAATAACAATTCTGATGCCAGAGGATCATGATCCAGAAAAAGGAAAATTAAGATCATGCGGGAAGGCACTCAATAGCGTTGAAATTAAAGTTGTCGATGATGAAGGGAATGAAGTAAAAACTGGCGATATAGGAGAAGTCATCTCCAAATCACCTTTAAATATGAAAGGATATTGGAATAGACCGGATGCCACAGAAGAAGCCATAAAAGATGGATGGTTTTATTCCGGCGATGCTGGATTTTTTGATGATGAGGGTTATCTCTACATACATGATCGAGTTAAAGATATGATTGTTTCTGGCGGAGAAAATATATACCCAGCAGAGGTAGAAAATGCCCTGATGAGTCATCCAGAAATTGCAGATGCTGCAGTGATTGGGGTACCAGATGACAAATGGGGAGAATCAGTCAAAGGCTTTGTGGTTTTACAACCAGATTCAAGTTTGGATGAGACTGAAATTATCTCATATTCAAGAACACAAATAGCCGGTTATAAATGTCCAAAAACTATCAATTTCATAGAGGCCTTACCGCGAAATCCCTCTGGTAAAATTCTTCGTCGAGAATTGCGTGAACCTTTTTGGGAAGGTAAAGATAGAATGGTTTCAGGTAATTAAACTTTTTATAGGAGATAAAAATGTTAAAACTTCATTTTGCACCAAACTCAAGAGCAGAAAGGATTCTTTGGCTTCTGGAAGAGCTAGAGCTACCTTACGAACTAAATGAAATGGCTTTTCATCCCACCGATCTGAAGTCGGATGAGCATAGAGCCAGGCATCCTCTTGGAAGAATTCCGGTTCTAGATGATGGAGATATCCAAATATGGGAATCTGGTGCAATCACCGAATACATAATTGAGAAATATAAGAATGGTGGCTTGAAGCCTGACGTTCAATCAGAGCTCTTTCCGCAATATCTCCAATGGTTTCATTATTGCGAGGGCATGATTATGCCGCCCATGAACACCATAGTTGTTCATACAGTTTTATTGCCACCGGACAGAAGAGACGAGACCGTTCTAGGTCAAGCACAAAGACTACTCACTAGGGCGCTTGAACCAATTAATGAAGCCCTAGAGGGCAAAGATTATCTAATAGGCGATTTTTCTGGAGCTGACATCATGCTTGGTCATTCTTGTTACATGTCAAACAGAATGGGTTGCGTAACCGATGAGATGAAAAATATAAAAGCCTATGTAGAACGTTTATCTTCAAGACCGGCTTTTTTGAAGATGGCCGAGCACAGACCTTCCTAAAATGATACAAAAAGAACAAATTAGGGTCATCAAAGGCCTTCTAGATCATCTCGATAATAAAACTAATGTAAAAGCTGATGGCATGATTAAGAATCCAGCGGATACCTATACCTCAGAGGATAGGTTCCAAATGGAGTGGAATAATTTTTTCCTTAATCATCCTCAAATTATTGGTTTTAGTGGAGATTTACCGAATAAGGGATCCTTTATGACTACCGATGATTTTGGTGTTCCTATCCTTGCAACGCGTGATGCAAATGGAGAATTTAAGTGTTTTGTTAATGTATGCACGCATAGAGGAGTTATAGTTGAGAATCAAAGAAGAGGCGAAAAAGAGAAATTTTCTTGTCCTTTTCATGGCTGGACTTTCAACAATAGAGGCTCGCTAGTTGGATATCCGAAACCTGATCATTTTGGCGAGATTGATAAATCCTGCTATGGGTTAAAAGAACTTCCGTGCGTGGAGCAACATGGTTTTTTGTTTGTGCATCCAGATGAAAATGGCGTCATTGATACTCAAGACCTATTGGGAGATCAACTTATAGAAGAAATGGAATCATGGGGCTTCAAGGATCTTATTCTTACTCAAGAAGAAGAATATGTGACTGACATGAATTGGAAGCTCGCTATCGATACTTTCGGGGAAACTTATCATTTTTCTACTCTGCATAAAGATACTTTGTTCGAATCTTTTTATGGGAATGTCCAGATGTTTGACACTTTTAAAAGGAATGCAAGATTGAGTTTGTGCAAACGCCAAATAGAAGATTTAAGAACAACTCCTGAAAAAGATTGGGATGTAAGAGTCGGATCCCTTCCAGTATATTTCCTCTTTCCAAACATAATTGTGAATGTCCTTGAAGGTGGCATCATTGTTGTTAAAGAGTATCCTTTAGAAAATTCTCCACATAAAAGTGTATCTAAGGTTTCTTTTTACTTTACCCCTGAGGCAGTTGGATACCTTGAAGAGATGAAAAACGGAGATGAAGAGAGCTTTAATCCTTACATTGCTTTTGGAGAAATCATTAGAGACGAAGATTATGTTGCAGCTGCAGCTTCCCACAAAGGACTTAGGTCAGGGAAAATAGATCATATCTTGTTTGGTCAAAATGAGCCCGCTCTGCATCATTATCACAATACTTATAGAGAGGCATTGAACCTAGAACCAATGCCCCTTATAAAATCTAAATAATATTAATCAATGTTCAAAAGTATTAATAAAAATACTTTAATTGCTGGATCGTTTTTCTTTTGTGTTTTGTACGCTCTCTTTGTCATGCGTCCTTTCAGGAGCGCAATGGCTGCGCAAATAGGTACAAGTGATCTGACCTACTTCTTGTTGATTGTTGTATTGGTTATGTTACTGGCAAATCCTGTTTATTCTCTTATTGTTTCGCGGGTAAAGGAATCAAGGCTTGTAACGTATATTTATGGTTTTTTTATCCTCAACCTTTTTTTATATGCCTTTATAAATAACCTCTATCCGGATAATTATGTTGTGGGCGTAAGTTTTTACATTTGGTACAACGTGTTCAATTTTTTTGTTGTTTCAGTTTTTTGGGCCAAAACAGTTAATAGTTTTCAAACCGACGATAGTAAAAAGTATTTCGGCATTATAAGTGCCTTTGGTTCTGCTGGAGCTTGGCTAGGCTCTCAATCAGTTTTACTTTTTCTGGCTGATTTGCCTGTCGTTGCAATGCTGTGTGCATCTGTTGGATTAATCTTAGGTATTGTTTTGTCTAGATTATTGAACAGTGTCTCAAGCGAAATCATTAAAAAAGAAAATTCGGGTTTTCTTTCAGAGTTATCAGAGCAATTCATACAAATAAAATCCAATAAACTTGTCAGACAACTCTTAATTTATGCTTTTCTTTGGACGTGCCTAGCAACATCTCTATATTTCTTCAGTCTTGAAATAATCAATAAGTATTCAACAGATGTTGTTGAACAAAGAAAGATTTTCTCTTTAGCAGACTCTGTGGTGACGCCAATTTCCTTTTTCGCTCAATTATTTTTAACTAGATTTTTCTTAGAAAATAGATTTTTTGGTATCAAGTTTGTCTTAATTGCTTACGGGGCATTATTCTCCATAGCTTTCTTTGCAATTTCAGGCTACATGGCGAATATATTGCTTAGTTCTTCTGGGGTAATACTGTTTATTATTTTATCGGCTGTCATGAGGCCCTTTGAATACGCAATAAATAAACCTGCAAGAGAAAGCGTTTATACAACATTGGAGAAATCTGAAAAATATAAATCAACTGTTTTTATAGATACGTTTACCAATAGATTTGGCGATGCCTCGGGTGGATTATTATTCAATGCCTTGATTGTATTAGGGTTGAGCTTATCCCTGGCGCCAATAGCAATTATTCCTTTAGCAATTTATTTATCCATGCAAGGAAGATCAATAGCTGCTAAGTCTTCTATCTAGAATGATTCTAGTAAGGCCTATCACCGACGATAGTTACTCTCTCAACTTTTCGGACATTAGGCCAATAGTCGGAAGCAGCGTAATGTTGGCATGCTCGATTATCCCAAAATGCAATTGAGTTTGGCTCCCAAATAAATCGACACTGATACTCAGGAATGGATGCTCTGGAATAAAGAAAGTTAAGCATTTTCTCAGATTCATCTGGATCCCAGCCTTTGATAAATTGAGTAAACGCCCTATTGACGTAAATACTCTTTTGCTTAGTATCTGGATGTGTTCTTATGACAGGATGCTCTGGATTTGGAAATTTCTTATTCACAGCTTCAATCTCTTCTTCAGTTTTTCCTGCCTTCACTAAGCCCTTTCTGAAGTTGGCAAAATCATGAATGGCAACGGCACCATCAAGCTTTTCTTTGACCTCGTCAGGAAGATCTTCGTAGGCTGCTCCCATGTCTGCAAAAAGAGTATCTCCTCCGTAATCAGGACACTCAATCATTCTTAATACTGAACCCAGAGAAGGCTCTTGTCTCCAAGTTACATCTGAATGCCAAGTATTTTCTTTGCCTCTGTTGTCTTTATCGTGTGTAATTTTCAGCACTTCTGGAAAATTTTCTTTTTGAGGTGCAAAAGGATGAATTTCTAGCGAGCCAAAATTACGAGCAAAGTTTAAATGCTCTTCTGTTGAAATCATCTGGTCTCTAAAAAAAATAACTTTGTACGTTAAAAGAGCTTTGTAGATCATATCTAATGTCGATTGATTCAAATCTTCTCTTAAATCTATTTCAAGTAGTTCTGCCCCGATCGAGGGCGATAATCTTTTTACTTTGAAAGGAAGTTTCTGACTTTCAAACTTCTCTGCTGAAAAACTGTTGTTCATAATCTCTGATAAATTCTATCCAAGAAATTTTTAATTTAACAGGGCTAGGCTAAATAATTAATTCAACGGCTTTGCATTACTAATCATGTCATTTACTTTCTCTTCAACAATAAAAAGAGGAGGACTGCCATGATCTAAGAGAGCAGAGTGAAAGTCTTTTATGTTGAACTTTTCGCCCAAGGCATCTTGAGCTTTTTTTCTTAGCTCTAGTATTTTTATCATACCGACCTTATAGCTAAGCGCCTGAGCAGGCCATACAATATAGCGCTCTATCTCAACTCTTACCTCAGTGTCAGACATTCCAGTTTTTGCTTTCATGTACGCCATAGCTTCTTCACGAGTCCATCTTTTATAGTGCATTCCTGTATCTACTACCAATCTGACTGCTCTGAAAAGTTCACTTTGCAAAATACCTAATTCATCCAAAGGGTTATCAGCCAAGCCAGCTTCCAAGGCGAGCTGTTCTGCGTAAAGAGCCCATCCTTCTGAAAATGCCGAAGTTCTATAACCAAATTTTCGATAATAAGTTAGATCTTCATTTTCCAAGGAATGAGCTATTTGGTGATGATGGCCCGGAATAGCCTCATGATAGGCAAGTGTTTTCATACCGTACTTTGGAGTTTGCTTGATATCGTACAAATTTGCATAAAAGACGCCAGGCCGACTCCCATCCAAAGCAGGCGATCTGTAATATCCACCCGCCGCGGTTTTTTCTGAGTACTCTGGGACTGCTTTAACGATGACTTTAGATTTCGGCATAGTATGAAAGTACTTTTCTAAAACAACGTATGCCTCATCAACCATCTCAGAATAATCTTTAATCGCAATCTTTTTTCTATCGGGAGTATCGTCGTAAAGAAATTGTGGATCCTCATTTAACTCGTTCATTAAAATACCCACAGACTTGTCTTGGTTGTATCCTAATTGGGTCAGGATAGTTTTCATCCTCTTGCTGATTCGCTCTACTTCGCTAAGACCCATGTCATGAATTTCTTGAGGCGAATAATCTGTAGTTGTATAAGTTCTTATTCTCAACTCATAATATTTATCTCCGTTTGGTTGGGACCATAGCCCATGATTATTATTTGCCTGCGCTTGAGTTGAAACCAAATAATCTTTCATCATCCTAAATGCTTTGTCGATGCTTTGTCTGATTGCTTGTTTAAGCTTCTCTCGAAGCTGCATTTTCTGCTCTTCTGAAAAGTCTAAATCCTTAATTTTTCTGTCGAATTCTGAATAGATAGGATGCTCCTCAAATGAGAAGTTTAAAAATTCATCAAGCTGGGCAATGACTCGTTCGTAAACAAATTTTGGCGCATAAAAGTCAATGGCTTTTTGCCCATTTAATTCATACAGATGCCCCTCAAAAACATCTTCAAAAAGTCTTACTCTGTCTATGTAAGCTTCTGCTTCTGGTAGATTTCTAATCGGATGGGTATCTGTCATGAATTCAACCATATCAATGTGAGCACCGCCTATCTGATTGAGAACGTAGTTATGGAAAGGGAAAGCATCTAATCTCAACAACGTATTCTCAGTATCGAAAATAGCTATTTTTTTTGAAGCTCTTTGGATGCTGCTTAGATTTTCATCATCATAAGATCTTAAAGTCTCTAAAATCTTTCTTGCTTTCGCTTTGTCGCGATCTAATTGTTTCTGACTTGGAATGGTTAATTTTGATGCATGACCGGTAAGCCAATTGTATTTATCAAAGATTCCTATGTAAGTCATTGACTCAGGTGAATCAATTATTTCAAGAAAAGTTTCTTTGGCTAAAAAATGATCTATTGAAAAAGGCTTCATGAAAAAAAGATTTATTAAATAAATCGAAATAGCCAAAAGAGCCAATAAAATCAGTCGAAATAGATATTTGAAAGCTAATTTAAATATCATCTATATTAAATTTAGTTAATAAGAGAATTTTTTCAAGATATCAGGGATATTTTTCTTAAAATTAAAGAACCCCTTATTTGAAAACTCCCAACAAAAAATGTCTTCTTCGCGAGTTATAAAGTTGATATCCGTATTATTTATTTTTTGAGCCTCTCTTAAGAAATCTAGATTTTCTCCTACAGATGGATAGACAACATCAAATGAATTAAGTTGCCTTAACTTCTCTGGCGATTCCAAAGAAGAATTATCAAGATATATCTGCGCATCGCTAAGAGCTTTCTTTTTAAAAGCCAATACTTTTGCATCTAATTCTATTTTTCTGTCAGCGTTAGTTAACAGAATCAAATATATATTTTCATAACTCTTGTAGAGGTTTTCTCTCCCCTCTAGCCAAAGGTCATTTTCAAACATCACAAGAGTGTTACATTTTTTTGTTTCATTAAATGTCAGGTTTAAAGGCTCTTTTAAATATTCTTTTTCTTCGTTTAAAGATTCAGCATAGGTATTCAATCCAACTGGATTAAATCTTCCATCGGTAAATTTAGATATGTTTGATGGCCTAGCAATATAGTGCTTGCCCTTTGTTTGGATACCGGCAACCCACCGCCAACTAAGCGTGTTTGATGCTGCATCTCCATCTAATAAATATTTCATAAAGAATTCGGCTCCTAACTGCCAAGGAAGGCCTAGGGTAAAAATCCAAATGCTTGCGAACCACATTCTCGTATGATTGTGAAGGTAATTTTCTTCTTTTAATTCGTTGATCCAAAAATCAAAGCAATCAATCCCAGTATTGCCGTTAATAGCTTTTTCATAAGCGGTTTCATCGTCTATCTCTACCCTTTCAGAAATAAAATCTTCCCAGACGGCAGGCCTTAATTCTAACCAACCTTTCCAATAAGTTCTCCAGCATATCTCTTGGATAAATTTTTCTATTTTTGCAAATGAGTAGAAATCTAATGACCGATTTATCAGCTCTTGTTCAAGGATAAGTCTGTGGGTAATGAAAGGCGACAAACAAGAAACATTATCTCTTTTTTCAGGTCCATAATCGTAATTTCTTAACCCTTGATAGTCCGATAAATTATTAGAGACAAAATTTTCAGCCACTGAATTAGCTAATTTAAATAGGTTTTTTGTATTATCTTTTGCGTACATTTTGGCTTTCCATTCTTAAAAGTTCTGCCTTTTTTTTGATGCCACCTTTAGCGCTGTAGCCCCCTAAATTGCCATCAGATCTAACTACTCTATGACACGGGACTGTGGGCGCATAAGGGTTCTTGGCACAAGCATTAGCAACTGCTCTAGCGGATTGAGGATGACCAATTGCAAGAGCAACTTCCTTGTAAGATCTGGTTTCGCCATAAGGAATTTTTTTTAATTCTTTCCAGACTTTCTTTTGAAATGATGTACCTACCATAAACTCTAGCTTAGCTTTTTTTTGCCTTGCCGCTTATATAATCCCTCAGCATCTCATATTCTTTGCATGAGTTTGGGCAGAGAGACAGCAATTTATCTAAATTTTCTTTAGCTTTTTCCATTTCACCGATTTGAGCAAAGAACTCTCCTTGGTATTCCAAAGCAGTTTTATTGTTTTCATCAATAGCTATTGCCTTTTCATAAAATTTCTTTGCTTTATCAAACTCACTTATTTTTCTATTTGAAAAGGCCAATAAGGTCCATCCGTCTGAGTCCTTTGGCTTTTTTTTGGTGTATTTTGTGAGTTTTTTTATTGCACTCTCGAATTGTTCTTTTTTTACTAGTTCCACTGCTTCTTTATAAAGTTTCGAAGCAGAAGGCTTGTTGTAACTTGCAGCAAAAATACTTTGCGTTGTTATAAAAATAATTATTAAAAATATGTTTCTCATAACTTTAATTTACCACTTTATTTGAATATATATTTTTATATGAATATAAATGGATTAAGGATATAAGATTCATTTCCCATGAAAGATATTGTATTGATTCATCGAAATGTAAGGATGTTTGACAATCCTGCTTTATTCCATGGATCTAAGAATCAAGATTATGGAGTTGTTTATCTTTACGATCAAAACTATTGGCAAGCAAATGGTAAATCGAAAATTCAATTGAATTTTCTTTTCGATTGCTTGAAAAATTTGGATCAAAAGCTTGAAGAAAAAAATTCTCAAATTCATGTGTTTTCAGGAAATTATCTTGACCTCCAAAAATGGATTGAAACTCATTTTTCAGAATCAATGATTCATGCTAACCATTGCACTGATGTTGGTTATTTCAGAGATGACTTCAATGGTTTTCGAGATCATTTTTTAAAAAAAGAGAAGATTAAGCTCTATTCAGATTTTGGGATTCAAGTTAAGGCTCCTAATAGAGATAAATGGGCCAAAGATTGGGAAGATCAAATGAGTAAGCCTTTACTTAAAGAACCTTATACAAACCAAAATATAAACAAGATAGATAAGCCTTTAAAACCATTAAATTTATTTTTAAAAGATCGTCAATTTCAAAAGAAAAAAAACTCGTCTTTTCAATCAGGAGGATCTGATCATGCTTACATCTTGTTAGATAGCTTCTTAAAGGAAAGATGCGCTGGGTACAGTTTTAAGATGTCATCGCCGCATGAGGCCGAGCATTCATGTTCAAGGCTTTCCCCGCATATTGCGTTCGGCTCTGTTTCCATCAGAGAGATTTATCAAAAACTTCTCAGGGAGTTAGAAATAAGCGGATACAAAAAAGACTTAAATTCATTTAAAAAAAGGCTTTACTGGCACTGCCATTTTATCCAAAAGCTTGAAACTGAACCTGAGCTTGAGTTTAACTCCATGCATCCTATGGCAGATGAGTTAAGACAGGACGTAAACAATGAGCTTATAGAAAAATGGATTTTGGGAGAGACAGGTTTTCCATTTCTTGATGCGTGCATTCAGTATTTGAGAAACGGAGGATGGATCAATTTTAGAATGAGAGCCATGATTATGTCTTTTGCTTCATATAACTTGTGGCAGCCTTGGCAAAAAACATCACCTCTCCTCGCAGAGTTGTTTGTAGATTACGAGCCAGGTATTCATATTTGCCAAGTTCAAATGCAAAGCGGAGTCACCGGCATAAACCTACCTAGAATTTATTCAGTTCTTAAGCAGAGTAAAGATCAAGATCCAAATGCAGACTGGATAAAAGCACAAATACCAAAAATTTCTAACATGTGTATAGACAAAATTCACAATGCGGAATTAAGTGATCTATATTTTGAGAAATTAGTTGATCCAGTTCTCTCAGCGAAAAAGGCTCGAGAGACAATTTGGGCATCAAGATCAAACATTGAATTTAAAAAAATTGCCAAAGATGTTTACTTAAAGCACGGCAGCAGAAAAAGACAGAACGCAAGATTTTAACTTGTTCAGTACCCTCAACTAATTTAATCTTAAGAAAGATGAAAGTAGTTATCTCAGAAGATACCAATAAGTTCTACGGGGATCAGATTAAAGCGTTGGATCCTTCAATAGAGATTTTTTCACTAAATCCCGAAAATCCTAAAAATCCGTCTTGGGCAGAAGTCCCAGAATGTGATGCATTCTTTTTGTCTTATCAATTTTTATTTGCCGTAAGAGATCACGAAGAACTATTTGAGCCAATGTTGGATTTGTGTAAGAAAATGAAATTTATTCAGAGCGGTTATGCAGGAATGGATGCGCCTTTTTTGCAGGCTGTTTTAAAAGAATCTCAAGCCGTAATAGCAAATGCTAGCAGCATTTATGGAAAGCCTATGTCTCATTATGTCTTGGCTCAAATGCTCCGATGGAATAAAAGAATTGATGAGCATGCAATTATGCAAAAAGAAAAAGAATGGATGCCAAATGGTGGGGACGGTGAGTTGACAGATAAAACCTTAGTCATTCTTGGCTACGGGGGAATTGGCAAGGAAGTGGCTAAGCTAGGCAAGACATTTAATATGAAAGTTACGGGCATAAGAAGAAACCCTGAAGAATGCGATTATGCAGATGAAGTTTTGAGTATAGATGCTTTAGAGGGGCTGTTACCTCTTACAGATTTTCTGGTTATGGTTTTGCCAGATAGTGAAAGTACCAGAGATATCGTGGATGCAAATTTTTTAAAAAAAATGAACTCTTCTTCAATGTTGATCAACGTAGGCCGAGGTAGTGCGATCGTTGAAGACGATCTAGCTGATGCCCTGAACAATGGAATCATTGCAGCAGCCGCACTCGATACTACTAAAAACGAACCTCTTGAAAAAGAATCTAAATTATGGGGTGCAAAAAATTGTTTCATTACTCCGCACGACTCAGCGCACTCTCTGATGTCCTTGCCAAGGTCATTTAATTTATTTTTAGAAAATCTTTCTAACTTAAGAGATAGCCAACCAATTAAGAATCTTTGGGAAGCCTAGCCAACCTGCTTCCAAAACTTCAGCATTTTTAGAGTTGTTTTATCCTTAGCTATAAAGTGATGATAGATGGATGCCAGTATGTGGACAAAAATTAAAAAAATCACCGCATTGGTTGAAAATTCATGAACTCCTCGAATTAATTGAAAAGCTTCTTGGGAGTCTGTTTCAGAAGATAGGTTTAAAGATCCAAAGATAACGATGGGGTCTGAGGTGAAATAAGCTGAAGCAATTCCGGTGAAAATGAGCAAAGTAATGAAGAAATATAAACCGTAGTGTCCAATTTTTGCTGAAAATTTTTGCCAATTAGGCATAGAATTTGGAAGCGCCGGTGCACCGTAGATATATCTTAGAATGATCCTAAAGATAAATAATACTGTGACTAAAATTCCCACAGTAGCGTGATCAACTCTAGATTCGAGCCTATCCCAAAGCTCCATTTCTCCACCAAACTTTTGAGCTATATTCAAATCTAAGATAATTAGTAATGCCATCAGCCAATGAATCACTTTTTGAGAAATTAAATAATCTGATCTTGATAAAGAAATTTTATTCAATCTTCACCAAAATCTTTTTTTAACTAGATTTCTCTGAATTTTCCCTGTGGGCAAGCGGGGTAATTCTTCAGTCCAAAATTCGTATGTTTTTGGTTTTTTAAATCCTGAAAGTTTTTTTTCGGCAAGCTTAACTAATTCTTTTCTTACTACATCTTCATCCGAACCCGATTCTAAATTGATGACAGCCTTGACTTCCTCTCCCCACTCTTCATTGGGTACCCCAATGCAGCAAACTTCAGCCACGCTCTGGTGGGCCAAAAGTACATCATCTATTTCTTGGGGATAAATATTGGTGCCTCCAGAAATGATCGTATCCGCACTTCTGCCGGTTAAAAAATAGTATCCATCTGAATCGCGATAACCTATATCACCCATCGTGAAGTAATCTCCTCTATAAGCTCCGGATGTTTTTTCTTTTGCTTTGTAATACTCAAATCTTCCCGTTTCAGGCGCTTTAAAATAGATAGTTCCTTCCATCCCCTCTTTTACTTGCTGATCTTCTTCATCAAGAATCTTTACTTCAACGCCTTCGTTAGCCTTACCAACGCTTCCTGGTTTTAATAACCATTCTTTAGAATCTATAAAGCAGCCACCTCCTTCGGTGGCGGCGTAGTACTCGAAGACTATAGGACCAAACCACTCGATGATTGCTCTCTTCACTTCTACCGGGCAAGGCGCTGCACCATGCAAAATCCATTTCATCGAAGATAAGTCATAAGAGCTTCTAACCTCCTCTGGCAATCTAAGAATTCTGTGAAACATTGTTGCAACCATGTGGGTGTGAGTACATTTATATTTGTCAATGAGATGAAGCATTTTTTCTGCATCCCATTTATCCATCAAATAAACTCCAACTCCAGCCATCAATGAAATACTTATATTCAAGCCCAAAGGAGCAGCGTGATATGCAGGTCCCGGACATATGCTGAAATCAGTTTCAGGATTGAAATTAGCTGACTCTGAAGTTAGCTTTTCTGTCATTGAAAGCGGAGGATTTTCTTTTCTAAAAACTCCTTTGGGCCTGCCAGTAGTTCCTGAGGTATACAACATCGATTTGCCAGCCATAGGATTTTCTATATTGGCATCATCCTCGGAAGCTATTGCATCATCATACAAAGAAGCGTCATTTGCTTTACCGCCGGCAGATAAAATTATGACTTCAGGTAATTTTGCTTTTATCTCTGAAATGGTTTCTTGCAAAATAAAATCGCAAACAACTGCTTTTGCTTCACAATTCTCTACTATATATGTCACTTCGTCAGGAGTTAGATGCCAGTTGATGGGCGTAATTCGGAGCCCTATCCTTAACGGTCCGTATAAAGCTTCTAGAAATTCTGGTCTGTTTTTACAGACTATGGCTACAGCATCACCATGCCGCAGTCCTTGCTTGAGCAAAAAATTAGCGTATTTATTGGAATTTGCATTAAGCTCATGAAAAGTTCTGTCTCCATGTTCGCTAATGACGGCTTTTTTAGTTGGGAGCATCTTCGCATGGAAAGCTATCCCCATTCCTGCAGAGATATATTCTTCCAAAGTCTGCATCTTAGGCTATCAGCTCTTTTTGATAGTCACTTAAGTTAGGCTTCTTAGGCCACTTGTATCGATCTCTATTTTCAGCTTCTAGAATAATGGGAAATTCATCAGCGTTTCGAAAATCGTTCGTCCAATTGGTAGTAGAAACAAGGTTTTCTGCCGCATGAATTCTCTTTTCTAAAATTTCCTTGCTGGATAATTCTTTTGGCATCATGCAAATCAAAGATGCCGCTCTTATGAGGTCGTTTGTTCCTTCAGGAAGTGAGCTACCGGAACTGCTGCAATGAATAGTCCTTGAATCCCATAACAGCATATCTCCAGGCTCCATATGCGCCATGACAGCTGGCTCAGAAGATAATTTTGGGTCGTCGTGAGGAAATCTAAAATGATCAATATCTAAAGGCAAGCGCTCTACTCTTTCTTTATATTCTTCTGGGATATCTTTAAAAAAATTATGCGACTTTGGAATTACCACGTTACCGCCTATTTCTTTAGAAGTAGGCAGAAGATTAATTAAACCTTGAATGCATTGTTTGCCCGGCTTAGATATAGGATGCTGATCAATGTGAAACCATGCTTGGCCGCTTTGTGTTTTCCAAGACGGATCAATATTCCAAGGCCTCCATAAAGAGACTCCATCGAAACTTGTTAATAGGTCATCGGTTGCCCAAACTTTGGCAAATGCTTTTTTTACATTGGGAACTCCTCTTACAAACCACTGGGCCTCAGAATGACCTATTCCGTAGCTAGGGATGATGCCGCCATGAGCGCAAGTTGGCCATTTATCGTCTGACCAAGTCAAAGGGTTTGTTCTATCTATTCCTGTTCCAAGATTTTCAAGATAATCCCAAAGTAAATCCAAGGTTTTACTTGCTTCATTTGCGGTTAAGGCATTCTTAATAATCACATAGCCTTCACTCTCTAGATAATCGATGCTTTCATCAGATCCTGAGTCAAATCTTGGTACGTGCTTATATTCTATTTTTATGTTGAAATCATTCACAAATGAACCCCCGTAAGATGAATAGGTTAAGGAATTTAAGCAAAATTTACAATTACATTTTTCATTTGAAAGGTATCCGGTGCGTGTCCTTTTCCCATAAAATGCCCTTTATTTAAAGGACTTATTAAAAAATGAAAGTAAATCTAATAGGATTGAATCAGAAGGAGCTGGAAAAGTTTTTCCTTTCTTTAGGAGAAAAATCCTTTCGTTCTAAGCAAGTTTATCAATGGATTCATCAAAAAGGTGTTTCTGATTTCCATGCTATGACAAATATTTCCAAGGAACTTCAAGAGAAACTCAGCGAAAATGCTGAAATATCAGCGCCAAAGGTAGTTTTAGAAAAGGATTCCAAAGATGGGACAAGAAAATGGGTGTTAAGTGTCGGCGAAGGTGATCTTGTTGAGATGGTGCTTATTCCTGAAGGTAAAAGAGCAACGCTTTGTATTTCGTCACAGGTCGGGTGTGCGGTTGATTGCAGTTTTTGTGCTACCGGCAAACAGGGCTTTTCTAGAAACTTAGAATTATCTGAGATCATTGGCCAACTTTGGGTTGCCGAAAATTCTTTTGGCGTCCCGCGCGATCATGCTAATAAAAAAGTGACTAATGTTGTGATGATGGGAATGGGAGAACCTCTATTGAATTTTGAAGCGGTAACCGGCGCTATGAGCATGATGATGGATGATAAAGCCTATGGCCTGTCAAAAAGAAAAGTTACCCTTAGCACTTCGGGCTTAGTTCCTTTAATTGATAAGTTATCTGAAGTAACGGATGCTGCGCTGACAATTTCTTTGCATGCTCCAAACGATCAGTTGAGAAATGATTTAGTTCCCATTAATAAAAAATATCCCATAAAGAAACTTTTGGAATCCGTGATTAGGTATGTGGAGAAATGCGGCGACAGTAGAAAAACAACAATTGAGTATATATTAATAGATAAGGTGAATGATTCCATAGAGAATGCACATGAACTTTGCAAATTGTTAAAAATGCTACCTTGTAAGATTAATTTGATTCCATTTAATCCCTTCCCGGGATCTTCTTATAAAAGGCCTTCAAGTATGCGTATTCAAACTTTTAAGAAAATACTTCAAAAAGAAGGTTACATAACGACCATCAGAACAACCAGAGGGGAAGATATCATGGCGGCTTGTGGACAATTGGTTGGCCAAGTCAACGACAAAACTAGAAAGAAAGAAAGATTGCAAAAAAGAATTGAAGTGCAAACTATAAGTTGATCGAGGAAGCCTTGGTTAAATTTAGGATTTTGGCTTTCTGAACAACAAAGTCATCCTGTCGCTCTCTCCGATAGCTAAATATTTTTCCTTATCCTTTTCCTTAAGCCTAAGAACTGGGGGCAAAGTCCAAACTCCCCTGGGATGATCAGCTGAATCTTTAGGATTTGCATTAATTTCAGATTTTGATACCAGCTCAAATCCGTGCTTTTTAGCAACTGTTATTGCGTGTTCCTCAGTTACATAGCCACTTTTCTTCATATTTTCCATTGAAGTACCTGGTTTAGCTCTGTGCTCAACCACGCCAAACAATCCCCCAGGCTTCAAAGCTGTGAATGTGTTTGAAAAAATATCATCCAAATTTGGGCCCAACCAATTATGCAAATTTCTGAATGTAAGAGCGGCATCAACAGAATTCTGCTCTGCCAGCTCTGAATTTAAGTCCACTATCTCAACTTTTTCATAAAGATCATTTTCTTCAATTTTCTTTTCAAAGTTTAATCTCATTTTTCTAAAAAAATCTCTATCCGAATCTCTGCTCCAATGTGCAGCAATCAGAGAACCAGATTCGCGAACAAAGTTTGCTAGTATTTCTGTGTACCAGCCACCTCCTGGCGAAAGTTCAATAATTGTCATGTTTGGCTCTAACTGAAAAAAACTTAGCGTTTCATAAGGATTTCTAAACTCATCTCTAACAGTATTTTTTGCTAGCCTCTCATCGCTATCAACCGCCATTTTCAATTCATCTGCATGAAGAAAGCTTGTCAAAAAACAAATTGTAAAAATAAAGATGATTTTGTAATTCATGTTTGCTCCGAAAAAGTATTCTTAAGTTTAATATTAACTTTGTCTAAGGTACATTAAGAATGGAATGAATAAAAAGTTAGAATATTTCCTTGATTGTAGCAGCCCATGGACTTACCTCTCTTTTCAAGGAATCAAAGATTTATCTAAGAAGAAAAGCTTTGAGATTGTATGGAAACCGATTTTGGTCGGTGGAGTCTTTAATACAATTAATCCTAGTGTCTACGAGGGCAGAAAGAATCCTATTAAAGAAAAATTGGCCTACTCACAAAAGGATATGGAAGATTGGTCCAAGTTAAGAGGCTTAAAAATTATAATGCCAGAAATTTTCCCAGTTAATAGCGTTAAAGCTATGAGAGGAGCCTTTTATTTTCTTGAAGAAGGAAACATTGAAGATTATTTAGATGCAGTTTTTTATGCTTATTGGACAGAAGGGAAAGATATCTCCGATGATGGTGTTTTACAAAGTATCATTGAAAAATTAAAAGTAAATCCTGATGCTTTTTTTGAATACATTGGCACACAAGAAGTGAAAGAAAAATTAATTAGTAATACTCAAGAATTGATGGATAGAGGAGGCTTTGGTTCGCCTACTTTTTTCATAGATGAAACCGATATGTACTTTGGAAACGATAGGATTCAGCTTATTGAGGAAAAATTATGAGGACAAGAATTATTATTGCAGTTATCTCTTTAGCAATTGGATTATTTGCGGGAGCAAAGATAATGGAGCATTTAGGAAGAGAATACATAGTAAATAATTTTCCCATACCGTCTGGAACCCTAGATGACAAAGATGCCTATATAAAAAAAATTGATATTGGTTTAGAGGTTCCTGAGAAGAAATTAAAAAAGGTTAAAGAAAAGGCTAAAAACATCATCCTCTTCATTGGAGACGGCATGAGCATGAGTCAGGTTACTGCATTGAGATTAAGTCAAGGAGGCCCTAACTCAAGAGTAGCTGTTGACGAATTCCCCTATTCTGGAAAAGTTCTTACGCATTCAGCAAATGCAATTGTTACTGATTCTGCTTCTTCAGGGACTGCGTTTAGTACAGGAATAAAAACCAATAATAGGGCTTTAGGTGTTGATGTTAGTGGAAATCCAGTTGAAAACATAACTGAAATATTAGACAAATCTGGCTTTGTAAGTTCTGTAATTTCAACCTCAGAAGTCACCCACGCTACACCGGCTGCTTTCGTTGCACATGTAAGCTCAAGATATCTTTCTGATGAGATCAGTATCCAAATGAGTGATTCCAACATAAAAAATATCCTTGGGGGAGGAAGGAAGTTTTTTATGACAGAGGAAGATGGTGGCATTCGTGAAGATGGTATTGATTTGATTGAAAAAGTTAAAGCCAACTCAAAGCTGATAACACATAAGGATGAGCTTGAGGATATAGCTCGATATGGAAGCGAACAAGTCTTTGGTCTCTTTGCAGATGAGCACTTAAGAGATACCAATACTCCAGAAAATCATATTACCGAACCATCCATGAAAGAGATGCTTGAGTTCACAATTAATAGATCAAAAAACTTTATCAAGAACGGATGTAACGGCTTTTTTGTGATGGCTGAAGCTTCGCAGATCGATTGGGCAGGTCATGGAAACGATTATGAATATTTAATGAGAGAGATGCTTGATTTAGAAGAAGGAATTAAATGGGCTTTGGAATTTGCTAAAAAAAATGACGATACGTTGGTAATTGTTACGGCGGATCATGAGACTGGAGGGCTATTAATAGAACCTAACGATCCTAGAAAGTATGAAAATCTAGATGTGAAATTTTCCTTCAACACGGGAATTGGCAGAGGTTCTCATACCGGTGTTCCCGTCCCAATATTTGCTATGGGCCCTGGGAGCGAAAATTTCACCGGAACTTTAGATAACACAGATGTGCATAAAGCCCTTCTGGAAGCCGCTTATCAAGATAACTCTGGATCCTGCGTCAGTAACTAAACTATCTTCTTACGTTAGGAATAATATCTTTTTCAAAGCCTTCGTCGAATCCTTCATCTCCGTAGATCTCATTTTCAAACCAATCTATGAATTCTTTCGATCTGGTACCTTTCCAATATTTCCAGGTACTTTTGGCCAGCGGAGCTTTCATGGTTCCCAACTTAAGCATGTGCATTCGCATATCTAAGTGAGATTTATCAACAAATCCATTTTGAACTTTTTCATAAGTATCGAAAATATCCACCAAGACGGTATTGACGAACACTGCAACTCGCCATCTATCTGCACCGTCTAATTCCTCTCCAGCCCAATCTTTTGAGAGAAAGTTGCTGAACTCCTTATCTTTAGATGTATTGAAATATCTTTCATACATGCGCTGAGTTAAGGAATGCCCAAATTGAGCCTTCGTAATTTTATTTTGTTGATGGATTTGAATACCAAGGTAAAAAACAGATATAACTACCCCTAGCGCGGCAACTATTTGAACAATTAAAATAATTAAATCTTGATTCACTTATAAATATCCTTTGACTGATTTAAAAAGGTTTTTCATTGGCGTTAAAAATATTAGCACTAGAATTGCACCTTCAATCATTCCTTCTAGATAGGTAAATAATAAAAAAATACTATCGGCAGGCTCGATATATTCAGGTCCATACCATCTTACTACTAATCCCTCTAGCACATAGAGAGTGAAGAAAATCTTACCCCAGAAATGGAAAATAAATAATAGAACCAAAGAGACCAGAAAAAATAAAACTGCCAAAACTCCAAAATAGTCTATTTGAGACGAATCGGAAGGAAAGGCTAAATCTGGGTTTAAAAAAATTAAACAGACGGTTACTAAAAGAGCTGAAATTATCAAAACTCTTAAAGTTCTTTTTTGCAGGATAATGTCATCAACCATATGTGTTTCTTACTTTTTCATTTTTTAATCTAGGGTGCAAGGCTAGACCTAACTTGAACGCCCCAATTTGAATTTATCTTGGTGACAACATAAAGAGCTTCGTATTTGCTATGAGGCTTATTTTCTTTATCGTATCTTTGAAAGACAACTGAGACATGTACTTTTTCTTCGGAGATTAAGTCAAAATCTCTAGAAACCCATTTAGAGTGATGCCACCCAGCTGCTTCTAAGGATTTAAACATATCAGGTTCACTGAAATGACTTATGTAGTCATCTTTTGTTTCCCATAGCGAAACTTGTCCTCCTGCAATTCTTACATGAGGAAAATTATGAGTATTGGACCAACTCTTCATATCTTTGTTATTGAAAGCCTCCATCCAGTTATCGAGAAGCTGTTCAACCTGATCTTTTATTTCCTTGCTCATATCATAAGTAAAGACAATAAGCATTATTGCTCATTGATTATAGTCTGTGAAAATTAAACTGAGTGAAAAGTTGAAACTGACGAGAATTAGGAATCAGAAGCAAGCCTGTCGTTTTCGTGGCAATCGCAATCTAACTGCTTACAAATTTGATGATTTCTGAAATGAGCAAAAGCCACGAAAATTGAGCCCAATAATGTTAACCCTTTTTCACCAAATTCCCCCAAAATGCTTTCACCAAGAATAACTGCAGTTATGAGAAGCGCAAGCCCAAAGATTCCTACAGGAATGAAAGAGAAGGTTTTGTGATTCTTATATCCCAAATATAATGAAAAAATGCTTACTGGCACGGCAATTAAAACTATTAATTTATGGACTACTTCATTATCCAAAGCAAAAGGAAGAACGCCCGAAGATAGGATTATGAAAGAAGGAACAAAAAAGCAGTGCACAACACAGGCAAATGATATGGTCATTGCAAATTTGTCCGTTGTTAATTGAGTTTTAATCATTTTTCACTTCTCAAGAATTCATACTCTACATTAAGTAACTAGGTTTGTTAGCCTTTTTACAAAAATATAAATTAAACGATACTGCTATCAATAAGCACAGCTATTAAAAGGGCTGGTTCTGATCCATTGTTTACCCAAGCATGATTTGTCCCTCTCTGCACAACAACATCGTGAGGCTTAAGCTGAACCTCCTCTTCGTCTAAGATCAAAGTCACATCACCTTTTAGGAGAATAATGTAATCGATGGTATGTGTTTCGTGCATAGCAGCATTTCTTGATGTGTCAACTCTATGATGAGCAGCACCCATTTTTTCAAAAGCCGCTGCAGTAGCTGCTTCGATGGCTTCTTGAGGAACTCCTTCGGGAATAGGATTTATCTGAAAATATCTGAACTTTGTTCCTTTTTGCACAGGGGACAATACGATATCAATATCAGCTCTGTCGTTCTTTGAAGTTGTATCGAATCCACTTCCATCGGTATTCCAGATTTCATAAAGACCTCCTGCTTCTTCTCCGATTGTTCTTGCCGGCGGCCCGTCAATAGATATGACAGATTTTCCGTTATCGTTATGACCTGTAATTATTCTTCTCATTTTCTCTCCTATTTTTAAATTAAGTTACTTGCATTCCTTATTAAATTCAACAATTTGAAAGATGGGAGAAAATTAAACCGGAGATGAGTGATGAACCTTTATCTTAAAAGAATCTTTATCTTCGATCAGCAGGAATGTAAATGCAACAAGAGTAATTACATCTTGATTAACGGGCTTGAAGTTAAAAGCGCCCATTGCAATTGTTAAAGAATCTTCCTCGATAGAATTTACCTCAACAAGATCGATGCTCTCCCAGGGCTTTAGCGCAAAACCATTATCTTCCTCTATGCTGCCCTTCACAAAGTAGGACAGTGCATCATCTTTATTATTTCTGAATATTACTTCTTTTGTAAAAGTGGGCTTGAATAAAACATCTTCGATATCAAAAGCATAATGAGCGCTTAGGAAATTTTCTGCGCATTTTTTATAATCCCCGCCATCAACGTAAACTTTTCCAATTTCTATAACACCATTTTTCCAGGAATTTAGGAACTGCCTTATTTTGTCTGAGACCATAAAACTTTTTTATGTTTTCTGCTGAGTGAAACGTTGGCCCCTCTCTTTAGCGAGCTTAAATGCTGCCTTAGTTTCGGCTTCAACTTCATCCCGCTGTTGTTGGCGAAGCTCTGAATATTCTTCAGCCCACCAACGACGCGTCACTTGAGGAAAAGTTCCCATTCGGTTGACGCTTGCATTAGCGCCTCGATCTCGTCCAGATTCATAACCTCCAACGCCAACCGAGCCAGCTTCGAATTTACCAAAAGGTATTAAGTCTCCCTCCATTTTTGGTATTAAGAAATAAGGCATTGAGACTCGTGTTTCGCCTTTAGGAATTAAGGTGGTGTTAACTCGATGCAAGGTTGCTGAGTAACGTCCCTCACTTAAATGCATAAGCGTTCCTCCAGTATTTACAATGACTGCTCCAGGAATTACGGGAACATGATAATCTCCCGGCGCTGTTCGACAGGTAACTGGCGCATCAATCCACTCGCCTTCTGCTGCTACAACTTGAAGCCCAGGTCTATCATTTATTAACAGAGCAATGAAAGGTGGCCCATCAATATGCGCACCGACCTTATCGCTTGAAAATTTTTTATATTCCTCACGAACTTTATCTTGATCTTCCTCAGCATAGGCATCTAGTCCAAAATTATGATTAAGGCTGGCAGCCAAATCAGGATCGTCAAAATCAAAATATTCACGAAATGCTTCAACGTCTTCTCCTAATGATTCAACAATTGCCTCGCCTAACAAGTGGGTTAAGCGATGATAACGCTGATTTAAATCATCAATTAATGGTCTAAATCCTGGAAGCGACTCTTCATCTGGCCAAGTATTTGGGCCACGAAATAATCTGCGATGAATGGGCTGAGATTTATCATCGTGTTTACATAAAGGTTCTTGTTCAAAGCCATATTGAAATGCTTCGATGACTTGTCCATAACCACTATCAGCCGGCGTGGGTAAACTGTATCCTCTAAAATATGGAGTTTTTCCAATATAGGAAGTTTTTTTAAGCTCTACCGGTGAATCAAAAAAGCCTCTGACTTCTTTAAATGCCCGTTGCTGGAATTCATCGGAAAGGCCTGGCGCATTTGTAAGCACCATAAATCCATATTCAGATAAGGCGTATCTAAGGTCTTTAAAAAATTTATCTGGATTAGATTCCTTTTCTAGCCAATCAACTTCAGGGAGTTGTAAGTTGGGATCTTTCATTACAGCAGGCTTATTTTTTTCAATTTTCCCCATGCGAGTATTTTACTCTATCCATTAGTTGCTGAGTATTTCTGGAAAACTAATTTGATTTTTTATTCTTCATGTCTATTCCTGTAGAACTCCGTTCTCATACTCTTGAGTTCCAACAAAGTTTCCTTCTTCATCAAAAAACTCAGCAAGGCCTTTTCCATCTTTGTAGTTTGCCTTCATTTGCAATTCACCGTTGTTCCAGAACTGCATCCAGAGACCATCTTGTTTACCGTCTTTGAAGTTCCCTCTCATTGCTAATTGACCGTTGTCATGGAATGATTCAATACGACCATTCCTTTTTCCATCTTTGTAGCTTCCTATTTCTTTTAATAGAGCGGAATTGGAATCAGAACAAATATATGAAGAAGCAAGTCGACACTTTTCCCAAGAGTACAATTCATAACGTCCATCTGGCACTCCATTTTTGTAGTTCTTTCTCTCTATGAGTACTGCCTTGTCAGTTGAGATATTGAGTATGTAATTTTCAGCTACACCATGAAGTACACCATTTCTCCAAGTTGATCTATGTTTTAAGACTTCCCCTTTTATATCGTTGTGATATTCCTCCCATACACCATGTAATATTCCATCTTTATAGTTAATTCTTTCTGAGATCCAACCACGGATAAGGCTATCTGTTGCAATTCCAGTAAAGGGTATAGTCGAGTTGACTTCATATACGAGACCACGCCTCTCAACAAGTCGTTTTTTTGAAATTTCTTTTGGCATGCCTTTTTTAATGTTTTCAAGAAGTCTATCGTTGTAACTTGGATTAGAATAAGAATAAGAATTCAAAAGAACCAGACATAGGATGAAGACGAGTTTTTTCATATCTTCATTATTACAGAAATTTTAATAAGTCAAAATTACTTAAAAAGACGCCATTGAGAGACATTATTGCTTGCACCTAAAACTAATAATCCTGCAAAAATCCCTAAATTTTTGATGAAGTTCTGCATTTCATGACGCGAATCTGTGCCTGGATAATCATTCCAAAAGTCATGCACACCAACATTAATAAAAATAGTTATTGTGGCGAGAATCAAAGCAGACTCTTTTATAAAATAACCTAAAATAAGCGTAGTGCCCAAAACCAATTGCAAGAGTATTGTGATAGGCAAAAGAATGTTCACAAATGGTATGTTGTGAAGAGTCATGTATTCAATTGTGATCGCGTAAGTTGGTATTTTAGAAATCCCTGGAAGTAAAAAATAAAGACCAAGTAAAACTCTGCCAATAGTGATGAAAGTCTTTTCCATTAGTTCCTATTTTTCTATTGAGCAACCTGCCTATTTAGCCACATCATTTTTTTTTGATTCTTCAATAAGCTTAACAAGATTTTCATGGATTATAGGGGCAGTATTTGGACCCAAAGATACGATCTCGCCATAAGTTTCTTCATTCTCTCCGTAGATCCAGGGGGCGTCTTCATCCCATTCACTTTTTGGAATGATGTAACCAATTGAATCATTTGCTAAATTCACCATCAAATTAAGTTTGTCTGGAAATTGACTTCTTAGATGTGGAACTTCTTGAGGGGCCATCACGTAATCTGCGCCCTTAGGATTTTCTATGCCTCCAACAGCAATTTCTGGATAGAGTTCTCCAGGAACGCCAGTAATAGTTGCATCTCCTAATTGTATGAATGCTACTTCGCTGAGATAACGTATAAATGGCGGCATCAAGCTGAAGTTAAGATCGGTATCAATCACGCCAAGCAAAGTGCCAAGTGAGAGCATGAAATTTTCTATGCCTAATTCTATTTCTGTCGTGTTGACAGTTATGGATGGCTTTGGAGACTGCTCAAAATTACCTGAATGATAAGCCTCTATGATGCTGCTTGCTAGACTATATCCATACGCACGTGCTTTTGCATGACTTGGTTTGGTGAGCATTTTTTTTAAAACAGGATCGTAAATTGGGTCGGTTGGCCCTGATGTCATAAGGCCTCCAATGTTTCCTGTAAGCCATAACGTGATTCCACCAAGTCCAGCTCTGACAAGCTGATTATCATAATAAATGCCTTCACTAATCCCTCTTCTTAAGTAGCCTGCAACATCAGCAGTTAATTCTAGGTTTTTATCCCATGTAAGTTCGACGTGGATTCCAAAGTTAATTAGCGAACCTAAAATTGAGCCATCAGGGCGACTAAACAAAATTGCTCTTATGTCGTCGTCTATCACGATAGGTTTTCTTTTATCTTTGATGGGCGTGAGAGGATTGGTTGGAATTAAAGCCAAACTCATTTCTGCAGGCTCCAAGTTATCTATAGCCATTTTTAATGTGCTTAAGAAATCCTTTTTGAGCTTCTCCATATAAAGATCATCAACACCGCTTTTTAAAAAACCTGGGCCCCAAAGGCCTTGAGTATCTGGTCCCTCATGATTATGAGTTGCATGCACCATGATGTAATCTAAACCCCACTCTGAAGGAACATCCTCACGGATACTAAGTACAAATTTTCGCATTAACCCAATGGTGTCAGCGCTAATAATTCCTATTCGAGTCTGACCGTCGTCAATCACAGCAGTTACAACCATGAGATCATCGTTGACTCTTTGAGCTGCTCGTTTATTTTGAAACCCTGCCATCCACACTGCATCGAATTGATTATTACCGTTTACATCAGTCCATTTATCAATATCTGGATCGAATTGAGCATCGTTATTAATATCTTCCCATTCATCAATCAGATCGGGAGTGATTGGAAGCTCTGCAAACCCAACTTTAAATTCGTTTGCATAGATTTGAGAGTTCAAAACAATGCTAAACATCAAAAAAATGCAAAGTCTGATTTTTTTTAAACAGTGATTTAAGTCTTTATCTTCCAGTTGAAATATTTATTGGAATTATTGCAATCTTCAATTTCCAATAATCTCCTCTTTTTATTAAAGTTAGATTTGTATCTGTAGATATAAGTTCAATATCTTGATTGTTAAATCTAGAGAAATTAGTTTTATATATTGCAAAATCTCCTTGTGAAACTATTGGATCTATCGAATTGATTTTTGAATATGACCAACCTTCTTTTTTTAAGTTTTCATAATTAACAATTTCACTGTAACTTTTTGCAACTATTATTTCATCGCCAACAAAATAAGTAATTGGTAAATCCCATAGCTCATTTATTTTATTTATATCCATCTCATTGAAATAATAGAAAAAATCTTCGATCACTTTCTCTGGGTTATTGTTTGCGTCTTTTGCAAATGACAAAGAAGAAAATAAAAATAAAGTTACTAAAATGTTTCTTATAGAAATCACTGTTTAAAATTACTCCACCGTTACGGAATGTATTTTTCTTTCATCATAGATCAAAGTTTTGCATGGTGGTAATTATCTCCTTTTCTTCATTGGTGTCTAAATTTAGCACCTCAGTAAACCCGTCTAAATCTTGTCCTCCTTTTCTCAAGTCTCTTTTGTGTTTATACTTTTTTAACAACTCTTGCTCAAACTTATAGCAATTTATCAAAGTTGAACTAACCTCAAACAAAAGTTCATATTTTATCCCCTTCATTCTTTGTTCTGTGCTTTTTGCTGTTATTCCTATCTTATGCTTCCATTCGTCATTTAAAATTAGTTTTACGAAGTATACATACCCCGTGCTATTTGATAATTCTTTATCTCTCTTAAGTATTTTTAGATTATACCTACCCTCATTTTCTATATAGTCCCCCTCAAGAATTGCTTCATCCAGTGTCATTCCTCTGTTAATTCTGCTCTGGACGGTTGTGGTCTTTAAATCTTTTTTTTCGCAAAGTTCTTTTAAAGACCTATATTTTATTCCTTCATATGTAATCGTGTTTCTTAAATCTGCAACATCTAATCCAAGTGCCTCTTCTAGTGTTCTTCCCTTATTCAATAAAGATAATACTTGCTCTGGTGTTTTGCCAAATTCCCTTGCGACATCTGCTCTACTTTTATACTTCTCACCGTTAACAATAACTTCTTTAGACTTATGAAAATGCTGATTAGAACCAATTCTTTTACCTCCTAAGTTAGAGTTTTCTTTTATGCCTAGGCACTCTTCTATTGAATAACCTTTATATTTTCTGCTTCTATAGGTAACGTATTTTACTCCGTAAAAATTACATGCCTCTACCTCACTTTTGAAACCTTTTCCATCTACATAAAGTTTATAATTAACTTTCTTCTCAGGTTCTACATAACTCTTTCTGTGTTTTGGTGGAATAAGGTCATCATCTACTTTGCCTCTGCTAAATCTTTTATAAATAGCATTACGATTAAGGTTGTATTCGTCAGCAAGTTCAGGAATGCTTTTGTATTCTTTGCCCTCGACTATAAAAGGACCTTTGGGAGATGAATTGTATTTTTCTTATTCAACCTTTGTAATCACTGTTCAAATCTACTCTACAGTCACTGAGTAGATTTAACTGTCTACTTGTTGGTTTATGGAATCTAATTAAAAATTCTATGTACCTTTCTTTCATTAAACTTCTATGTTGTTTTGCTGAACTTCTTGTGAGTCAATGTAAACAAACATGCTCCAATTATAGTCCATAGAATATCATTCCAATCGAAGACACCTCTTCCAGGTGTAAAAATTGTAATGAACTCATTGGCAATTAATCCCAATATGGAGATTCCTACTGACCAATAGAGTCGATTTTTAAATAAAGATGAATTAGGTTTGGATACTTCTGGAATCACCACATATAACAGAGCAGGCAATCCAATTCCTGGCAAGAAATTTGGAGCAACCCCAAGAAGATAAATTATTATTTCATTAGCACCATCATAATTTGGTCTTATGTAATCCTGGACTATAGAAAAAAGCAAAAAAGAAATAGCAAAAATAATGTAATAAACGAACTTTCTATTCATTTTTATGTTTTATAACTAATATTTAATATCCACAATCTTGTAAAAGTGGACAGTTCTATCTACTCGACAGTAACGAAGTTGAATTGGTTGTACCTGTTTTCTTCATTTAATTAACCCTTGAATCCAATCCAAAACTTTTCAACATAATTATTATCAATTGATAATTTAAGTTCTTCTGTGAATTTATTATTTATTCCTTTCTTTTTCAAAGTTTTAAATAATTTTATGTTTCTGATCTTTAGTCTCTCTATCAACTTTTTATTTGGTAATCTATTACTCTTGGAACTATTTTCATTGGGTAATACATATACCAAATTCCACAAGTCATCTGAATACATATAAGACCATGGAATAACATGATCTATTGATGGAGTTCCTGAAATTTTTTTTCCAGTCAAAAAACACTCCTTCTTTGGATTTTCTTCGTCAATAAATTTTCGAAATTTGTTCAGGTTTCCTCGTTTAGGAAATTGATCTCTATCAACCCCTTTTATTTTTTTTGAAATTCTTGGGGATCCATCCATGGTTTCTAATTCTTGTGTCCATCGATAATTGATTGAGTTATATAAAATTTCTGAATAAGTTTTTAGAACTCTGGGGTTAATTAATTTTATCTCTCTTTTAGTGAGGTCATAGTCATAAATTTTGTGTGTTCTACCTCCAAGATTTAAAAATCTTTTACAAACGTCTTTCTTTAAGACTGAACTTATTTTTGTAAACGGGATATCTATTTCATTTTCTATTTTTATAAA
>CABZYK010000008.1:0-42728 GCA_902529935.1 uncultured SAR86 cluster bacterium | reverse complement strand
AAATTGATGACTTAAAAATTCAGGAGGAAGTAGGCCTAAATGCAAGGTCACCAAAATGGGCTATAGCGAGAAAGTTCAAAGCTTTAGAAGTTACTACCAAGGTCAAAAAAATAATTTTTAACATGGGAAGGACTGGAAAATTAACTCCTGTTGCTAAATTAGATCCAGTTCAAGTTGGAGGAGTTACAGTTTCTAATGCCACCTTGCATAATATTGACGAGATTGAGAGATTAGGAGTTCAGGAAGGGGACATAGTCAGCCTAAAGAGGGCTGGAGATGTAATTCCTAAAATTACAAAAGTTATTGAAAAAAAATCAACAAATAAAGCAAAAGTATCAGCACCAGAATTTTGCCTTAGCTGCAAGCGAGAGGTGAATTATTTCGAAGATAAAATTATTTTCAGCATGGATGATGCAATTGATTTAAATTGCTTTTCTAGACATCAATTCCAAGAATCTATGGATCATTTTGTTTCTAAGGCTGCCTTTAATATAGATGGTCTTGGAACAAAAAATATAGAGTTGTTCATTGAAAAAGGGCTTTTAAAAGAAAATGAAGATATCTTTAAGCTTACTACAAATAATTTAGAGCCCCTGCCGGGCTTTGCGGAAAAATCTGCTAGTAAATTAATTTCTTCTATAAAACGAAGTATGAATATCTCTTTGAGTAGATTCATTTATGCACTTGGAATAAAAGAAGTAGGTGAGGTGACATCAAAGAATTTAGCTAAAGAATATAAATCAATTGAGAATCTTTTTTTTCCATCTCCTAACAGACTCCTTGAGATAAATGATATTGGAGAGGTTGTTGCAAAAAATATCAGCACTTTTTTCTCTGATAAAAAAGTTATAAATAAAATTAAAACTATGCAGGATTTGGGAGTTAATATTTCTCATGAAGAGCAGATTTCATCTTCCAATGAATTCCAAGATATGAGCTTTGTAATTACCGGTAAATTTTCCAAATTTTCTCGAAATGAATTAAAAGGCATTATAGAGTCAAAGGGAGGTAAGGTATCTGGGTCTATTTCATCTAAAACAAACTATTTGGTCCTAGGAGAAGATCCTGGTAGCAAATTAGAAAAGGCCCAAAAACTTAAAATAGATATTCTTACCGAAGATGATTTTTAAAACACCAAGTTTGTCATCTGGCATTATTATAATTCTCATTTTAAGTTCTTGTGCTGTTTCTCCTCCAAAAAAACCCAATGATATATGTTCAATATTCTTAGAAAAACGCTCTTGGTATAGTGCTGCAATTAAATCTTCAAAGAGATGGAAAATCCCTCTAGAAGTCAATATGGCATTTATTTTGCAAGAATCTTCATACATTCAAGGAGCAAAACCCGAAAGAACTAAATTGTTGGGTTTTATTCCTTGGAAAAGAAAAAGTTCTGCTTATGGATATGCTCAGGCTCTTGATGGAACATGGGAAAGATATAAAAAAGAAGCTAAAAAAACTTTTGCTTACAGAAGAAATTTTGATGATTCTATTGATTTTATCGCTTGGTACAACAATTTAAGCCACAAAAAAATTGGAATCCCAAGAGATAATGCTAGGCTTTTATATCTTGCTTATCATGAGGGACAAGGGGGCTACAAAAAGGGTAGCTATCGGAATAAACCTTGGCTAAATGATGTTGCAACGACTGTTCAAAACAATGCTAATAGATATAAATCGCAATTTAATAGTTGTAAGAATAAGTTAAGAAATCCTTTTTATTACTTATTTAAAAAAGCATGAAATAAGATAATATTTCCACATGATTTTTAAAAATATTTTTTTAACCTTAATAACTTTTCTTCTAACTTTTAGCTGCTCAATGACTGTTCCTGTATATTCAGACCAATTTGAGAGTTTTGATCCGAGCTCTTATGGATCTTTTAGATTTATCAAGCCTGAGCCCTTTTCAGAAACCTCTGATATTTCTGAAAATCCAGTGATACTTACTAGAATATCTAGGTCCATTCTTGGGTCATTAGAAAGCCTTTCTTTAGAAGAGGATCAAGCAAATCCTGATCTTGAAATATCTTTCGCTTATGGTTCAAAGGATGATTACAGATATCGACCCACATCTTTTGGTTTCCAATATAGAAGGCATCCATTTTACAATGATACTTTTTACAATTACGTGCCTTCTAAAGAATTCAGGCTTGCTATCTATGTAAAGGAATCGAGTTCTCAGGAGGTAGTTTGGTATGGTTCAACGAGACTACCTAAATCTTATTCTTCTGATCAGGGAATGATTGACGAAGCGGTTGAAAGAATACTCAGCTCTTATCCAAAGAGCTGAGTAACTCCACTATCATCTAGTTTTTCGAACCAGACGGGATTTCATTGAATGGTACAGTCTTATCGACTCTAACATCCTGAGGCATGCCTAGAACTTGTTCAGCAATAATATTTCTAAGAATCTCATCCGTACCACCTGCAATTCTTATTAGCGGAGCCCCAAGCAGACTACCTTGAAAAAGAGCTCTAACATCATCTTTGTCATCTGATTTGATGATAGATGCGTTATCCATGAGATCCATTCCAAAATTTGCTATATCTTGAAGTTTATTCGCGCTAACTATTTTAGTTATAGAAGCATCGGGACCAGGAGTATCACCTCTAGAAAGGGCAGAGATGTTTCTCATTTTTGTATATTTCAATCCAGCATACTCGCAGTACCAATCTGCTAGTTTTTCTCGAACTCCACCGTTACTAATGGCATTCTCACCATTAAAGTCACTTTCTTTAGTCAATTCAAAAATCTCTTGAAAATCTACACCCGAAGCATCTCCAACAGCTAATCTCTCGTTCATGAGAGTAGTAAGAGCAACTTTCCATCCATCTCCAACTTCTCCTAATCTTTGAGAATCAGGAATTTTTACATCAGTGAAATAAACTTCATTGAAATTGGCTCCACCTGTTATTTGTCTTATAGGTCTCACTTCTATTCCAGGAGATTTCATATCTAAAAAGAAGTAAGTCAATCCTTTATGCTTAGGAGCATTGAAGTCACTTCTTGTGACAAGAATTGCATAATCACTATAATGAGCACCCGATGTCCATACTTTTTGACCATTTATTGTCCAAGTATCACCATCTAATTCAGCTTTAGTTTTAATTCCAGCAAGGTCTGAACCTGCACCTGGCTCACTAAAAAGCTGACACCATATTTCTTGACCTTTTGCCATTGGCGGAAGGTATTGTTTTTTCTGCTCCTCAGTTGCATAAAGCATCATGGTAGGACCAGCCATACCTTGACCGATTTCATGGAAACCTCCAGGAACTTTATACTTACTTTCTTCTTGAGCCCAAATTACTCTCTCGATTGCCGTAGCATCTCTGCCTCCGTATTCTTTAGGCCAATGAAGACAAGCCCAGCCAGCTTCATATT
The DNA here is from genome assembly GCA_902529935.1 of uncultured SAR86 cluster bacterium. Lineage (GTDB taxonomy): Bacteria > Pseudomonadota > Gammaproteobacteria > Magnimaribacterales > AG-339-G14 > CACNYO01. The sequence continues at coordinate 39,343 of CABZYK010000008.1, read as the reverse complement.
TTTTGGTCATCCAATCTTTGGCATCTTGCAGGGCACTGGATTCGCCACCTTCCCCAGTCATTTCTGCTGGACGGTAAACGTCACGAGAATGCTCTTTCTTTTCTGCGTTTGCACTCAGCCAATCAGAGGCTTCTTTTCTAAATTTTGCTTCTTCAGCGGTATCATTAAAATCCATTTAGTACTCCTAAATTATTGAGGTAAATTACTTCTTTCAATCGAAGAAACAAGCTTATCTTTCCATAAACTTTGTCCGCCTATGTTAGCAGATAATAATCTTGCTCTTCTATAAAAGAGATGACAATCAAATTCCCAAGTTGCACCCATTCCACCGTGAGTCTGGATGTTTTCTTTGGAACATTCATAAAAAGCTTTTGTTGCGCTTACTCTTGCAGTCGCAGCAGCAACAGGAAGTTCTGGTGCGTCGTTACCTAAAGCCCATGCGCCAAAGTAACAGTTTGATCTAGCTAGAGTAAGAGAAATATACATATCAGCTAGTTTATGTTTTATTGCTTGGAAAGAACCTATTTGCCTTCCAAAGGCGTATCTTCCCATAGCGTATTCTTTTGCCATATTCATTGAGGCTTCTGCTCCACCAACTTGTTCAAACGCAAATAAGACAGCTGCTTGATTTAAAAGCTTATCTATTGCTTCTGAAGAAGAATCTTCAATAATTTTTGCATCTGCATCTTTAAAACTTATGTTTGCATAAGAACGTGAACCATCAAAACACTCGGCTTTTGAAACTTCTACACCTTTGCTATCAGCATCTACTAGAAAAAGTCCAACCTTATCTCCGCATTTAGCTGAAACAACAAATAGATTGGCAATGTCGCCGTCTGGGACCGCTATTTTTTCTCCACTCAACTTTCCATTTTGAAAAGTTGTTTTAGCGTTATCAGATGTAGGTGTTCCTAGTTCTTCAGAGTGTGCAAATGTTCCGATCATCTCTCCTGTGGCAAGTTTTGGTAGGTATTCTTTTTTTACATCATCATTAGACGAGTTTATGATCGCAGTGGTAGCCAAATAAACACTGGAAGAATATGGAATTGGAGCTATAGCTCTTCCCATTTCCTCAGCGACCACACAAAGCTCAAGAAATCCAAGCCCAATGCCGCCGTGTTCTTCAGGAATTGTTATAGCTGTAAGACCCATCTCAACAACTTTATTCCATAGATCTTTATCAAAATTTTCATCGCCTTCTAAAATATTTCTATTCCTCTTAACGGAATCTTCTTTTTCAAAAAGTTTTCTCACTTCCTCTTTCATGACCAATTGGTCATCAGAAAATTCAAAATTCATATCTCCTCCATATTTCTCAAAAAAAACATTTCATTGTAACCATCTATCATTAGAATGTAATCCCATATAACTTATATATGGAAAATAATTCTAAAAATATTAGACCTTATAAAGATCTGTCTTCTAGGAAGATTTCTGCATCTTCTTCGATAAGTTTATCGAGTCTCCTAGTTCCTCTAATACTTATAGTTGTAGTAATTTTAAGCACAGTCTTTATAAGCTTGAACCAAAACAAACTCCAAAAAGAGATATCTGACGTTAACTTGAGGCTTTCAACTATGGAAAAAAATCAGGCAGACCTTGGAGAAACTTCTCAGATAACACTGGAATCTTTGGAGCAAAATTTAAAAGATGCAAACTTTGAAATTAGAAAACTCTGGGATTTGAGTAATAAAAGAAACAGAAGAAACATAGAAACTACCATGAAATCTCTGGAAACACTCCAAGAGCAATCAGACGACATGGTAAAAAAATCGCAATTGAATGAGGAGTCTTTGAAAAGGCTTGCATTATCTCTCGATAAAACGAGAAAACTCGTGGCAAGAATATCAGGCGCTGATAATTCCTTTGATCAATTGGAATCTAAAATAGCAGAAATTGAAGAGGCAAATAAATCCAATATGGCTTACAGAGAACAGATAAGCGAGGCATTAATTCGAATTCAAGCAGACCTCAGCAGTTTAGAGATTGCTTTAGAGGATAAATAATTTATATTTACTTTCTACGCGGATATGGTGGAACTGGTAGACACGCTAGATTTAGGTTCTAGTGCCGAAAGGTGTGGGGGTTCGACTCCCTCTATCCGCACCAAAGTCAATTTACTTCAAGTGCTCAATTAGTAGAGTAGGTATGTTGCAAGTATGAGACTTTATAGTCGCAACTAGGGTTTTTGGTTTTCTGCCATCCTTCACATCTGAAATTTCTATCCCCTCCGATACCAATCTAGCATGCGTTTTTTTTATATCTTTGGTTGTCCAAGCTAATCCCCAGGCTTTATCAATCGGTTTATCTACATCGTTTTTAACTCCAATGGCTTCAATCGTCGTCTGATTCGTTCTAAAAAACAGCATTCTTCCTCCCCATTTTTCTACATATTGATCCAAAGCCAGTCTGATTCCGTAAGTATCTCTGTAAAGCTCTATTAATCCATCTGGATCATTGGAGTTGATTACAATGTGATCGAGACGTTCAATTTGATCGTTTTCAAAAGATTCGTATTTTGGAAGAATCCCTGAAGTATGCTCGATTAAGAGAGTAAAGACCCCACGAGTAGATTCTTTTGGGAGCATAATATTTTTCCATTCTCTTTTAGCGCCTGAATCTAAATTTATTCCCTCACCAGATGTAATTTTTATATTTTGGAAATTAGAGTATTCCTTAGATAGAAGAACTTCTTCAATATTTTCAACTTCCAATGCGATACCAAAGATACTTTCTCCATTTTCCTTGATATGGTCGTTAACTTGATCGGCTAAAAATCCATCTGAAGTTCCGGCAATCAATTCTAAATAAAGATTCTCCAGAGGGAACAGGATATTTTCAGTTCCAAGACTAGGATGTTTACCACGCCAAGTGGGTTTGAGACCTAAAACTTTTTCATATTGAAGAGACGATTCTTCAAGATTTTTTACAGCTATTAAAATGTGATCTATCGATTTAATCATTAATTATGAGCAGTAGTCAGGATTTCAATTTTCGTATACTCTATCATTGTTAAATTTTTTATGAGGAGAAAAAAATGAACTTTGAACATTCTGACAAAGTAAAGGACTTACTAGCTAGAGTATCTAAATTTATGGATGACAATATTTATCCAGCAGAAGCTGTCTATGCAGAACAAATGCAGGCTTTTAGAGATGAAGGCAATCCTTGGCAAGTTGTTCCAATAGTAGAAGATCTAAAAAAGAAAGCTAGAGCAGAAGGTCTTTGGAACTTCTTTTTACCTGAGAGTTCTTATGGATTTGGATTAACTAATCTTGAGTATGCGCCTTTGGCCGAATTAATGGGTAGAAGCGGCATTGCTTCTGAGGTATTTAATTGCTCAGCTCCTGATACAGGAAACATGGAAGTCATAGAAAGATATGGAAATGATGAGCATAAAAAATTGTGGCTCGAGCCATTGCTTAACGGTGAGATCAGATCAGCGTTTGCCATGACTGAGCCAAATGTTGCGTCTTCAGATGCAACTAATATTTCTAGTTCTATTGTTGATGCAGGCGATCATTATGTTATTAATGGTGAAAAGTGGTGGACTTCTGGTGCAGGAGACCCTCGTTGCAAGATTCTTGTCTTCATGGGCGTAACTAACCCAGACAATCCTAAACATCAAAGACAATCACAAATTCTTGTTCCTATGGATACTCCTGGAATCGAAATTTTAAGAATGATGAATGTCTTTGGTTCAGATGATGCTCCACATGGACATGGTCATTTGAGATTTACAGATGTGAAAGTTCCTAAGGAAAACTTACTTTTAGGTGAAGGTAGGGGTTTTGAAATAGCCCAAGGAAGACTTGGCCCAGGAAGAATCCATCACTGTATGAGAACAATTGGTGTTGCTGAAAGAGCTTTAGACATATTATGTGAGAGAGCTACAAATCGTGAGGCATTTGGTAAGCCTCTTGCTGAGTTAGGAGGAAACTATGATGTCATTGCCGATTGCCGTATCGAAATTGATAGCTGCAGATTACTTACTCTAAACGCTGCTCACATGATGGATACTGTCGGTAACAAAATTGCTAAGAGTGAAATTGCTCAAATCAAAGTGGCTGTTCCAAATATGGCTTTGAGAGTCATTGATAAAGCAATTCAAATTCATGGCGGAGCAGGAGTTTCTCAAGATACACCTTTGGCTAGAATGTACGCAAGCATGAGAACCTTAAGGCTTGCTGATGGTCCCGATGAGGTTCACAGAAGAACCGTTGCTAGATTAGAACTTGGTAAACATCAAGCACAAGCAGCTAAAGATGGTTCGCCAGACGTATACGTAGGAAGGCCTAGTTAGTCTTTTTAGTTCTTCTGCAGCGCTCGCTGCAGAAGACTACGTTATCCCAATCTCGTTCCCATTTTTTTCTCCATGAAAAAGGCTTGTTGCACCTTTTGCATATCTTTTCTGGAAGAGGTTTTTTCAAAAAACTAATATGTCGTTAAGCTGATAAAGTTTTCAGCAAGTTTAAAAATCCTTTCTTTTTTATCTTTATTCATTTTATCCAAAGATCTTGTCATCAACGATAACCTAGGATTAGATTTAAAGAATTCAGTGTGCTTGGAAATAAAGCTCCAATATAAACCATCCACGATTTCACACCAATCTCCTCTTTTAAAATTACTCATTTTTAAAAGATAATTTGAACCACATATGTAAGGTTTAGTTGACATTATTCCTGCATCTGCATAAGTACTCATTCCAAAAACATTTGGAACCATTACCCATTCTGATGAATCTAAATACATTTCCATAAACCAGGTGTAAATTTCTTTAGGCGATACTCCTGCTAGGTTCATGATGTTGGCAATAACCATGAGTCTGTTTATATGATGTGTGTAGCCATGATCGATAGACTCTTTAATTGCCTTGTCAAGAGGATCGATTCCTGTTGAACCTTCATACCAGCAATCTTTTAATTTTTTACTATGATTAAAGTAATTAGAATTCTCTTGATCAACGCCCTTGAGATCGTAAACACCTTTTATGAATTCTCTCCAACCTATAATTTGTCTGATAAACCCTTCAAGGGAATTCAATGGAATTTTATTTTTTTTTGCATAACTCAAAGACTGATTTATAACCTCATGAGGGGTTATCAAGCCGATATTTAAAAGGGGGCTTAGCAGCGAATGAAACAAAAAAGTCTCGTTTGTATCTATTGCATCCTCATAATCGCCAAAAAGTGTAAACCTTTCCTCTAAAAAAGATTTCAACCATTTTTTTGCTTCTTTTCTAGTGCAGGGGATATTTATACCATCCAGTTCTCCAGGATGATTAGAGAAATTTTCCAAGATGATATTTTTTATTTCTTCCTTATAGATTGAATCTTTAATTTTTGGAATTTTTGGAACGGATAGACCCTTTGGTAACTTTTTACGATTTTCTTCATCAAAGGACCATTTACCTCCAACAGGCTTATCTTCATTGATCAAAATATTTAGCTTTTTTCTCATTTTTTTATAAAAATCAGCCATAAAAAGTCTTTTACCGTCCATGAGGTCTTCAAACTCACCTTTTTGGAGAATAAACATAGGATTATGTAGTTCTTCGTAATCCAAATTATTGTTTTCTAAAAATGCATAAAGATTTTCTTTAAATGCTTTGTCTGCAGGCTCAAAAAAGCATAACTTTTCGATTTTATTTTTCCTAATTACATCCGTGACGTTATCGAAGTAACTTTTTTTATTATCCGTTAACTCTATGTAATGAACGGTTTTATCCAAGGATAGAAGAGAATCTCTATATTCACGCATCGAGGTTAAAAACATTAGAATTTTTGATTTGTGGTGTTTAACGTAAGTGCATAGATCATAGTCTTCAGTCATCAATACATGATTAAAGTTATATTTCTTTAATTCTTCTAGAGGAAATAATTGATTTCCTAGCACAATTAATAGATTATTCTGCACCACGTAATAATAACGATTCATTTCTTACTAACGTAATAATTTTATGAAAGATATTTTCCCTACTCCTGGCAGTTCAGTGACTGTCACTGATGAAATGTGCGATATGAATGGACACATGAATGTAAGGTTCTATCAAACAATTCCGATGGACTACGAAGGTAATTTTTATCATAGCCTCGGATTTGGAGAAGATTATATTTCCAAAGGATATTCCTCATTTACTATCGAACAAAATATTAGTTACCTTAAAGAATGCCTCAAAGGCGAGGTGCTAACCCCTCGTTTTCGAATGCTGAACGTCAACAAAAAACTTTATCATTATGTCTGCGCTATCTGTAAAGAGAATGATGAGGTAGCCGCTTTGGTAGAAACTGTTGAAATTCACATTGATATGTCGATTAGAAAATCATCTGAAATGTCAGATGATATCTTCAAAATTATGGCGGACATGAAAAAAGATCACGATTCAAGTGCTCCTTACCCTTTCGATGTCAAACTAAAAATTAAGTCAATTATTTAGATTTAAACACAGGATCTCTTCTGTCCAGAGATGCTTTTATTCCTTCTTTGAAATCCTCTGTTTCTCTCAATCTGTTCTGCTCAGATAGTTCCCACTGAGTGATTTTCTCAATCTCATCAGCCAAACCTTCTTTGATTGTTGACCTTATCGCTTGAACTCCAAGCGGACCAGCCGAATTTATTTCATTAGCTAAATTCTCTGCTGAAGACATTAACTCTTCTTTGGATACTAAATAATCCGCTAATCCAATATCGAAAGCCTCATCGCCGGTGATTCTTCTACCAGTTAACAACATTAGAGCAGCTTTTTGATGACCCACAACTCTTGGCAACGTAATTGTCGTTCCGAAGCCTTGATGAAAAGCTAACTTTGCAAAATTTGCGCTAAATCTAGATTCAGGACAGGCAACTCTAAAATCACATGCCAAAGAAACGCCAAGACCACCACCAACGGCAGCACCTTGAATGACCCCAATAATTGGTTTCTTTGTTCTGAATAATCTCACAGCTTGTTGATACAGCTTTTCGTAAGGATCTGACTCTTCTTTCATAGATGATCTAGTGAAATCTGCTCCCGCACAAAAATGTTTTCCTTCGGAATAAAGTATGATTGATCGACATTCGTCATTTTTGTCCATCTCCTCGAGGACATCGGCAATTTCGCCTATCAATTCTGCATCAAAAAAATTGTTTGGCGGTCTATTTATTTTTATGTAGGCAGTATGATCCTTTAACTTAAAGACCAAGTCATTTAGTTTTTCTAAGTTCATAATAATTCTGTAATTTTTTATTCTAGTTTGTAACTTACAGGTAAAATAACTCCCATGTCGAGTTTATTTAGTTTCTTAAAAAAAATAGATTACCTTCTCTTTTTCATTTACGGAATTATGGGCTTTGGCAGTTTATTTTTTATTCAAGCTTTTAGAGATTTCATGACATTGAATGCTACTTTGGAATTTCTTATATGCTTTTTAATTCTCTCTCCCATTTACTATTTGGTTAGAGTGCTGAAAAAAAAATTCATCAATGATTAGATTAATTTTTGGTATTGGAATCGTGTTGGTCACTTCCATGTTAGTTACCTACCTAACAAGAAAGTTTGGTAAATCTATCGCCATTGCTCTCTCAATCTCTATTGGAATTATTGTTGGAGTGATTATCTATTCTCATGAAGATGGTTGTGTCGTAGAATCTGAAGAACAAGCTGCAAAAATTTGTTGGTTCAAATGAAAAAATCATTTTTAGATATAGTGGAAGAAGCGTTAGTTAATGTTGATGAGGTGGATTGTATTCAACTAAAACATGCCAAAGATAATGAAGAAGATTTTATTCTTATTGATAGCAGAGAAAGGGAAGAATGGGATGCTTCTAGAATTCCTAATTCAGTTCATATGAGTAAAGGATTGATTGAAAAAATGGTTGAAGCAAATATCCCCAATCGAGATACAAAGCTTGTAATTTATTGCCAATCGGGTTTTAGGTCGGTTTTAGCTTGCGAAAGCATAAAACGTATGGGGTATAATCAAGTTTCCTCTTTAAAAGGCGGAATTTCTGAATGGCAATCTTCAGGCTTTCCTATAGAGGATTAAGTTAAAACAAAGAATATTATGATTGATGTAGCAGTTATAGGCGCAGGTATCTCTGGGATAGGTGCAGCTTCATATTTAACAATGAAATGTCCAAACAAGAGTTTCCAAATTATTGAATCAAGGAAAAATATCGGTGGAACTTGGGACTTATTCAAATACCCGGGTATTAGATCTGATTCTGATATGTACACTATGGGTTACTCCTTCAAACCATGGAAGGAAGACAAAACTCTTGCTGACGGATCTTCAATCCTAAGATATCTGGATGAGACCATTGATGAATATAATCTTAGAGACAAAATTAGCTTCAATACAAAATTGACGTCTCTACATTGGAACTCTAATGATGCATGTTGGACGCTTGATTTAGCAACCCCAGAAGGAGAAAAGCAAATTAAAGCAAGATTTGTCTTTATGGGTACTGGATATTATAACTATGACAGAGGCTATCTTCCTGATTTCAAAGGATCAGATTCTTACAAAGGGGTAAAAATTCACCCCCAACATTGGCCTGAAGATTTGGACTACCAAGATAAAACTGTTGCTGTCATTGGAAGCGGCGCTACAGCAGCAACCGTTGTACCAGCAGTAGCCGAGAAAGCAAAGCATGTTTATATGATTCAAAGATCACCGACTTATTATTTTCCAGTTCCTGAAGTTAATGCATTTGGTGCTTTTCTCAAAAAGATTCTGCCTCATTCGTTGGCTTATAAAATTGTGAGAACTAGGAATGTTTGGCTTCAGCAAACGCTGTTCAAACATAGTAGAAAAAATCCGGAGAGGGTTAAGAGTCTTCTTTTAGATGAGGTTAAGAAGCATTTACCTGAGGAATACGTTGATAAGCATTTTACGCCTACATATAACCCTTGGGATCAAAGAATATGTGCTCTTCCAGAGGGTGATTTATTCAATGCTATAAATGAAAAAAGAGCATCTGTTATAACAGGTCATATTGACTCTTTTACAGAGACAGGCATCAAGATGGAATCAGGAGATGAAATCCACGCCGATATTATTGTCACTGCAACAGGCTTGCAAATGCAATTTTTAGGCGGGGCTGATGTGAAAGTTGATAATAGAGAAATTGATATGCCAAATACTGTTGCCTATAAGGGAATGATGTACACAGGGGTGCCTAACCTGATTAACTCTTTTGGATACATAAATGCATCATGGACACTAAGATCGGATTTAACGTGTGAATTTATGTGTAAGTTAATTAATTATATGGACGAAAATGACATTACTCATTCATTACCAGATCCGGACATTAAAGTCTCAGAAGATGATTGGTTAAATGGTTTTTCTTCAGGATATTTGATGAGGTCAATGCATTTATTTCCTAAACAAGGGGAAAAATCACCTTGGAGAAATAATCAAAACTATTTTCAAGATCTTTTTGATATTAAATTTAAAAAAATTAACGATGGCGCATTAGTCTTAAGGAGCTAATGGAAGGTTTTTTTAATATTTTTAGAGAAGTTTGGGAAGAGGGCCTATTAGGTATTGGTCTGACAGAGCTTTTTATTTCTATTGGAATTTTATCTATCGCTTTCATATTGAGAGCGTTTATTGTAAGTAGATTTTTTAAGTGGTTGGAATCCATTGCTGACAATACAGAAACAGAAGTTGATGATGTTGTATTTGAATCACTTAGGAAGCCAGTGGGTTATGTTCCTATAACTCTTGCTCTTTATTTAATAAGTATTTACTTGCCTTTAGCTGGATCCTTAGGATTATTTATTGAAAATTTAGTCAAAGCATCTTTAGCTTTCACAATATTTAGTGTTTTTACCAACAGTGTTTCACCTCTGTTTTCGATGCTAACTGGTACTAGCTTTTTAACTGCTGCAATGACAATGTGGCTTGAGAAAGCCATAAGAGTTTTAATTTGGGTCATAGGCTTTGCAATAATTTTAGATATATTTGGAATTCAAATAGGGCCCATTATTGCAGGTTTGGGGTTATTCTCAGTTGCCGTTGCATTAGGGGCTCAAGATCTTTTCAAGAATTTAATCTCCGGAATTTTAATAATTGCTGAAAATAGATTTCAGCCAGGCGATAGAATTGAAGTCGAGGGTCATCTCCACGGAATGGTTGATAAAATTGGATTTAGGTCAACAGTCATTAGACTTTTTAATACCTCTCCTATGATTATTCCCAATAAAGATTTATCTGATGTAAAAGTTATCAATCATGGTGAGATGTATCACAGAAGAATAGATTGGAAAATAAACCTTGTCTATTCAACAACTCTCGAGCAACTAAAAGAAATATGCTCGAAAATTGATGAGTTTATAAAAGAGTATGAAGGACTGGTGGAAAACGTAAAGCAAGAATCCTTTGCAAAAACTGTCGCCTTTAATTCAAGCTCTATTGACGTCCAAATATTATGTTTTACTAATCCTTGTAATTTCACTGAGTTCTCAACGATCAAGCAAGATCTTGTTTATTCAGTTATTGATATAGTTAGATCCAGTGGAAGTGAATTTGCCTTCCCTTCAAGGTCAATTTATGTTGAATCAGGTGGCTCTGACGGAATTATGGATGAAAATGACGTACATGCCTCTGCTCTAATCAATAATGAAGCTGAGGATAAAAAATAGTATTCTTTGTTCTCAAGTTTATTAAATTAGATATAATGTCATCTGAGGATCTATGAAAAAACCATTCCGCATTTCTTTACTTTTATTATTAACTTTTGCAGTTGGTTGCGCAAAACCCATCTTTTGGTATCAAACACCTCAACCATTGAATCTGCACTTTGATTTTGATCCAACGCTTCTTAATTGCATAGAATTATCAGAAGAATCTGTAAGAGTATCTAATATTGTAGAGGATCTTGCGGATAAGCTAGTTAACGAAGCGGATAGAAATGTGTCATCTGTTTTTTTTGGATTTAGGACAAACAATCCTTTAACTGGGAAAAATTATTTTGGAGTTGGTTCTGAATCCGTTAACCCAGCTGTGTACGAGTTTAGAAGACTTCAATTATTACTCGAACAAATAGAAACCTTGCAGATCGATAACTGCTCTCCTACTGTAATTACAATCACAGAAGAACAAGGATAACTCTCTTTCTTACGAATGGTTTGCTTGTCAAATCCCTTGAAGTCCTTACTATTTTTGATAGCTATTTTTGCGTCCACTACTTTTTCTTCAAAAAATATAACCATCCACGAAGACAAAATTGTTTTTGGAGCCGGATGTTTTTGGAGCGTTGAGAAAAAATTTGCAGAATTACCAGGAGTGATAAACGTTGAATCTGGTTACGCCGACGGTATTGGTCTTGAACCTAGATATTCTGAAATAACAAAGTTTAAAAATAAATTCAATCCTGATAATTTTGCTGAGGTTGTCGAAGTTACTTACGATAGGAATTCAATTTCCTTAACCGATTTAATTAAGTTCTTCTTTGAACTGCATGATCCAACGCAAAAAAATAGACAAGGTAACGACATAGGAACTCAGTACCGATCTCTAATATTATTTAATGATCAATCAGAAGAAATGTTATCCATCGAACTAAAAGATGAATATCAAATGCTGCTAAGAAAAGTAGGTTATGGAGATATAGTCACAAATATAAAGAAATTAAAAAAGTTTTATCCTGCAGAAGAATATCATCAAGATTACTTAGTTAAGAATCCTAATGGCTACTGTCCAGATCATTCAACCGGTATTGTGTTTGAAGAAGTTGAAAAACCTAAGATTGATAACAGTTATTTACTTGCTGGCAAGTATATTTTAGTTTTGGATTCAGAATTTTGTCCTTACTGCACTAAGCTCAAAAATGAAGTTTTGTCTGATTATGAGGGTTCAATCCCGTTACATTATAGATATTCCTCAGATTTGCATGATCTTCAATTATCATCTCCTACTTGGGCAACACCAACTATCTTTTTTATTGAAGATGGCGTTGAGAAATTTTCTCTTCAAGGATTTGTTCAAAGAGAAAACTTCTATAAGGCCCTTGGTATTTTTAAATTAGGAGAAAGTGAAGCCTATAGCGTTGCTTTTAATCAAGGAACGGACCCAGTCTTTTGCAAAGAATATGAGTTATTTAAAGATACTCCAGAGGGAGTTTTCATTGATAAGCTTAGCGGAGCACCTCTTTTTGATACAAAACATAGATTTAATTCCAGAACAGGATGGTTATCTTTTACTAAACCAGTAGATGGGTCTGTTACAGAGCACATGGACTACAGTTATGGAATGACCAGGGTTGAAATTAAATCTAAATCTTCAGGAATTCATCTCGGACACGTTTTTCAGGATGGGCCTAATGGACTTCCCAGATATTGCATCAATGCAACTGTGTTAGAATTCGTTCCCAGAAATATATAGACACGTAGCTCAGTTGGTTAGAGTACTACCTTGACATGGTAGGGGTCCCCGGTTCGAGTCCGGGCGTGTCTACCATTTTAGAATTATCTTATAAGACAAATTACAGATATTATTCTTTGATGAATAAATTGCTCGAATCTTTTCTTCGTTCTGATCATGCTGGCGAAGTAGGCGCTGTTTACATATATAAAGGGATTCTCTCCATTGCTAAAGACCCGGCTTTGGTTGAGTTTTCAAAAAGACATTTAGAAACAGAAAAAGAACATTTACGAAAGATAGAAGAAGTTCTTCCGGTAAGCAAAAGAAGCAAGTTAGTTGGCATTTGGAAAGTTGCTGGCTATCTTCTAGGTTTTCTTCCTTCTCTCTTTGGCCCCAGAATAGTTTTTGCAACAATCGAAGCAGTTGAGTCTTTTGTAGAAGATCATTACGAAGAACAGCTCAAATACTTAAGGGCACAGAATGATCCTGATCAAGCCCTTATAGATCTCCTCCAATCCTGTCAGGATGATGAGATTGAGCATAAAAATGAGTCCGCAATTAAAAAAAGATCTACTCCTGGATTCCTTCTGAACTTCTGGATGAAAATTGTAGGGTGGGGATCTTCATCTGCAGTCAAAGTAGCAAAAATAATCTAGATAAGCCTACTTTTATTATTAAGCAATATACTGTATATTTATACAGTACTTAATTTATTTTTTTATTTTTGCGAATGATATCTGAAGATCAAAAGCGCAGGGTAAATCTGCCTCTTTTCAATGACAAAATTGCTGTTGGTTGGCCTAGTCCTGCAGATGATTACGTAGAGAGATCAATAGATTTAAATGAGTACCTGATAAAGAATTCAGCTGCGACCTACTTTTTAAGAGCTGCTGGCGATTCTATGATTAATGTGGGTATACATAATGATGCAATTTTAATAGTCGACCGAAGTATCGAGCCAACTGACGGCAAGATAGTCATCGCTTCGGTCGACGGATCTTATACCTGTAAGCGATTACAACTTTACCCTGAGCCTAGATTGATCGCAGAAAATATTAAATATCCGCCTATTAAAATAGATAAAAAGGAAGATTTTGAAATAATTGGCGTTGTATTGGCCGCCATCAATCAATTTTGATTAAGAGATGTTTGCTTTAGTAGATTGCAACAGCTTTTATGCTTCTTGCGAGAGAGTTTTTAGACCAGATCTAAAAGATAAACCAGTGGTCGTTTTATCAAATAATGATGGCTGTGTAGTGGCTCTCTCAAAAGAGGCCAAAAAGCTTGGTATTAAGATGTGTGATCCTTGGTATCAGATTGAGTCTTCTTATACCAAAAAAGGAGGTTATGCCTTTTCTTCTAATTATGAGCTTTACGCCGATATATCGGCACGCATAATGACAACGCTGGAACGACTATCTCCTAATATAGAAATCTATAGTATTGATGAAGCCTTTCTAGATTTGACGGGAGTTAATAATTGTCAAAATTTGCAGGATTTTGGAATGCAATGTAAAGAAACAATCAAACAATGGACGGGAATGCCCGTAAGAGTAGGCATCGCTCCGACTAAAACTTTATCTAAAATAGCAAGTTATGGAGCCAAATATTATCCAGCTACGCAAGGAGTAGTGGATTTATCTAAACCGGAAAGACAAAAAAAACTATTAAATTTGGTGCCTGTCCAAGAAGTCTGGGGAGTAGGCAGAAAGATTCACAAAAGATTAAACCAAATTGGTATTAGGACTGCCCTAGATCTTGCAATGATAGATACAAAATACGTAAGAAATAACTTCAACATAGTTCTTGCAAAAACAGTTAGAGAACTTAGGGGGGAACCTTGCATTGGCCTCGAAGACCAGCCATCTGCAAAAAAACAAATTGTGGTTAGTCGAACCTTTAGTAAAAGGGTAGATGATTTGAGGACTTTAGAAGAGGCGGTAAGCGACTATGCAGCACGAGCAGCAGCTAAGCTTAGGAGAGAAAATAGAAGATGTCTTTACGTTTCTGTTTTTATCAGAACAAATCCTTTCAGGACGCAAGATAGACAATATAGAAACTCAGGAACAACTAGGTTGATTGCTCCAACTAGCGATACTAGAGATATCATTCAAAACGCAAAAAAGAGTCTCAGAGCCATATATAGATCGGGTTTTAATTATATAAAGGCAGGAATATTACTTTCAGATTTTTACGATGATCAAATTCAGCAGTATGATTTTTTTTACCCTAAAGAAAGGACCTTACACAGCGATCAACTCATGAATACCATAGATAAAATAAATAAGAAGGGATTACCACCGGTTTATTTCTTAGCTCAGGGGATTAAGAGAAAATGGTCAATGAAGAGAGAGATCCAATCACCTAGATATACAACTTCTTGGAACGATCTCCCAAAAGTCAGTTAGATTTTTTACTAGATACCCACGAAATATCTTCGTCATAATCCGATAGAGTTTGATCAACTCCAAGAATAAGAGAGATCAAAGCCATACGAACGAGAAGACCATTATCCGTCTGCCTGTATATGGCTAGGTTAGGATTTTCATTCATATCAGTATCAAGTTCATTAGCATCAGGACGAGAGTCTCTTGGAAGCGGATGCATGATAACTGTATTTGGCTCACAATTTTCTGTGTAGATATTTTGATTTAGTTTAAGAAGGCCTTTGTATTTATTAGCCTCTTTAGGAGAATCAAATCTTTCTTCTTGAACCCTGGTAACATAAATAATATCTACATCACCAATACCAGACTCTATTGAATTGAATTCATTTATTTTCATTCCGTTATAGACTAGATCTTGTCTAATTTCAGGAGGAAGTTTTAATTGTTCAGGCGATATTAAGTTGAAGGATATATTTTCAAATAAATTTAATGCCTTACAGAGAGAATGAACAGCTCTTCCAAATTTTAAATCTCCAACAAGAGCAATGTTGCTTCCGTCAATGGACTTACCTTTTGATTCCAGTTCAAGTTTGATAGTGAATAAGTCTAATAGAGCTTGACTAGGGTGTTCATTTTCTCCATCTCCTGCATTGATTACAGGAACTCTTGAGGCCTCAGAAAATTCCTGGACAGAATTTTTTTCAGGATGCCTCATGACAATTAAATCGCTATAACCGCTCAATACTCTGGCAGTGTCGTATAAAGACTCACCTTTTGCGAGAGAGGAAGCTTCAATGCCGGTAGTTTCTCTTACTTCTCCGCCTAAAAGATTGAAAGCACTTCCAAAACTAATTCTTGTCCTTGTGCTGGCTTCGAAGAACATATTACTGAGGATAGCTCCCTGGAGGACTCTAGTTTTTTTCTCGCGGTTAGCATATGGGATCATTTTTTCAGCTATTGAAAAAACTTTAACGATATCGTCTTTATCAAACTGATCTATGGAGAGGATATGATTGCCAAGAAACTCCATGTGAACATTCTAACATTTAAAGATTGTAAATTCTTTGAATATTCCAAGATGAGACTATTGCAAATTTTTAAGACTATGACATATTAAATAAATGTCACAGGATTGCTTGTTACTTAATGGAAACGGAAAGCCTATAAGCTACTTTCCTTTATCCGTTGTAGATTGGAAAACTGCCATTAAATTAGTCGTTACCAGAAACGTGATAATAGTTAGAGAGCATCCAGATTGGTTCGTTCATTCACCCAGCATGAAACTCAAAGTTCCAAGCATTATTATGTTGAGGAAATATTACAAGTATACAAATCACGTAAAATTTTCAAGATCTAACGTCTTTCTCAGGGATATGTTCACATGCCAATATTGCAAAGAAGTCTTTCAAAGAAAGGAATTAACCATAGATCACATAATTCCAAAATCAAAAGGAGGGGGATCAAGCTGGGAGAATGTCGTTACAGCATGCAAAGATTGCAATATTGCTAAAGCTGATAAATCTTTAGATCCTTCGCCTGTGGCAATAAAACCAAGTTATAAAGCATTATTAAAAGGCCAGAACTCTCAAATCGAATACAAAGACGATATGTGGAGAGAGTATATAGTTGCCTAAATTATCCGTATTTTACTGAACAACCGTAAGGTCTAGTTTTTGAAACAGATAAAGGTTTGTTCGACTTAATATCGTTTACAACTTTTTTTACAAAATTAGTAGATTGGTTTAAGTCTGTTGTCCAAAACCTTGAACCTCCAGCATCATCAATCGCACCTTGATAAACAATATTTTTATTTTTATCAGCAATGAAAATATGAGGTGTGGTTTTTGCATTAAATTTTTTACCTAAGTCACCATTCTCATCAACTAAAATATGATCAGGAAAACTTCCAAAAGATGCAAAAGTATTCACTGCATCGTTTGGTTGAATATATCCTTGCTTACCTTTAGCAGACGAAATCACTGTAATCCAAATTACATTTTTACTTTTGGCAAACTTTTGAGTAGTTTGCATGTTATTTGATCCGTAATGTCTTTTGACGTAGGGGCATTCTAGATTTGACCATTCAAAAATGATTTCAGAGTCTATTTGAGAAAGATCAATCTCTTTTCCCTCTGAATTTATAAAATTTATATCCTTGATATTAAAAGCTGAAACATTTAAAGATACAAGAAAGAGTAGGATGATAAGTTTTTTCATAATTTTCTCAAAGCATTTAAAACCATGGTTTCTGTAAGAATTTCTGGAAGTATTATGGCATCAGTTCCATCGCCTTTGAATAATAAATACAAAGGAACACCGCTTCTTCCATAACTTTCAAGAACAGCTGAAATATTTTCATTTCTTTCAGTCCAATCGTAGACAATGTAATCAATTTTATTTGTATCTAAATATTCTAAAACAGTGGAAGATTTTAATACTCGGGCCTCATTCACCTTACAAGTAATACACCAGTCAGCTGTAAAATTTACAAAAGTAGGATTCTGAAATTCAAAATCATTCGTATCAATTATTGTTTCAACTTTTGAGCTTTCCTCAGAACTTGAACTCATAGGAACAAAAAAAGTTAATGAAATGATCGATAAAATAATTAGTAAATTTTTTACATAATTAAGAACCTGTCTTTCTGATTTTTTTAGATTGG
Organism: uncultured SAR86 cluster bacterium; assembly: GCA_902529935.1. Classification (GTDB taxonomy): domain Bacteria; phylum Pseudomonadota; class Gammaproteobacteria; order Magnimaribacterales; family AG-339-G14; genus CACNYO01. Next base: position 21,944 of record CABZYK010000008.1, on the reverse strand, counting down.
AAAGCCAAACTATGAAAATTGTGACTAAAGATCCAACTAAAACTAGAGATAGGTCAAATCTATTCAGCTGAGCTGACAATATCCAGAACAACCAAATAGCCGTCAATCCCATTGGGAAAGCCATAAATTGTTTCAAACTTTCCATCCAAGGCCCTGGTTTTGGTAAAAATGAAATTAATCTAGGATTAAAACTAAGAACAAGATAGGGGAGACAAAAACCTAACGCTAAAGACAAAAAAATTGGATAAGTTTGATAACTAGGTTGAAGCAGCGCTAAACCAAGTGCCGAACCCATGAAGGGAGCCGTGCAAGGAGTTGCTACTATTACAGCAAGGAACCCTGTAAAGAAACTACCTGAGTATCCAGATGAACCTGAAACTGCATTACCAGAAAAAGCTACATTAAGATTTAGAGAAGAAATAAAAAAACCAGATAAAAAAATAAATAAGAAAATTAACAAGGTAAGAAAAATAGGCGATTGAAGTTGAAATCCCCAGCCAACCTGAACTCCAAAATATTTGAATAATAAAATCAGGCTACAAATTAATAAAAATGTGAGTATTGCTCCGGAAGCAAAGATTAATCCATGAGCTTTAACTTCTTTCGGGGAATCAGACCTTTCAATAAAGTTAAATATCTTTAGAGATAGCACAGGAAAGACGCAAGGCATCAAATTCAGAATAAGCCCACCGATTAATGCAAACAATAGAGCTGTGAAAAAAGTGATTTCATTAATGTTACTTTCTTGAAAAAGGACCTTGCTATCACCTTTGATTTCATAATTAAAAACACCATCTTGAGTCTTGATACTTAAAACCCCGGATAACAAATTAAGTTCTTTGTTATCAATAGCTTTCTGAATTTCCAAATTATAAGAATTATTAATTTTCGATAAATTTTGTGGTTCAGCATAATTTATAAATCCATACTCATAAGGAAAAAAATAAGACTCAAAAATATTTACTGGATAGTCAAAAGATAAATTGAATGTCTCAAAGTTCTTATCGGAAATAACTTTAAAGTTTTTAAGGTTTATCTTTTGGATGGTTCGCGTTTTAATTTCTTTTAATTGATCGTTGCTCAGAGTATTTACATTTTGATAGGGGAAATTGATTTTCCCTGATCCGGATTGAGGTATGCATATTTCTTTACAAACAAGCCAATTTGCATTTAGACCTATTTCGAATTGTTTAGGAATAATTTTTGGAGTTTTAAGAATAAAAGGCAATATTACTTGATCATCAAAGCCATAGGTCATTAAAGGTGGGAAAGGAATTTTGTCTGGACTTGGCCAGATGGGCCCACTCATTTGAAATCCCTCAGGAAGTTCCCATTCAAACTCAGCAGGATCACCTGAGTCCCCTGGATTGATCCAATAAGTATGCCAACCCTTATCCATACTAATTTCTATAGTTAAAATGTTTTCTGAATTGGCATTAATTTCATTACTCTCAGGGTAGAAATTTAGTTTTGAATTACTGTCATTTATGGATAGTGTTGCTTGAGTGTGCAAACTGAAGAAAAGCGAAATTAAAATGAAAAATTTAAATTTCATGAACTACCTTGAGTTTGATTAATTATTCTAGGATCAAAACCACTAACTTCAGTTAATTTATTAATTTTTAAATTATTTGGCGTATCAAAAAGAATTTCTTGATGGGCATCAGTTATTTCCCATGCATTCTGTGCTATCTCATTTTCTAGCTGATTTGGACCCCATCCAGTGTATCCAAAAGAAACAATAAATTTATCCGGAAACTTTCCCTTAAGGATATTTTCTATCACCTGTTTATTTGATGAAAAACCTATCTCATTTGTTATCCGAACATCAGGCTTATTAACTTTATCTATTGTGTGAAGAACAAAGATAGAAGTAGACTCTACTGGCCCACCTAAAGCTATTTTTTGATTAAGATGTTTCTTTTCTTTGACATCTAAAAAATTATCAATCATTTGAACATCTATAGATCTATTTATGATCAACCCTAATGAACCTTCATCATTATTTTCACACACATAGATCAAGGCATTAGCAAAGTAGTCTTTTTCTTCATATTCCGTAGGAGAATAATATAGGAATTTATTTCTCAAAGAATCAGTCATTTATCAAAAATTATATTACTTACTTATAATGGGGGCATAGACTGCAAAAACAATTATTTACATGGATAGTAATAATTTTATTTCTAAGTCGCTCAGACAAGAGCATCTTAAAAAAATTTCTGGATTAAGATATGAAGACGAGGAAAAGTATGAGTTGCAGTCAGAAATTAGAAATCTTTTGAAGAAGAATAACGCTTCTTTGATAGCTCATTACTACACAGATCCATCCATACAAGATTTAGCTTTAGATACTAATGGATGCGTTGCCGATTCTTTAGATATGGCTAAATTCGGCGCTATTACAGAATCAGATACATTAGTTGTTTGTGGGGTAAAATTCATGGGAGAGACTGCGAAAATTTTATCGCCAAAAAAAACTGTTCTCATGCCGACTCTAGAAGCGACATGCTCACTTGATCTGGGCTGTAAAGTAGAGGATTTGCAGTTACTCAAGGATCAGCATCCGGATAGAAAAGTTATTGTTTATGCTAATACTTCTGCAGAAGTTAAATCTATAGCAGATTGGGTTGTTACTTCAAGCATTGCCTTAGATGTTATGGATAGGCTTGTATCTGAAGGCAAAAAATTTATATGGGCTCCGGATAAGCACTTAGGAAATTATATACAAAAAGAAACAGGTGCAGATATGATCATATGGGAGGGATCCTGTGTAGTTCATGAAGAATTTAAACTAGAGGGCATCATGAACCTTAAGTATTTACATTCTGATGCGTTAATTCTGGCTCATCCCGAATGTCCAGATAAAGTTTTGAATATTTCAGATTTCGTAGGATCTACTTCACAAATTTTAAATTTTGCAAAAAAAACAGATAACCTAAAATTTATTATTGCAACTGATGCAGGTATTTTTCATCAATTAACATTACAAAATCCAAACAAAGAATTTTTTCAAGCACCTACATCTGGGAAAGGAGCTACTTGTATTTCATGTGCATATTGTCCTTGGATGGGTATGAATGATTTATTTAAGTTAAGAGATACCTTGGTAAATAAAAATAACGAAATATCATTAGAGGAAAATATTTTAGATAAAGCTCAAAAATCAGTTAAAAGGATGATTGATTTTGTTTAATCACAAAAAGATTTATAAAAGCGATGTTCAACTTGCTCTATTAGAAGACTTAGGAGACAAAGATCTTTCTGATGGAATTATTAGAGATCAAATAGTTACAGCTTTCCTTAAAGCAAAAGATGATGGTCTCTTTTGTGGTCGAGACTGGTTTGAAGAGTCTTTTACGCAAATAGATAAAAAAATTGAATTTAAGTGGAAATTCAACGATGGTGATTTTTTTAAGAATGGCGACGAAATTGTTGAAATTAAAGGTAACATAAATTCAATTCTTAAATCAGAAAGAACTGCAATCAATTTTGTTCAATTTTTATCTGGAATTTCAACCAACACTCAAAATAAAGTTAATCTTTTGCAAAATAAAAAGATTGATTTACTGGATACAAGAAAAACAATACCTGGTCTTCGATATTCTCAGAAATATGCAACCAGAATAGGAGGAGCACGCAACCATAGGTTTGGATTATATGATGCACTAATGATTAAAGAAAATCACATATCAATGTTTAATAGCTTGGATGAATTAGTACTGGATGACATAGATAGAGGTAAATTTTTGGAAATCGAAGTTGATACGCTAAATAAGATCGAGCCAGCTTTAAATCATTCTCCAGATGTTATTATGTTTGATAACTTTTCAATTGAAGACATAAAAAAGGGTATAGATATAGTTGGAAATAGATCAAAGATAGAGGTATCTGGTATTTTGGACATGCAACAGTTCAAAGAAGTATCAAAATTAAATATTCACTTTATTTCACTTGGAGAATTAACGAAAAACATCAAATCTATCGATTTTTCTTTGTTACTTAAGAAACTATGAAAAAGTATTTAATTATTCTCTTTTTTATTTTTGGTCATTCCTGTTCTTTCAAAAACAATCTAGATATTGATTCATCTCATTACAAATATTCATGGTGTAACTTAAATGATGAAATGGATACTTTGGATTTATTTAAATTTATAAAAGATTTCGAACTGATTTTTAATCAAAGAAAAAATAATCAAAAAATTTCCATAAATTATCTTAAGCCAGAGTTTGATGTAGGAAGCTATGATTTTTTAATTGAATCAACTATTCAGGTTAATGACAAAACTGACATTGATTTCAATTTACATGATCTTTTTATTTTTGAAGGATCTAATACTTTTGATTGTTTTGATTATCTTGAATATGGTTCTGAGAAAGAAAGAGAGCAAAGTAAATTAACCAATCCTTTTTTTACATATTTTATTTTCTGTAGAAATACTTCAATACCTTTAGCTAGAACAGACATAAGATTACTTAAACCTAAAATTACTTCTGAGGAGTATGACTTTCTGCTTAAAACAGAATTAAAAGATAATCATTCTTATGATTTTATCGATGAAAAATTTGAGCTAAATTCAATCTGTAATTTATTTGAACTGGATAATTTTAAAGAATATTATTCATATGAAACATTTAATCTTTTTAATAATTGGTAATCTCATGAATCTTCAGCGCTCATACATATTTCTTTTCTTGATCTTTTCTATTAATTTTTTATCCGCCTCTAGTTTCAGCGATGAGAGATTGCAAAGGATCACAGCGATGTTGGATGATCTTGTAGAGGAGAAACAATTTCCTGGGTTTGTGACAATCATCACTAAAGATGGAAAACCTATATTAAAAGTTGTAAATGGATACAAAGACATCGATAAAAAGATTCCTATGAAGGAAGACGCTTTATTCAGAATTTATTCGATGTCTAAACCCATCACAGGTGTAGCTTTGATGATTTTGGTTGATCGAGGCCTCATTAAATTAAGCGATCCTATTTCTAAATTTATTCCTGAGTTTAAAAATACAAAAGTAGTTAACGAGGCTGGAGACTTTTTTAATCTTGATAGGCCAGTTACAGTCTTAGATGCAGCCACTCATACTTCAGGGCTAATTTATGCATGGCTTCCTACTGAAACAATTGCCAATGATATCTACGAGGAAAAGAATCTGCATCCTTACTATTATTTAGATCTTGAAGTGACTGCTGATCAAACAGATTTTTCAATTCCAGCAGGAAAACCATTTTCAAATATATGTGAATTTGCACAAGAACTCGCTTCAGCTCCCTTAGTCCATCAACCTGGAGAAAAATGGACCTATGGTGTTGGTATGGATTTGCTTGGATGCATCATAGAAAAAGTATCAGGTATGACTTTTGGAAACTTTATGAAAGAGAACATATTTGATCCTTTAGGCATGAAAGATACTTCATTTGCTGTTCCTGAATCAGAAATCAACAGATTCACTAGTATGTATACACACAAAGGTGCTAGCGTTGGCGACATTCAAAGAGAATTTAATGATGAGATTTTTCCTGACGATTTAATCTTAATGGACTCATATGAAGAAAGTCCTTATTTGAAAACGAACAAAGTTGAAGATGGTGGTTCAGGTCTTATATCGACAGCAGAAGATTATTTAAAATTCGGTCAGATGTTAAATGATAGAGGTTCTTTTGAAGGCAAAACTATTTTGAGTGAAGAGGCTTTTAAAATGTTATCTGAAAGTCACATTGAAGATTTTGGTCTACTAGGTATTGTCAGTCTCGGCGTTGGGCAAGCCATCTGCATGGCAAAAATATCGAATCCTGCCTTCAGTCAATTTTATCAATCAGAAGGAAGTTTATTTTGGGGCGGAGCAGCTTCTACAATTTTTTGGGCCGATCCAGTCGAAGATATTGTTTTAGTTCACATGACGCAAGTTCTTGGGCACCCGGTCGATTTAAGAGCAGACCTTGATAGACTTACATATTCCTCTAGAAATTGAATAATATTGAAGACAATTTAATTAGAAAAAAATTAATGGATTTTTTATCTCGAAGAGAGCATTCAAAAAAAGAACTCTTTAATAAGCTTTTTAGAAGAGTTAATGATTTGGAATTACTTAATCAAGAAATTGATAGATTAGCTAACGAAGGACTCCAATCAGATGAAAGGTTTTCAGAGGCATACATAAGAAGTAAAACTCAAGCTGGTTATGGGCCCATAAAAATTAAAATGGAGCTAGCTCAAAAAGGAATTTCAAATAATTTTCTAGATAAAAAATTTTCTGAACTTGAAATTAATTGGGAAAAAGAAATATACGACTTGCTTCTAAAAAAATTTCCCAAAACAAAATATAACTTTGAAGAAGAAAAAACAAAGGCAAAGGCAATAAACTTTTTGCAAAGAAGAGGTTTTGATTTTGATCTTTCTTATAGACAAGTGATAGGTTATTAATGACCTATCAAGTTCTTGCAAGAAAATGGCGTCCCAACACTTTTGATGAGGTAGTAGGCCAAGATTATGTAGTGAAAGCCTTGAAAGGGGCATTGGATTTGGAAAAACTTCCTCACGCATTTATATTCTCCGGAACTAGAGGAACTGGCAAAACAACTCTTGCAAGAATTTTGGCAAAAGCTATAAATTGCTCTAATTCAAAAAAGAAGTCCGAGCCATGCAGGAAATGCGATTCATGTTTATCCATTGAAAATGGAAGCGCTATAGATTTTCAAGAAGTTGATGCAGCATCTAGAAGAGGAGTCGAAGAAACTAAAGAATTATTGGATTCCGTTCCTTACTTACCAACATCTTCTCCCTTTAAAATTTACCTGCTTGATGAAATACATATGCTTTCTAAGGAAAGTTTTAATTCACTTTTAAAAACACTAGAGGAGCCCCCGGAGCATGTAATTTTTCTTTTCGCTACTACAGAAATAGATAAAGTTCCGCCTACTGTTCTTTCAAGATGCGTTCAGTTTAATCTTTCTGCTATGAAATTAGACAATATAAAGAATCAACTCCAATTAATTTTTGATGAAGAGAAAATAAAATATGATGAAAATTCATTGATAAAACTCTCCAGTCTCGCAAGGGGAAGCATGAGAGATGCATTAACTCTTTCTGAAAAAATCATCTCATTCTCTGAGGGAAAAATTACAGAAAAAAAAGTTGAAGAATTAATGGGTTTGCCTTCATCAGAGCTTATTCAATCCATTCTTAAATCAATAATTGGTAGAGATTCAAAAAAACTTATTGAAAATATCGAGGAGGTTAAGATAAATTTTTATGATCCCGAACAAATATTGATTGATCTTTTATCGCTTATTCAAGAAGTTGCATTGTCTCAATTTGACGAAAAAGCAGATCTATCTGATTTATCTATTGAACCCCAGAACCTTCAATTGATTTATGATCTTGGAATCTCAAATTTAGAGTATTTTAAGTTATCACCAAAACCAGAAAGTCTACTCACAATGACTTTTTTGAAAATGATTGCTTTCCTTCCAGAAAGCTCAAAAAAAAAATCTCTAAACACTAACAAGGACGAGACTGACTTTAGTTGGCCCGAAGATTTCTCAAATCTTGATTTGACTAAATTAACTGCCCAATTTATGTCCCATGCATCGATGATTGAGTATCATGACTCGGAGATGCACTTTGGCATTAACCAAGAGAGGTTGAACATAATTACGGAAAATCAGATAAAAGAAGTTGAGGATGCTTTATCAATTTTGCTTAAAAAGAAATTGAAAGTTAGCTTCAAACCATCTGATTTAACAGAAACTCCTTTTGAATTTGAAAAGATAAAGTCTCAAAAAGAATCAAAGCAAGCAGAAGACGACCTTAAAAAAGACTCTTCGCTGAACGAAATGCTTGAAAAATTTGATGGAAAAATTAAAAAAGTTTCAAAGATATAGATGAAATTTAGTCCATTACTCTCAGATCTGATTAAATCTTTGCAAGTTCTGCCTGGTGTTGGACCAAAAACTGCAAAACGAATGGCTATGAGTTTATTAGGAGGCGATGAAGCCGATGCTAAAAATCTTGCTAACAATCTATCCAGAGCAATAGATCTAATCGGCACATGTCAAAACTGCAGGGTTTTGTCAGAAGATCAGATATGTTCTATTTGTAATGATTCAAGCAGAGATAATACACAAGTATGTGTTGTAGAAAATACCTCTCAAGTTGTTCAAATAGAAGAACTGGGCGGATTTAAGGGAATCTATTTTGTATTGGGTGGATATCTTTCTCCAATTGAAGGTAGGGGTCCAAACGAAATAGGTCTATCTGAGCTGTATTCAAAAGCTCTGAGTGGTGAAATTAAAGAACTTATTTTAGCTTTTAATTCTTCCTTAGAAGGTGAGGCAACAGCTCAATACATACTTGAGAAATGTTCATCAGATTCTCTAAACATTACTAAACTTGCTCAAGGTGTGCCTCTTGGAGGAGATCTGAACTATGTGGACTCCAATACCCTTAGGCATGCATTTGATAGCAGGCAAAAATTACTTTAGGTGAGCTTCAATTAACGCAATTGAACTTGAAATGCCAGTATCAATTGTTTTTTCATAGTCGGGTAAAAACTTACTCGAATGAAGGGACGGTAATTTTTTAGAATTATTCAAAAACTCTTTGTAATCCTTTTGTGATACAGCGCCAATCCAAAAAAGCAGGGAAGGTATTTTTGGCTCTACTCTTCCAAATTGACCAAAGTCTTCTCCCCCCATGACTTGAGGACCATCAAACACTTTATCCTTTCCTAACTCTTTTGAAAGAATTTCTTTGGCGCGCATAGCTAAGTCTGGATTATTAAATACGGCAGGAGTGTATTCGTCTCTGAGCTTAACGATTGGATAGAGATTTTTTGGCAAATCATTTTGAATCGCAATGGATTCAGCGATTTTTTTAATTCTAGAGATTATAAGCTCTCTGTCCTCGTCACTATAAGATCTCACGGTGATCTGAAGATCAACATGATTTGGGATTATGTTATGTTTGGTTCCTCCATGAATGGAACCAACAGTCACAACCCCTGCATTGATAGGGCTTAAATTTCTGCTAATGATTGTTTGAACAGTTGTAATGAATTGAGAGCTCATTACGATGGGATCTTTAGTTAAATGAGGATAAGCTCCGTGCCCACCTTCTCCATAAAAAGTAACATCGACTGAATCAACATTCGCCATTGCGAAGCCTGGAGTTATATGGACCGTTCCAGATTGAGTTTGAGCTGAAACATGAAGGGCTAAATTTATATCTGGATAAGGTATTTTTTTAAACAATCCTGCATTTATCATTTGTCTTGCACCAAAACCAATTTCTTCAGCAGGTTGCAAAATAAAAACAATAGTTCCTTTCCATGAATCTTTATTTTTTGCAAAGTATTCTGCAGTTCCAATTAAAGACGTCATGTGAATATCATGACCACAAGCATGCATTATTGGCACGTCCATTCCATTCTGTTTAGTAGTTTTGACGCTTTCAAAAGAAATTCCTGTTTCTTCTTTTATTGGAAGAGCATCCATGTCTGCTCGAAATAAGACTGTCTTGTTTCCTCCATTTTTGAGGATAGCTGCAAAACCATTTCCTCCAATATTGGTGATAATCTCATATCCATATTCTTCTAATAAATCTTCGAGGTATTTAGTCGTCTCAAATTCTTGCAGAGATAATTCAGGATTTTGATGAAGATATTTATAAATTTCATAAAAATCTTCATTTGATTTTAAAGGCAGTGAAACCGCATAAATTATTAAAAATAAATAGTAAACGTTGCGATTTAAATACCTTTTGAAAGTGATCATTAATATATAATAACAGCTTATTTTTATGAGTATAAAATCAGATAAATGGATAAAAAGAATGGCTATAGAAAGTCATCTAATAGACCCCTTCATTGATAAACAAGTTAAACATACAGAAGAGGCTGGAAGTACAGTTTCTTACGGGCTATCAAGTTATGGTTATGATGTGAGGTGTGCTGATGAATTTAAAATTTTTACAAATATAAATTCAGCCACAGTGGACCCAAAAAATTTTGATGAGGATAGCTTCATTGATATTAAATCTGAGGTGTGTGTAATTCCTCCAAATTCCTTTGCCCTAGCAAGGACTGTGGAATATTTTAAAATTCCTAGGAACGTACTAACAATTTGTTTAGGAAAATCTACGTATGCTAGATGCGGCATAATTGTAAACGTAACCCCTCTCGAACCTGAATGGGAAGGCCATGTAACTCTTGAATTTTCAAATACAACAAGTTTGCCAGCAAAGATCTATGCAAACGAAGGCGTAGCACAAATGCTTTTTTTTGAATCAGATGAATTATGCGAAACAAGTTATGCGGATAGGAATGGCAAATATCAAGGTCAATTGGGTGTTACACCCCCCAAAGTTTAAAGATTCTCCCAGACAAACTCTCTACCATTAACATTCTGAATAACTTTTAATATTTCTTTTGAGTTATCCTTAAAAAAAAGCTCAAATTTATCCTTTTCTTTTTTTTCCTTGATTTTAATAGTGTCAGGACTAGAAATTGTTTTTATAAACTTTTTCTGCCTTATTTTTCCTCTCTCCAATACATTAAGAGTAATTTCTTCGTCGATCTGAATATTTAACAATCTTAAGTAAAGATGAGCAGTCAAATCATCGTAAATAGCTCCATCATATTGAAGAGTTTCGGTTAGCTGACCTTTTATGTATTTAATTTTTTTTGTTAAATGATCTATTTTGTAACTTTCTTCTATCTTCCTTAATCCTCCCATGACGATTAAATTTCTTTTTATCTCAGATATCTGAATTAAATTTGTATAACTAAATTGAGTATCTTGACTTAACTTAAAGAAAGGATGAGAGATTTCGTAAGTAATATTCCACTCATCGTTCAGAGTAGTGAGATTTACTTTAAACTCTGATTCCTTATATTTAAATGTGTAGCTTTCTTCATTAATAGGAAAAAGGTTGCTAGCTATCACAAGAAGACAGGTTAAGCTAATTTTATAAATCAAATTCATCCTCGTAACATTTAAAATTTTTTCCATTAATTTCATTAAGGTTAATTTCTCCTTCAACTATCATCTTGATAATCAATGGATAAAGTTTATGTTCTATTGAGTGAACTTTTGTGATCAAACTATCAATATCTTTATATTTGGTAGCTTTAAATCTAGCTTGAGCAATTATTGGACCGCTATCCAAGCCTTCGTCTACAAGATGAATTGTCACTCCGTGAAACTTATCCTTGTTATTTATTACTTTTTCATGGGTGTTGAGACCAGGATATTTAGGCAGAAGAGATGGATGGATATTGATAATTTTTCTATTAAATTTTTCTATAAAACTATTCGATAGGATTCGCATGAAGCCTGCTAAAACAATTAAATCTACTTCATGCTTAATCAGTAGCTCACTCAGTGCTTGATCAAAACTCTCTCTTGATGAAAAATTTTTATGATTCAAAAAAGCACTATTCAAATTTTCTTGTTTAGCTCTTGTTAATGCAAAAGCAGTTTCAATATTAGATATAACAAGTGAAATATTTGCATTAATTTCACCGATATTTATTGAATCAATTATTGATTGAAGATTACTTCCGTTTCCAGATACTAAAACAGCGAGTTTTTTGATATCACCCAAATTGTATCTCTAATTTCTTCGTTTTATCGTTTACTACCTTTCCTAGTCTGACAAACGGCTGTCTAAATTTTTTCAGTTTGTATTCTAATTTAGTTTTGTCAGCGGGATGAATAATTACTATCAACCCAACTCCACAATTAAAGACCTCAGTCATTTCCTTAATTGTTAGGTTAGCTTTTGAGGAAATTAGATCAAAAAGATCTTTATGAAAAGGGTATCCCCCGGAAAAATCTATGTGAGCACATTTACCATTTGGAATAACTCTTGGTAAATTTTCAACGATGCCGCCTCCGGTAATATGACAAATTTGTTTGAGAGAAATAGATTTGGATAACTCACGGACAACATTTACATAAATTTTCGTTGGCTTAAGAAGTACTTTGCCTAAAGTTGTTTTCCCCATTCGAGCTTTCAAATTTATCTTTTTCGATTGTATGAGCTTTCTTATTAATGAGAATCCATTTGAATGTAAACCAGTAGATGATAGACCGTAAATAAGATCATTATTTTTTACATTGCTAATTTTTAGTATTTTATTTTTTTCTGCTACTCCAACTGAAAAACCTGCCAAATCATATTTTCCTTTTGGAAATTCATCTGGATGTTCAGCTGTTTCTCCTCCGATAAGAGAGCATCCAGCTGCCAGACAGCCTTTTGATATTCCTTTAAAGATTTGTTTCTTTTTTCTTAAATTAATTTTATCTGTCACAAGGTAATCTAAAAAGAAAAGAGGCTCAGCACCTACAGTTATCAAATCATTCACGCACATGGCAACAAGATCTTCACCAACAGTACTGTGATCATTAAGTTTTTCTGCTATAGAAATTTTTGTTCCAACTCCATCAGTACAAGCAACAAGTTTAGGACTTTTATAGTTTTTTGGAATAGAAGCAAGAGCAGCAAAAGAACCTATGTTTGAATCTATCTCTTTTCTAAGCGTCTTTTTTGCAAAAGGTTTAATAACGTCGACAAGCTTGTAACCTAATTCGACATCAACGCCAGACGATTTATAGGTTATCTTCTTCTGCTTGCTCAATATTTCAGTGAATTTTTTTTTGAAATAAACATTATAATGATTTAGCAATGAGGAAGGTATTCTTAATTTTTCTTTTTTTTCAAGCTATTTTTTTAGCCAGTCAATCTGATCTTCCTGAGGTTTATACAGTAAAAATTGAAGATACTGGAAACGAGATTTCTTTTTACTTAGATCAAGCTGTTCTAGAAGCAATTGTTAGAGCAACTGGAAATTTTGAGGAGACAAGGAATTCAAAAAAAATTATGGATCTTGATTTGAATTCTTACGTTAGGGAATACAAGTTCTTACAAGAGCAAAATAAAAATTTTATTGAAATTAAAATCGATGCTGTAGAACTGAGATCAAAATTATTTGATTTAAATTTTTCATTATTTACAGAAAAGAAATTAAAAGCAGTCGTTTGGGTAAACTGTAATTTATCAAGCGAATTAAAATCAAAAACATATCAGATGGCCTTAGATGAATGTAACAATTTAAAAAACATTATTTCTAATGAAGCCAAAAAAAGGGGAGGGAGAGCTATATATCCAATTTTAGACTCAACAGAAATAACCTTCTATGAAGGGAAAAATATGGAAAGCTTTGAAAATATTTATTTCAATAATGAGAAATATTCTCCCGATGGATGGATGTATTGTTTTAGAGAAAATGGATTTCTTTGTTACCTGCCTGAGGAACCAAATAATGTTTTTTCTAATCTAAATCCCTACAATAGCTTCCTTCCTTTTGAAGCCATCCAAGGTCTTTTAGATAACATATCGGATCCCTATAGAGTGAAATCTGGATCAAAGAATAGAAAGATTCTCATTACCGTTGAGGGAAATATATCTTTTGATGCTCTTCAGACATTCAAAGAGTTCCTAAGCCAAAATTTCTTAGTTAAAAAATCATTTCTTCACAAACTAGAGGATAATATGTTTAGTTTTATGGTTACTACTGACTCTGATTTCGAAGACCTTGTTGAAGTAATGCTGACTGATAATTTACTAACTTTAAGCAGCAAATCATCTGAAGAAATAATTTTTCAGAGTATAAATTAAATGCTTTCTAATATTCCAAATATCCTTACGGTATTGAGACTTCTCTCTGTATATCCCCTCATAATTTTCATATTAGAGGAACAATTTTTTTTGGCCTTAGGAATATTTTTTTTAGCGGGGATATCAGATTTACTAGATGGATTTTTAGCTAGAAAATTTTCATGGCAATCAAGATTTGGACAAATAGCTGATCCGGTTGCAGACAAAACATTAGTGGTGGCAACAATAATTTCTTTAGGTTCAATAGACCTCATCGAAAACTGGTTTATGTTTATGATTCTTGGCAGAGATTTATTAATTATTGTAGGAGTAGTGTTGGCAAATTACTTAATATCTGATTATCAGGTTGCTCCAAATTTTCTTGGAAAATTAAATACTACTATTTTACTTTTATTGGTTGGCATCATTTTAATTGATGCTGTCGGTTTCTTAGTTACTGATAAGGCAATTTACTGGATATCAATACTTTTTATATTCACAAACACTTTAAGCTTGATAGTTTATTTCATTGATCCGGGCATAAAAATCCTACGCAATATAAAGTGATGGATCAAAAAACTTTCAAGTTCAATTCAGAAATATATCTATCAAAAGAGAATTTGCAGTCTATTGAAACATTTGAGATAAACTTTAATCAGCTTGAGAATTTCTTTTCTGAAACTAATAAATTTATCTTACTTTACGGGGACGAAAGGTCTGGGAAGAAGTATATTTTAAATTCGTTTTTAAATTGTTTTTATTTTGATAAAAAGATTTTTTATGCTTCTCTAGAAGATAATTATTTTTCTGAACAAATCCTGGAAGGTATATCTTATTTCGATGTAATAGTATTGGATAGGTTAGATCTTGCTCCTAATGATTCCAAGTGGGAGATAGGAATTTTTAACCTTTATAACGAATTAAATGAAGCAGATAAAAGTAAAATTATTTTTCTTTCTGATAAACCTCTAAATTCAATTGATTTTAATCTGAAGGATCTTCAATCAAGAATCTCATCAATTTCTGCCATGAGTTTTGCTGAATTAAACGATGAGGAAAAAAGAATATTGATGGAATTAATTTTCAATAAAAGAGGTATATCGATTGATAACTCAGTACTATCGTATGCTTTAGAAAGAAGCTCTAGAAATCTTGAGAATATAATTAATTTAGTTCAAAAAATTGATGAATACTCTCTCTCAAAAAAAAGAAATATTACGGTACCCTTGCTAAAAGAAATCTTAGAGTCATGAGAATTATAAATTTATCCTTTTTTTTACTGATTATAACGGCATGCTCTGAATCAGATCTTATGATTCATCAACAAGATGGTTTGATGCTGGAAGATTTAAAGGAAAAGAACACAGTGATAAATTTTTGGGCAGACTGGTGCCCACCCTGTATTAAAGAGATTCCTGAATTGAATGCTTTATATGAAGAGAATAAAGATGAACTTAATGTTTACTTATTTCACTTTGATGAACTTTCTGGGGCAGAACTAGACGAACAACTAATAAGGTTCAATGCAAGGATTCCCTCTCTCTTAACAAGTCCTTATCAAATCTTTGGAATTGACATTCCAGAAACTCTTCCCGTGACTGTAATCATTGATAGAGATTTAAATGTGAAAGAAGTTTTGAGAGGTCCACAAACAAAAGAATCAATAATCCAAAGATTGGAGCTCATTAATTAGACCTTCGGGATCAATTCTTCTTCCCTTAATGAAGATTTCAAAATGTAAATGAGGCCCGGTCACCCTTCCTGAAGAGCCAACGGTTCCAATTAATTGACCCTTTTCAAGATATTCATTCTCGTTTACAAATATCTCATTTAAATGAGAATAAGAAGAAAGAAATCCATTCCCATGATCGAGAATTATATTGTTCCCCTTGTAAAAAAGGTTTCCTACAAAAATGACTCTTCCATTTAATGGAGCAATTATTTTTGTACCTTCGTTGTTAGCAATATCAAGACCGAGATGGCGGTTTCTAGGAGAACCATTTATAAATCTACGCAATCCAAATCGACTCGAAATATAACCAGAAACTGGCTGAATCATAGGCCAATTTAAATTTATTTGATCTGAGTTAACTGCATATTTAGAATTTAATATTACTTGTTCTTCTCTTATTCTTTTCCTTGATTCAGGAGATATTTTTATAAAATTTTGATCCTCTATAGTGATTCTGGATTCCCTAAATTTTTTTTCTTGAATAACAAAAACTCTATCAGAAACATAAATTCTCTGGTTTTTAAGCTCCAATGGGACTGGGTAAACCAAAGTAAAGGTTTTATCTCTGTTAAAACACTGAATACCTTGAAAATTTTCCTGATAATCATTTGAAGTAACTGTTATGTGTCCGCCTGGAACAAGATTAGATTTAGGAAAGTTACAGTCGTTTTTAAGACTTATTATTTTATTTGAACAGGAAATAACAATTAAAAATATTATCGGCAATAATTTTCTAATCATTATTTATATTTGTAACATCAGCTTCATAAGATATTTTCGCAGAAGTGACAGATATTTTATCTTCCAAAGAAATATCATCTATTGATTTGACCACAACTCCTTTTTTATTCCTGACAATTGAATATCCTCTTTCTAAAACATTGAAAGGACTTAGTTGCTCAATCTGTGAAGAATACGATGTAATGAGATTTTGTTTCTCACTAAGATTCTTTGAATAAAGCGTTTTAATTTTTGATAAATTATCATTTATATTTTCTTTAAATTGAGCCAATTTAGAATTTGGGTTTAATAAATCTATGGACCTTTTTGAGAAATTTATGATTTCCCTCATTTTATTGAATCCACTCAAAAAAGAATTATGTAATCTAAGAGTACTCTCATCTAGCTTAAGAAAATTTTCATTTATTTTATTCAGTGGGTTTATGATTCTTTGATTAAGGTTTTTAACTTCTTGATTAAGAAAATTTAAATTATTAAAAAAAACCTTATTTAAAAATTTTTCATAATTTTCTAAAGAATTAGAAATTTGAAATATTTCTGAAGAAATAATTTCCGCAGCACCGGACGGAGTTGGCGCCCTTAAGTCACAAACAAAATCACATATTGTAAAATCTGTTTCATGACCAATTGCACTTATAGTTGGAATATTTAGTTTAGATATTGCTAAAGCAATTTTTTCTGAATTAAAAACCCAAAGATCTTCAATTGATCCTCCGCCTCTGGCAAATATGAGCAAATCATATTTATATTGTGGTTGAATTTCAATTATCAGATTTAAGTTGTTGAGGATACTCTGTTCCGCTTCCTCTCCTTGAACAAGAGATGAGAATAAATTGACCTCAATACTCGGGGCTCTTCTATTTAAGACATTCTTAATATCTTGAAGAACCGCTCCTTTTTCAGATGTAATCAATGCAATTTTTTGAGGATAGCTAGGTATTTCTAATTTGTTGCTTTCATCAAATAATCCTTGATTGCTCAGTCTAGTTTTAAGTTTTTCATACTCTTCATAAAGCTTTCCAATCCCATCTTTTTCCAGTGATTCAACTTGAAACTGATAATTTCCTCTTGCCAAGTACATTGAAGCACTGCCTAAAGCAATGAATTCATCACCTTCCTTGGGGATAAAATTTAATAATGAATTTTTGAACTTAAACATAACGCACTGAATTTGAGATTCCTCATCTTTAAGAGTGAAATACCAGTGCCCAGATGGATAAGATTTAAAATTTGATATCTCACCTTTTATCCAGATATCTGAAAATGAATTTTCTAAAGTTTTTTTTGCTGAATTATTTAATTCGCTAACTGTGAAGATGTATCTATTGTCCTTTTGATCATTCCAGTTCATTAGTGCAGTATAGCTAATCTTGAATAAATGCTTAAAGATGAGTGTTCAAAATAAATATCCTTTTTACCTTTCCACGGTAATCGGTGCGATATTAATTGGATTAGCTCCAATACTTATGCGTTACAGTGAAGTTTCTCCCTCGATGACAGGGTTTTATCGTTTCTTTTTTGCTTTCTTAATTTTACTGATTTATGGAGCTATTAAAGGCAAGAAATTTTTCGTAAATACAAATTTTTTTATTCTTGCATTGCCTGGAATATTTTTTGGTGCAGACATTGCACTATGGCATACGGCAATCATGATCACTCCTGTAACTAATGCGGCTTTGTTAGTTAACACTGCGCCTATATACGTCGGTATCATATCCTTTTTATTTTTTAAGGAAAGAATTAGTAAATTGTTTCTAATCTCCTTAATTCTTTCATTTATAGGCGTTAGCTTAATTATTCTTAACCTTCAAAATTTTGATGTTTTTTTAGGCAAAAACCTCAGAGGGGATTTACTTTCTTTGCTGGCTGCAATTTTTTATGCAGGATATTTGGTATCTGTGAGAAGACTTTCAAGCAATTTAGATACATTTCAGCTCATGCTTTACTCAGCTTTGTTTGGGTGCATTCCTCTTTTAGCTCTTGGTTTTTTTGAGACCGGTATAAAGTTCCCAATTTCTCTTCAGGGATTAGGGAATCTTTTATTACAGTCCACGCTGGTTCAAATCATTGGACAAGGATTAGTCATTTATGGCTTATCTCAGTTAAGCGCGCAATTCACATCTCTTATTTTGCTTTTACAAGTTTTAACGGCAGCAATATTGAGTATGTTTCTCTTTAATGAACTGCTCTTATTTCAACAGATCTTAGGTGGTATTATTTTGATTATAGGAATTTATATTGCGGGATTAAACGAGAGAAAGAGTAATCATGACAAAAAATGAAGTAATAAAAATTGCAAATTGCAGCGGTTTCTATGGAGATAAACTCTCTGCTGCTAAGGATATGGTTGATGGGGGTCCGATAGATGTTCTAACTGGAGATTACTTAGCTGAATTAACTATGACCATTCTTTATAACCAAAAGCTTAAAAGAGGTGAAGATCATGGCTATGTGGGAACCTTTTTAAAACAATTTAAGGATGTAGCCGAAAAATGTCAGCAAGAAGGAATTAAAATTGTTACTAATGCAGGGGGATTAAACCCAAAAGGCATGGCTTCAATGATTGAAGACATTGTTTCAGAACTCAACTTAGAGTTAAAAGTAGCTTATATCGATGGCGATGACCTTATGCCTGAATTATCAAAGTTAAATGAATCAGGAGAGGAGATAAAAAATATTGATACGAATGTATCTCTTTTTGATTATGATAAAAAAGCTGTAACTGCAAATGCTTACTTCGGCGCTTGGGGTATTAAAGAAGCGCTAGACTCAGGTGCAGATGTGGTTATTTGTCCAAGAGTCACTGATGCTGCGGTAGTAATTGGTCCTGCTGCTTGGAAGTTCAATTGGCAAAGAAATGACTACGATAAATTAGCTGGCGCTCTTGCAGCAGGTCACTTAATTGAATGTGGGGCGCAAGTTACCGGAGGTAATTATTCATTCTTTAGAGAAGTGCCTTCATTCAGTAACGTTGGTTATCCTATTGCAGAAATAGAAGAGGATGGAAATTTTACAATTACTAAACATCCTAATACCGGAGGTTTGGTTTCTGTTGGTACTGTAACGGCTCAACTGCTATATGAGATAAGCAGTCCCGCATATATTAATCCTGATGTAATTGCCAATTTTGATACTCTAAAAATCGAACAAGAATCTAACGATAGAGTTTACGTCAGTGGTTGCAAAGGAAGCAGTCCTCCAGACAAACATAAGGTTTGCATTAATTTAGCTGGAGGTTTCAGAAATGGAATTGAACTTTTATTAACAGGTCTAGATATAGAAGAAAAAGCAGATTTGATTACTGATTCAATTTTTGAAAATGTAGGCGGAAGAGAACAATTTGATAAGGTAGACGTTCAACTCCACAGAACCGATAAAATTAATCCAAACAGTAATGAGGAGGCTCAAGCATTTTTAAGAATTGATGTTATGTCTAAGGATGCTGATAAAGTTGGCAGACTATTCAATGCAAAAATTGTAGAACTAGCTTTAGCTAATTTTCCTGGTTGGACAGGAAGAAGCGGGGTAGTACCTAGCGGACCTTTCATAGAATATTGGCCAGCTTTAGTCGACAGCAAATTTGTTAGGGAACAAGTTCATTTTCTAGGAGAGACGAAAGAAGTTGTTCCAACCAGCCAGCTTGATTACGAAGAGATTCTCTATCAAAAAGAACCTTATTCTAATCCAGAAGTTGATAAAACAATTCTGGAAGAAGTTCCATTTGGGAATCTTTACGGTACACGTTCAGGCGACAAGGGTGGATGTGCGAATGTTGGAGTTTGGGCAAAAAATAAAGAGAGTTATGCTTTCCTGTATGATTTTTTGACAGTAGACAAATTTAAGGAATTATTGCCTGATCTAAGTAACTTTGAAATTGAAAGGTATGAATTACCAAATATTCTTTCACTTAATTTCTATGTACGTGGAATTCTTCAAGATGGAGTTTCTTCTTCGACTAGAATGGATCCTCAAGCTAAATCACTCGGGGAATATTTACGGGCAAAAATAATTCAAGCACCCAAACAACTTTTATAGGAAAAAATATGACAGATAAATTATCTTTAGAGGGCTTAAATTTTCAAGCAACAAAGTTAAACATTACCAACAATGTTTTAACTCTTACCCTAAATAGACCAGAGAAAAAGAATGCTTTAAATAACGTCATGATGAATGAAATTAATTATGCTCTAGCTTACGCAAAACAAGAAAGAAGTATCAGGGTAGTTATCATCGCAGCCGAAGGCGACGTTTTTTGTGCTGGAGCAGATTTAAATAGAAAACAAGAAGAATCAAATGTTCCGAGAATAGAAGGCTCTGATGACATAAGTATGTCCATAAGGCATTTATATAAACCTGTAATTTGCAAAATTCAGGGTTCTGTCCATGCCGGAGCATTATTGATGGTTACAAATTGCACTCATGCTATTGCAGTTGAAAATGCTAAATTTTCTGCACCAGAAATACTCAGAGGAGTTTGGCCGCATATGGTAATGGCAGGCCTATTTAGAGTAATGCCTAAAAGAGCTGGATTAGATTTCTGTATGAGAGGCCAAGCGATTGATGCAGAAAAAGCAGTGGAGTGGGGTTTAATAAATGAATCTGTTCCCAACGATCAATTAAATGAAAAGGTAGATAGCCTTGCAAGTGACCTTGCTAACCTTGCTCCAGGTACCATGCAATTTGGATTGGAAGCCTATGTTAATCAGGATGGAATGAATTTTGATGAAGCTTTACCTTATTTAGGTAAAAAAAGTGCGGAAACCTTTGCGGGTCCAGATGCTCAAGAGGGCATTTCAGCATTTTTGGAAAAAAGAGAACCAAAGTGGGATTAATCTTCTAAAATCACTAAAGTTGAGCCGCTCTCAACCTGATCTCCAACAGCAATCAATACTTCTTTTACGTTTCCATCAATTGGAGCAGTTACCTTATGCTCCATTTTCATAGCTTCTAGAATCACTAAAGTTTGGCCAGACTTAACAGACTCATTTTTTTTGACAGGTACATCAACCACTTTTCCAGGCATAGGAGCAGTTAAGCCGCCGGCAATTTCGTTTATCGAGCTAGACTCAAACCTTTCTTTCATCTCAAACAATAAGTCTCCCTTAATGGTTTGAATAAGAAACTTACCTTCATGGTATGAAATTTTTGAAATTATCCTTTTTCCATCAATTTCAATATCTATAGATTCATCATCAAATTCATAAATTCTTACTGAAGCATCATCTGAAAGACAAAAGTCTCCACCTCTTTTTGACTTATATTTGACCTCAATAACATCATCACCAAAAATTAAATCTATTTTTTGATATGGAAGCCTTGCGTTATGCCAGCCAGATTGAATGTTAGAAAGAACATTTGCACTTTCTCTGTTTTTAGATTGATTCCACATGGCTACTGCAACAGCATGATCAAAAATTTCATTTTCTGATAGATCAATTTCTGTGTTGAGACTTACTCTCTCAACAAAGTCGGTTGTCGTTTTTCCTTTGAGAAAATCTTCAGACCTTAGGATTGAAATAAGATAATCACGGTTTGTCCTCATGCCACCAAAATGACTTCTTTCAAGAGCCAAAGCTAGCTTTTGAGCAGCTTCCTCTCTAGTTTCAGCATAAGAAATAACTTTTCCAAGCATTGGATCAAAATTTGAGGACACGACAGTTCCTTTTTCAATCCCTACATCCCAGCGCACAGAAGGGTTATCGCATGGATCGAAGGCAATTATATCTCCAGTAACAGGGAGAAATTCATTTGCAGGATCTTCCGCATAAAGCCTAACTTCGATTGATGAACCTATCAATT
>CABZYK010000007.1:0-51229 GCA_902529935.1 uncultured SAR86 cluster bacterium | reverse complement strand
GTCAAAACCACAATGCCCATTCTGCGATGCAGCCGTTCAAATATGTGAAACAAAGGATTTAGAATTTAAAAAATACATGCTTGATGAAGATTTCAATCGAGAAGAATTCACAGAAAAATTTCCAAACGCCAGAACCTTTCCTCAAATTATTGTTGATGGAGAGTTAGTTGGAGGTTATCAAGAATTTAATCAATACGTTCAGACTAAATCTGTTTAGCAGTGGATTCGATAAATTCAGCAATTCTGCTGATAGATAGTTACTTTGGTAGCTCTCCGTGGTTTCCAGCTTTACTTTTGGGAACAGGTATTTTTTTTACTATCTATCTTAAATTCCCACAAATCATTTTTTTTAATAGAGCTTGGAAAATTCTTTTTTCTGGAAATAAATATAAAGATAACAAAGGAGAAACCACACCTTTTCAAGCCTTAAGCACTGCTTTATCCGGAACAGTTGGAACCGGAAACATTGGAGGAGTGGCAATGGCAATCTTCATTGGTGGACCCGCTGCACTTTTTTGGATGTGGATTACTGCATTCTTAGGAATGACAACTAAATATGTTGAAGTATCTTTAGCCCACAAATACAGGATCACATTAAAAGACGGATCTATTGCCGGCGGTCCAATGTATTACATGCAAAATGGCTTAAAGTCTAAATGGTTGGGAATTATCTTTGCGTTTTGTTTATTAGTCACTACATTTGGCTCAGGGATGATGCCTCAAATAGACAATATCAGCAGTACGTTATTTTCCAGTTTCTCTATCCCTAATCTTACGACGTCAATTGTTATGACTATCCTAGTTGGACTAGTGATAATTGGAGGGCTTAAAAGAATAGCTTCGGTTGCCGCTTCCATTGTGCCAACAATGGCCACAATTTATTTTATTGGCGCACTGAGTGTAATTTTTTATAACTATGAAAACATCCTTCCTACTTTTCAAATGATATTCAGCGATATCTTTACGGGAACTTCGGTAGTTGGAGGATTTTTAGGTGCAAGTATAGCTACGGCTTTCAATTATGGAGTTGCAAGAGGACTATATTCAAACGAGGCGGGTCAAGGCTCAGCGCCTATTGCACATGCTACTTCAAAAACGAAAGAATCAATTGAGGAAGGTTTTGTATCTATTCTCGAACCTTTTATTGACACAATTGTAATCTGTACGCTCACCGGGCTGGTTATCCTTTCTTCAGGCGCATGGATAGAGAAGTATGAAAATCAATTCGAAAGAACAACTTTTTTTATTCTAGAGGGAAGTTTTGATGAAACTGACTCGGGAGAACTAATCGATTTCTTTCAAGGAAATAATAATTCCATCAATGTTCATTCAGGAGAAATAAACATTAAGGCAGGAAGGGTTGAGGGAAATTATACTTTTATAAACAATAGATCGTTCGCAGAAGATATCCTTATCTATGAAAATGAAAATCTGTTTAATGGTGAAATTATCGTAAAGGATGGCCTAGTTTCATCTGATGTGGATATCGTTGGAAAATCTTTAGTTAAATCCGCTGTGCTGACCAGTAAAGCATTTAATAAAGGTTTTTTTGGCGACTATGGAGAATACATTGTTACTTTAGGTCTTCTGTTGTTTGCGTTCAGCACAGTGGTTTCATGGTCTTACTACGGAGATCGATGCACAATTTATTTATTCGGTAGAAATTACGTTCTTCTGTATAGGATTGTTTATATGTCAGCTTTTTTTATTGTTGGCACAGGTTGGATTGATACAGAAATAATATGGAATTTTGCCCTGATTACTGTAGCTGCGGCTGCATTACCAAACCTAATTGCTATTTTTCTACTTTCTAAAGAAATGAGAAGTCTTCAAGATAATTACACTCAAGAAAGGGAGAATTGAGATAAAAATTGAGGCTGTTGTTATCGGTGCTGGAGTTATTGGTTTAGCTGTTGGAAAATCTATAGCCGATAAAGGCATCGAGGTAGCTGTTATTGAGAAAGAAAAAAGAGTAGGTGAAGGTGCTAGTACAAGAAATTCTGGCGTTATTCATGCTGGTCTTTATTACTCGCCAAAATCTCTTAAAGCACAAGTATGTTGCGACGGCAGACAGAAGCTTTATGAATATGCAGCTACAAAAAATATTCCATTTAAAAAAACTGGGAAACTTATAGTGGCGACTGAAAAAAACCAACTCGATCAGCTTGAGTCATTATATAAAAATGGAAAATCTAACGGAGTTCCATTAAAAATGCTCTCAAAACAAAAGGTAACGGTTCTTGAAGAAGAGATAAAGTGTGAAACAGCAATTATTTCAAGTGAGTCTGGAATAATAAGCGTGCCAGAATATTTGAGCGCCTTAGAGGAAGACATAAAAAAAACCGGTTATGTAGTTTTAGCATCTGAGTTAAAGCACGCTAAAAAAATTAATGGATATTTTGAATTAACACTTAATTCAAGCGATAAAATTCAATGTAATTATTTGATTAATGCCTCGGGTCTTCATACCGAAGACGTCGCTAATATGATCGAGGAAATAAACTTACCAAAAATTAAAACAGTTATGTATGCAAAAGGTCACTACTATCTTTATAAAAAGAAAAATCCTTTTAAGCACCTAATCTATCCGCTTCCTAACTCAAATGGTCATGGTATTCATGCTGGAATGGATATTGAAAATAATCTTCGCTTTGGACCAAATGCAAAATGGGTGGATTCTATCGAGTATTCTTTTGATGAAAATACTTTGGATGAGTTTTGTAATTCAATAAAATCTTATTGGATAAATTTTGATCCCTCTTGTTTAACACCAGATTACACTGGAATTCGATCAAAGATAGTTGCTGAAGGCGAGGGCAGTCAGGACTTTGAAATTCTAGATGCAAGTGATCACGGACTTGAAAATTTGATTCATTTACAAGGTATCGATAGTCCAGGTTTAACCAGCTCTCTTTCAATCGCTGCTAAGGTAATAAGTAAATTAGGAATCCACTAAGCTTATAAAGAAGGTAAAGTCTTCCGAAGTTTCCTTTAATACTGCTGTTTTTCCGCTTAAGCCTCCATGACCGCCAATTAAATTTATCCTAAAGAGAATTTTATTATTCGAAGTTGAGAGTTCTCTTAATTTAGCAACGTATTTCGCAGGCTCATAGTATTGAACTTGTGAATCGAAAAGCGAAGAAGTCACCAAAATATTCGGATATGGAAGATTGGATAAATTATCGTAGGGTGAATAACTCTTCATATAGTCGTAATCTTTTTTATTATTTGGATTGCCCCATTCATCGTATTCGAAAGTTGTTAATGGAATAGATTCATCAAGCATAGTTGTGACAACATCCATGAAAGGGACCGCAGCTAAAATACCTTTATATAGCTCTGGAGCTTCATTTGCTATAGCACCCATTAATAAACCGCCGGCACTGCCTCCCATAGCAAAAACATTATCTTTATCTCCAAAACCTTTTTTTAAACAACCTTGAGTTACATCGATAAAGTCATAAAAGGTATTTTTCTTCTTGTGCATGCGTCCATTCTCATACCAATGTTTACCCATTTCAGAACCGCCACGAATATGCGCCAAAACAAATATAAAGTCTTCTTCTAATAAGGGCACAATGCTGGAACGGAAATTAGCATCAATAATATGCCCGTAAGATCCGTATCCGTAAAAGAGTATGGGTTTTTTATGTAAAGGAGTGCCGTTATGCTTGTAAACAAGAGATGCTGGAACTTTTGTGTTGTCTCTAGATTTTAATGAAAGTCTTTCAACTTTTAAGCCTTTTGTCTCGCACTTAATTTTTGATTTCCAAATAACGGATCTTCTACCAGAAACTAAAAATTGCTTATAAACAGTCTCTGGTTTATTGAGAGATGAATACGCAAAACAAAAATAATCAGCATTTGGATCATGATTGCCCGCTAGAGAAACGTCATAACACGGCTCATCAAATTTAATGTATTCATGGGTCCTGTTTTTGGTATTAATTTTTAATATCCGAGGAAGACCGTTTTCTCTTACATCAAGAAGAATATGATTTTTAAATATTTCGAAATCCAATAGATATCTTTTTTTACTTTCTTTGAGAACCGTTTTCCATTTTTTAAATTGATGACAAACGGATAAATCAGAATATTTGAGTGAAAAGTTATCCTTACCACCCATGTTTGTCATGACATAAAAAGTATTATTAAAAATATCTACGTAATATTTATGTTTTTTCTTTCTTTTAAGAATTAATTTTAATTTGGTTGGATTATTTAATGAGAAGAATCGAACCTCATTTGCATTAGTCTGGCTTGAATAAATAAAGCCATATTCTTTATCCCTTGAAATTCCTAAACTGCAATGAAATTGTGGATCAGTTTCTTTAAATAAAAGTATGTCATTTTTTTGAGAAGTTCCAATTGTATGAAGAAAGACTTTATTGCTTGTTAATGTCGTTTCATCCCTTTTAATATAAATAATATTCTTTGAGTTTTTAGACCAAATAAATTGTCCATCCGTTCCGGAAATTTTATCTGGAAGGTTTTCTCCGCTATTTAGATTTTTAACTTTGATCGTGTATTCTCTGCGACCATTTATATCTTCAGCGTATGCCAATAATCGATTATCCTTGGAAGGCGAAACACCTGAAACTTGATAGAACTTTTTATTTTTAGCTAACTTATTGATATCTAAAATTAATTCTTTCTTTGAATTTCTTTTTTTTGATCGATAGTATTTTCTGTACTCATTTTTTTTTAGAGATTCCGAAAAATAAAAAAATCCATCTCTTTCTATCTTTAAAGACTCATCTCTAGTAGGAATGTAGCCCTTTAGTTTTTTGAAGTATTTATTTGAAATAAATGTTTGAGTTTTAATCCAATCATCATGGTAAGCGCGTTCAGTTTTTAAATAATTGAGGACTGCTTTATTTTTTCTAGTATCATCTCTGAGCCAGTAATAGTTATCAATTCTTAAGTCGTTATGTTTTTTTAAAACTTTCTTGACTTTTTTTGCTTTAGGTACTGACTTCATAATATTTAATTGTCTTTTATTCTTTGATCTTTATAATCCGCAAACATTAAGGATGATTATTTTAAAAACTTTCACTTTCTAAGGAGCTTTATATGAAATTTTTCCATCACCTCTTAATTGCATTCTTTTTATTTTCCGCAAACTTTTTCGCACAATCTGACAACGAAGATTATACGCTTGAGGAGATAATTGTAACCGCTCAAAAAACAGAAAAATCACTTCAAGATGTTCCTATAGCTGTTTCCGCTTTATCAGCCGATGATTTGGCATTGAGACAAGCAGTGAGATTTACTGACTTGCAACTTAACGTTCCTAATCTCAGTTATTCAGAGACTAACTTTGGAGGTAGTTCTGTATCAATCAGAGGTATAGGTAGACTTGCCACAGGAATTTCATTTGACCAATCAGTGACCACTCACATTAATGAATCTCCTTGGGGAGAAAATACCAATGTTGCAACTATGTTTGATATGGATAGAGTGGAAGTACTTAGAGGCCCTCAAGGAACCTTATTTGGAAGAGGAACTACTGCCGGATTAGTTAATCTAGTTACCAAACGACCTTCTGTTGACTCTGGTGTTGAAGGCTACGCTGGCTATACTACTGGAGAATACGACCTTCAAGTTTTTGAAGGTGCTGTAAATATCCCTTTAGATGATAATTTTGCAGTTAGAGCCGCTTATACCCAAACTGAAAGAGATGGTTTTACCGAAAATTTATATGCTCCAGTAGGCGGAACGTTTGATGGAAGAGAACATTATGTGGGAAGAATCTCCTTAAGATACGATTCAGGAAAAACTGTTGTCGATTACATGTATCAAGAACATGAAGAGGAAAGTACCAGAACTTTGAGAACTAACTATGTTTGCACGCCAAGCGCTAATATTGCTAGAGGTTGTACGTTAGGAGGAGAGGGCATTGGAATTGCCAATCCTGCAGCTACTTATAACGGAATTTTAGCAGCAGTATTTTTGGAATCTGCTCCTTTAGGAGCAAATACCGCAACATACACAGCTTTTGGATTAAATGACGCCCCGAGACCTGCAAATATGACATTGAGACAAACACACAGTGATTTTGTTCCAATCTATGATCGACATTCTGGTACTCATCAATTAACTATTTCACACGATCTTGATAATGGAAGAGTGTCTCTAAATATGATGAATAGAGAATCTTCCTCTTACACAAGAATGGATACAACCCTAGCTGTTGAGCCATTACTCGGAGTTAAAGTATCTGATAATCCTCTTGCTTATGTTGGGGGCCTTATAAGCGTTGATATGTTGGATCATTGTGTCGCCGATCAATGCGGGATAAAAGGACCTACGCAAGCTGAAAGATTAAGTGGACAATCAGGTAAATACGTTTTACAAACCACTAATAGAAATTCATTTATTGATGGATCAAGTAACGAACAACTTACCGAGTACTTAGAACTTAAATACAGTTCAGATTTAGACGGAATTTTTAATTTTATTATTGGAATTAATCATTACGGACATTACGAAGACGATAGTTATCTAACTACTTCTTCGCCACTAACATTGCTTGGGGATGCACAATTCTTTGTGCCAACTACCTTTGGTAATACAAACGAATATCAATTAGAAGCTAACGGTTTATTTGGAGAGCTTTATTTTGATGTGCAAGATAACCTAAGAATTACTCTTGGATTACGTTACGGAGAAGAAAAGAAAACTAATGACATTGTCACTACTACCTATGGTCAAGCAAGAAATGTTGGTGCATTTGCTGGTGTTCCTTGGTTGTTAGTGGATGGAGACCTCTATAACTGTTTTGAAGGTATTGCCGGTGCATTTGGTCAGGCTCCAGATCTAGCGGTCATTGGTCAAATTTTAACCGGTCAAGCAAGTAACGGTTGTGGAGTAGGTGAGCAAGAAACAGTAGATCTATATGGGGTATCTACTCAAGTGAACGCTGCTTCAGCTGCGCTTGCTGGGGGTATTGCCGCTGCTGGCCAAATTATTGACCCTCAACAACAAGCTTTAGCAACAGGAACTGCTTATGCAACTTACTTCATGTCTGTAAAAGATTTGGTTCCAGCGCTTTACGACCGAAGCGAAGATTACAATATACCTGGATGGGAGTCGTATCAAAAAAATAAGCTTGATTACACAACGACTGCAGGACGACTAATTGTTGATTATGCATTTAGTGACGACTCTCTATTGTATGGATCTTATTCTAGAGGTACGAAGCCAGCAGGTATCAATCCTCCGATTAATCCTAGGATTTATGAAAAAGGTCTTATACCTGCTAACACTGTAGAAGAAAAAGTTGATTCTTTTGAAATTGGAATCAAATCAATTCTGCTTGGTGGCCAGATGAGATTGAATACTTCTCTTTTTTACAATAAATATACCGATATGCAAATATCAAGGATTTTAGCAACCACTACTTTTAATTTTAATATTGATTCAGAAAACTACGGTGCCGAAATCGAAATGGATTACGTTCCTGCCACAGCACCTAATCTAAGATTAGATTTTATGTTTGCATACATAAAAACAAAGATTATGGACGATGAATTAACGATAGATCCATTTAACATTGCTGCAGAGGGGACAAAATATTTTGATACAAAGAATAATGTATACAAATGCATCGATTTGTTTTATGAAGGTGAAGGTTGTGTTGCAAACACATTTCTTGCCGACAAAGATCTTGTCAATGCAGCCCAAGCAGTTTTAGCAAGTTTAGATGCATGGCTACCAGTTCCTGGAACGACTCAAGCTGATGGACATCCCATATATATGTCTAGGGTAGCTTTATCAGCTCTGGGGATACCAACTTCAACAGGAGTTAAGCAAAGCATTGATGGTAATAGACTTCCTAATACTCCTGAATTAACTACTTCTTTAGGTATCTCTTACAATTTTGAGGTTGGTAATGGTATTTCAGTTGTTCCAAATATTTATTATTACTATCAAAGCGATATGTATGTAAATGAGTTCAATAATGATCTTTACGGTAAAATTGATGCTTGGGATGAGATTAATATCGGATTGACCGTCGGAGATGCTGAAAATCAATGGTATTTCAGATTTTTCTCTAGAAATGCCCTAGATGAAGATAATATAACTTGGAAATATAACTCTACAGATGTAACAGGAAATTTCCAAAGTTACTTCTTAAGAGACCCAAGGGTAACTGGAATAGAGTACAGATATAATTTTTAATTCATAAAGCAACAAAAAAAGCCTCTTTAATATTATGGAAAGAGGCTTTTTTTATATCTAAATAATTGATCAAAAATGTAATAAAAACGTTTAATTTTGTCTAAATTTGCTATAGATTACAGTTAATAAGTTTAAGTTGGGAGACTTAATTATAGTTACAAGGAAGTTATTAAACTCAAAACAATAAAGGGGAATGTTATGAGTATAAAACAAATATTAATGCCTTTTTTATTTCTGGCCTTAGTTTTCACTGGATTTTCGATTGCACAAGACAATGCTCTTGAAGAAGTTACTGTTACATCGCAAAGACAAGAACAAAGTCTTCAAGATGTACCTTTGGCTGTCACAGCCTTTGATGCCGATGACCTGCTAGAGCAGCAAATTGAGGAAGCCTCAGATTTACAACTTGTTGTACCTGGGCTAACTTTTGCGCCTACTGCTTTTTCTGGTGGTGGTGGATTCGATATTCGTGGTATCACTAACTTAGCAGTTTCAGCTTCTGCAGATGCTGGGGTTGCAATTCATATGAATGACTTAGCTATGGGTTCGACAACCCTTCAAGATGGAACTTTCTTTGATATGGAGAGAATAGAGGTTATTAGAGGTCCGGCAGGAACGCTGTTTGGAAGAAATTCAGTTGGTGGTGCTATCAATATGATAACTGCTAAAGGAGATACGTCTGGTTTTTATGGCAATGCAAGTATCGATATTGCTGACTATAACGGACTCAAAACAACCTCGACTTTCAATATTCCATTAGACGACACAGTAGCTTTGAGGCTTGCAACTTCATCATTAAAAAGAGACGGTTACATGGAAAATATTTATTCCGTCCAAAAAGATCAGGATATTGATGGAAGAAATCAATTAGCTTATCGAGCGACTTTAACTTTTGAGCCAACCGATAACACAACAATACATGTTATTCACAGCGCAGAAATTGAAGATTCAACAAGAACCTTAGGTGGTAACGTTTATTGTAAAAGGGATACATCTTTTGTGACAGGTTGTACACGAACTTCTGAGAGAGCGTTTGAGTTAACACACCCTATGGGTACCTATGTTGAAAACTTAATGGTTGCTATGGGAGTTTTAGATTTTACAACGACGACTGATATGTCTGGTGCTCCTCAAGGATTTAGACAAGTCAATACTCGAGGTAACTCCCTTTATCAAGTTGATCAGTACACAACTCAGCTTCTCATTGAACACAGCGTAGATGATATTGATATTTCAATTGGAGCTCACTCAAAAGATAGAAAATTTTTGAGAATGTCCTCTTATTCTTCTCCTGAAATGCAAACTTTAAGATTTAAAAATACTGCTGCGACTCCAGGTGGTTTGATCAATATGTCAGGGTACGGTCCAGGATGTGATTTGGATGCAGGAACTCTGGGTGCTTACGGTGGCTGTGTCATGGATACAATAAATTATCCAACCGGTGGAGATAGACCGGAAGCTGACGTTGATACAAAAGTGCTTGAATTAAAAGTAAGTTCTTCGTTTGATGGAAATGTAAACTTTCTAGCTGGTTATACTTATTACGATAACGCTTCTATTACTCTATACGATGTATATGCGAGTGGATTGGATGTTTTAGCTCAAGCACCTCCAGCTTTATTGGCAGGTCCTGCTGCTGCTCTAGGCGCACAACTTTATCCAAGTTTATACAGAACAAACGATAAAGGTACTATTGAATCGCAAGCTGTGTTTGGAGAACTTTATTATGAACCTAGAGAAGACTTAAAACTTACCTTTGGTCTTAGATACAATGAAGATGAAAAAACAAGTTTAAGTAGAATTGCATTTGTTAACGTTTTAGGTTTCTCTAAAGGCCGAGCTACTGATTTAGGAGTAAATCTTCTAACAGAAGGAGCCATTCCAACTGCTGCTGCTTTCGAAGCCTTTGCTTGTGGAAACTTCGAACAAGGTTTTTGTCCTCTTTTAGGAAGTGTTCCTGATTATGGAGAAGCTTATATCGCAACTACAGGCCTAGATCCGTATATGGAATTTAGTGCCATGACCGGTAGATTTGTTGTAGATTATTTTGTCGACGAAAACTCAATGATTTATGTAAATTTATCTAAAGGTTTCAAAGGTGGAGGTTTTAACCCTGCTCTTGATCCCTTAATTTTCCCTAACACACCTCAAATATTCCCAGCCTCTGATCTTATATCGCTTGAATTTGGGTTTAAAACAGAGTTCCCAGAACAAGGCGTTCGTCTGAACGGAGCTGTCTATGCATATGATGCTGAAAATTATCACATCACAAAAATTATGAATAAAACCTCAATTAATGAAGGTATTGATGTTGATATTATGGGTCTAGAATTAGAGTTGTTATACGCTCCTCCTTCAGTCCCAGGCCTTGCTCTGAATGCTTCTTTAGCAATGACCGAGTCAACAATTGCTGATGGTGTTTCGGCGCTTGATCCAGTACAACCGGATGGAGCATTTTCAGGACATCCAGACAGCAAAAACTGGCATTTAATGAAAGATGAACTTTCAACCATGTTTATTATGAGAAAAGATGCATTGCAAGCTGTTTATGGAGCTTGGTTGCAAGAAACTCTTACAGGTGGGGCAGCTCAAACTGGATTGGATGCTATTGAAGTTCTTACAGCTGGTGCCACAACTACAGCTGATTTAATGGCTGCATTAATACCTGCCGAGTTCCACGGAGATAGAACTTACGGTCAACCAACGCCAGTAAGTTATTTGGTCCCTGCTTTAGGTCTAACTCCTGCTGAAGGTCATTTACCATCTCTAGGTGTACAAGCTGGGATGAGAACCATGGCTCAATTAATGGGTTTTGATCCAGCTGCTGTTGTTTCTGAGGGTCTTGAAACAGATATCTCAGGAAATTCATTAGTTCATCCTGACTCATCAGCAAACATAGGTATTTCTTATACAGCTCAAGCAGGAAGTGTGAACGTAACAACAAGACTAGATGTAGCGTATCAAGGTGCAAGGTATGTACGTATATTTAATCTCCCAGAGGATCAAATTGATTCTTGGTTAGAATCAAATTTACAAATTACTGTTACACCTGCAAATGATGACAGTTGGTATGTACAATTTTACGGTCAGAACATTACCGATGAACTTAACGTTACCGGCATTGGCCTTGGTGATGCTTCAGTAGGCCAAACTAGAGGAGTTACTGTTAGAGATCCTCAAGTCTTTGGAATTAGAGTTGGTTACAATTTCTAATTTTAGAAAATATCTGCAAAAAACCCTGATTTTTATCGGGGTTTTTTGTATCTTATTTTCTTGTTCTTACGGACAAGACTCATCAATCATCACTATTCAGCAAGGTAAATTAAAAGGCTTGGAGCATGATGATGGCACTATAAAATATTTTGGTATCCCTTATGCGAAAGCTCCAGTTGGCAATCTTCGTTGGAAGGAACCTTTGCCTCATGAAGGATGGGAGGGAACTTTTTTTGCAGAATCTCATGGTAAAGCATGCATGCAGCCACTTGAATTATTAACTCCTGATGGAAAACTGACTGGCAATAATGGTTTTTACGATCTTATTATAGAAAAGTCAGGCTTAGATATTCCATCTGATGAATCTCAAAATAATGCAGGATTTAATCGTTTTACATACGATGATATGTCCGAGGACTGTTTATTTCTAAACATTGTTGTTCCTAAAGGCGGCTCTGCTAACAAACCTGTAATGTTTTGGATCCATGGCGGAGCTTCAAGGTGGGGGTCTGGGCATGAAAGTAATTACACAAGTCAATATATTCCCACAGAGGGGGACGTCATCGTGGTGAGTATAAATTATCGACTGGGGGTTTTTGCCTGGTTGGCTCATCCAGAATTATCAAGAGAGTCAGAAAAAAACGTTTCTGGAAATTATGGAACTTTAGATCAAATAGCAGCTCTAAAGTGGGTTAAAGATAATATTGCAAATTTTGGTGGAGACCCAAACAACATAACCATTTTTGGTGAATCGGCTGGGGGACAAGCTGTGACGTCTTTGATGATAAGTCCATTATCGAAAGGATTGTTTCACAAAGCCATTGCTCAAAGTGGCACCGGATTACCGAATGTTTTAACTGATATCAGAGAAGATAAAGGGATATTAGTTTCCGCCGAGTCAAAAGGTATCAAGTTAGCTGAATATTTTTTAGGAGAAAATGCCAATATAAATGATTTAAGGGAATTGCCAGCCCTAGAAATTGTTTCCATTGATGATTTCCAACTCGATCAAGACTTAATCATGATGACAAATCAAATTGTTGACGGATATGTTTTCCCTGAATCTATAAAAGATGCTTTTATAAATCAAAATGTCCACGATTTACCTTTTATGGTCGGTTTCAACGGAGATGAGGGGACAAGCTTATTTCCATTGATTATTGATCCAAAAACTTTCAGTTTATTCGGCGAGTTTTGGCCTGAAAGTCTTTGGGCTTTTGTTAACCCTGACCCATCATCCTTCCAAGGTCCAAAAGGAATGAGAGATTTTGCATTAAGCTTGGATGATAATTATTACGATGCTGCAACGGATTTCTGGGGATTTTTATTTTTTGGTGCTCCCTCTTATTTTGTTGCAAAGCAACATTCATTATCTGGAAATCCGACTTATCTTTATCAATTTGATAAGAAACCTAATATTCCTAATAATTATCTTGGAGCAACTCATGCTCTTGAACTTGGTTATCTGTTTAATAAAGGCGGATTATTCGGCATAGAAGGATCTTTTGATGATTCTGATATTGAACTTGCTCAGAAAATTCGAGCGGATTGGATTAATTTTGCAAAAAATGGCTCTCCAAATATTGCCGAAAGATTTGATCATATCAGTTCGAATGCAAGAATTTATGACTCTTCTATTGAAGATAAGAAAATAGAGCACTCTGATTTTTATAAGTCCTACTCAAATTTTTGGGAAAATCTAAATTAGATTATTGACTTACTCAAAGAAATAATTTTAGAAAAATATAAATTCATTTAATTTTTCTCTTTTTTAGGATAGATTACTTTTTTAAATTTAACGATTTATTCTAAACAAGGAGCGTTATGCATAAATTTTCAATTAATTTAATACTTTTCTATTTATTTTTCTCTTCACCCTTCGCAATTGTCCAAGATTCTGATGGATTAGAAGAAATTATTGTAACTGCGCAAAGACAAGAACAAAGTCTGCAAGACGTACCTTTAGCAGTATCTTCATTCTCTGGAGATGATCTATTAGAGCAACAGATCGAAGGAATTAATGACATGCAATTGTTTGTTCCTGGACTTAGGTTTGGTGGAAATATTGGTGAAGGTGGAGGAGATATTGAAATAAGGGGAATGGTGAATGGAGCAGTATCAGGTACAGCAGATTCAGCAGTTGGAGTTCATATTAATGACTTAGCTGTGGGAATAACACCTCTTGATACTGGCCAACTTTTTGATATGGAAAGAGTTGAGATAATCAGAGGTCCTGCAGGAACTTTATATGGAAGAAATGCTATTGGTGGATCATTGAATATGATTACGGCAAAAGCAGATCCAACTTCTTTTTCTGGGAAAGTTAGTGTTGATCTTGGAGATTATGGAAGATTTGGCACTACTTCAGTTATAAATATTCCTCTTGATAACAATGCAGCCTTTAGATTTGCTTCAACAACTTTGAAGCAAGATGGTCTAGTAGATAACATTTATAGCAAAGGACTCGATTATAACTTGGATAACAGAAATCAAATGGGATACAGAGCTACCCTAAGTTTCGAACCTTCTGAAAAAACTACAATTCATATTGTTCATCAAGCTCAGATTGAAGATTCAAAAAGAACGCTTACTTCAGGAACTTGGTGTGACAGAGATCCTTCCGCAGTCTTTGGTTGCACAATGCAAGCACCTGAAAATCAAAAATTTGAGATTGCGCATCCCATGTCCACGTTAGTTGAACAACTTCTCATAGCACAAGGAGTTTTAAACTACACTCCGATAACTAGTCTGGCTGGAGCTCCTCAAGAATTATGGACGATGAACGTAAGAAATGAACCTTCCTATACAGTTGACGAATATATCACTCAATTCATAGTAGAACATGATATCAACGATGATTTATCTTTATCTGTTGCTGCCAGTCGAAAAGATAGAAAGTTTTACAGGATAGAGGCTTACGAATCTCCTGAACTCGATACGTTAAGATTCAACGATACTCTTGTTACTCCTGGAGGCTTAGGAACAATGTCGGCAAGCATTGACTCAAATTGTTCAGTCGAAGGGTACACCGCAGGTTTCTATGGCGGGTGTATTTTAGATACCGTCAATTACCCAACAGGTGCTTTTAATTGGAGTTCAGTAGCTGATACGGATGCAGTAGAGATGAAAATAGTATCCAGTTTTGATGGACCTCATAACTTCCTATTCGGTATGAACTATTTTAAAAATTATCAAGATACTGATACAGATGTTGTGGCTTCTGGTCTGGATGCATTAACTGTATCTCCACCTGCAGCAATGATTGGAGTTCAAGCCGCTTCTTTGGGCGCACAACTTTACGCACCCTTTTTTAGAACAGCCAATATCGATGTAATAGAATCAACTGCCGTATTTGGTGAATACTACTTTGATGTGCGGGACGACCTAAAACTAACAATTGGAATGAGATACACAGATGATTTCAAAGAAGCTGGTCCAAGTAATCCTTCTTTTAACATATTGGGTTACGCAAAAGGCAATATTACAGATGCTGCAGCTTCAGCATGGACCGGTGGATTAGTTCCTTCTGCTGCTGCTTGGGAAGCTTTATTTTGTCCTGTTGGCGCAACATTTTGCCCAGTCCCAGAATCTGCTATACCTGGCAACAAAGTTCCGGCGCCAGGGGAAGCTTACAGAGCAGCAGGACTTGAAACCACTAGAGAAACTTCAGAATTTACTGGAAGGATTGTTTTAGACTATTTCATAAATCCAGATTCAATGATGTTTGTTTCCTTTTCCACTGGATTCAAAGGTGGAGGGATTAATCCTGGATTTGATCCAACAAGTTTTGCTGGTGTTCCTACTGGATTTCCTAACTCTGAGGTGAATAATCTTGAAATAGGCTTTAAAAATGAATTCCCAGACCAAGGGGTAAGACTTAATGTTTCTGCTTATTATAGTGATATTGAAAATTACCATATCACACAAATTAAAAATAGAACCTCAGTAAATGAGGGTATTGATGTAGAGATCATGGGTGCTGAGGCTGATTTGCTTTACATGCCGCCTGAAGTCCCTGGTTTTTCACTGAATGCTTCTCTTAGTTATACATCATCTGAGATCAATGATGGAGAAGGTTCTATTGATATGGTTAATAGAGATTTACAACTAACAGGAGGAGTAGGCTCTACTGATTGGCACACTGTTAAAGATCAAGTTTCAGAAACTTTTATCATTAGAAAAACTGCTTTGCAGGCCATGTGGACTAGTTATTTACAAGAGATAGCAACCTCTGGTGCAGCGGTGACTCCTGCAGATGGCATATCTGCCTTAAATCCAACTCTTGACGGTTTAACCCTTGCAAGTTTGGTGTTTTTTAATCCCGTTGAACATCACGGTGATAGAACTTTTGGAGAACCAACTCCAGTAAGCTATTGGAATCCATTAGCTGGTCAAAACCCTGCTGATGGTCATCTACCCTCGGTATTAAATAGAGCTTCAGGCCTTCACCAAATTTTAGCTCAACTTCATGGATTTGATCTGGTTCCTGGTTCTGATATTAGTGAAGGTTTAGTGAGTGATGTTTCAGGTAATTCTTTATTTCATCCCGAACTGCAAGCTAATCTTGGTATAGGTTACTTACAAGATATTGGAAATCTAAAAATTAATTATCGTCTGGATTATTCATATCAGGGAGAAAGATATTTAAGAGTATTTAATCTTCCAAGTGACGTCCTAGAGGCTTGGGATGAGTTAGGCGCCCAAATTACTCTATCTAGTTCAGATGATTCTTGGTTTGTTCAATTTTATGGACAAAACATAACTGACAACAATAGCTATTATTATAGAGAACTTCAAAGTACCGCTGTAGGAAACTATCAGAGGATAATGGCTAGAGAAAGGGCTAGATATGGAATAAGGCTTGGTTATAATTTTTAATTGAGAATAAAAAAAGACCCTGCTTCGGCAGGGTTTTTTTTATTTAGAGGATATATTTATTATAAAATATATCTAAAGTCTTTTTGGAATGATTAAACACATCAACAATATTGCTGGAATCTTAATTCTTCTTAATATTTTTGATCAGATTTTGTCGTCTAGCAAAATTATTCCTGAAAATTTCTATTTTGATATATTTGTTATAGCTTCTTATCTTTTTTTTGGTGCTGAATTTATTGCAAGAATTATCATTGAAAGAAGATTCTCTTTCCTGTTAGTTTTTGATTTTGTGGTTCTGGCTAATTATATTTTCTTTGGATTTTATGATTTGAGAATATTAAGAATTTTTAGGGCTTATTCAATTTACAGTAATCATAAGATGTTACTTCCAACAAATACTTTGTTGAGAACTGTGTATAACCAGCGTTTAGCATTATTAGGGTCTCAGATAATGGTATTTTCAGTCCTTTTGATTTTTTCTACTTTAATTCACTTTATAGAAAGAGATATTAACCCAGAGTATTTTGGTTCTATTCTCAATTCAATGTGGTTTGGAATTGCTACGTTAACCACAGTCGGTTATGGAGATGTAACTCCATCATCTCCATTAGGCCAAGTTCTGACTTCTTTAACTATGTTTCTGGGTATCGGTATGTTTGCCTTGCCTGCTGCAATCTTAGCCTCAGCCTACTATGAGGAAATTCAAAAAAGAAACTTTTTAATAACAATGGAAACAATTTCTAGTATCCCACTATTTTCAATGTTACCTATAGGGGCTTTGAGTAAAATTAACGACAAATTAGTTGCTGAAATTTATCCTGCTAAAAGAAAAATTATAGAAAAAGGTGATGAGGCAGACTGTATGTACATAATTGAGTTTGGATCTGTACAAGTAGAAATAGAATCTCCTGTGACTTTGGGTCAGGGTGATTATTTTGGTGAAAAAGGAATTCTTTCTAAAGAAGTTCGTAATGCATCTATAAGCTCTTTAGAAGAAGTTAAATTACTTTCCCTGTCAAAAGACGATTTAGAAGAACTAATGGAAGAATATCCTCATCTTTTTGAAGAGCTTGAAAAAGTTAGTTTAGATAGAAAAGGTTAATTAAAAGAATAAGAAAACTTTGTGCTAAGACCTTGATCATCTTCAACGGCATTAGTTATTGGATCTGAATCGTATGCTATGTCATATTGAAGGCTGATACTAAATTTTTCATTTACCTGAAAGTTAAAAGCCATAAGGAAACTTGCCTTAAAGTCACTAAAATCAGTGACTCCTGGTTGGTAATAAATCGTAGTGTTAAAGTTAACATTTTCAGCAACTGCAAAATTATCGTGAAAATATGCTGAAAGCCTTGTTGTATTTGTTACAAAGTCCTCTAAATCAGTTTCTTCTTCATATATTACTCCAGCTCCAAATCTCATTTGATCATCAATAATCATTCTAAGACCGGTTCCAAATAAATTTCTTTCTCTAAAAAGCCTAAATGGATTTTTTGCTGACTGAATAAAAAATTCTGTATTGTACTGATTGTAAGTTTCAAAAACTGATCTTATATGTATGAGTTGGGAAATATCTGTTACGTTTTGATTAATTTTCCTTTCAGATTTTCTCAGAATCATGAAGTTTTCAATGTCGTCAAGGTTATAGTCAAACCTTAGATCTAAAGAATAGAAATCTCTGTCTCTGTTACCCCTCGAAGCATTTAAAGAAAATCCGAGGCCAGCAAAAAATCCTTCCTTACCCTCATTTCTTAATTCTTCAATGTTCACTATAGTCTGAGATATAGCAACTGAAGGCAAGAGTAGTAAAATATAGAAGAATTTATTTAGTTGTTGCAACATACGCTCCATTCCATTTCGGATCAGTTAAATTAAGTTTCATATCCTTAATTCTGTCTTTAAAAATAGCGTAGTATAAATCAAACTCTACAACTTGTTCTTCCCATTTTTTGATAATGGTTAATGCTGAATCCCATTGTTGATTTCTATAATTTTCCAGAAATTTCCTATGATCGATTTGAAATTCAATTAATTTATCTTCACCTAATGAGAATTTATCAAAAGAAGTATAAATTTTTACTGGCTCAGTTTTACCTTTAACTTGAATCAAGTCTAGTTCAAAGAGATTAGATTCAGACTTCAAGGTATTCACAGTTTCTTGCCCTAGGATTCTCTGAAAACCGTAAGTTCCTGATTGGCCTTCTAACCTTGAGGCTAAA
Organism: uncultured SAR86 cluster bacterium; assembly: GCA_902529935.1. Classification (GTDB taxonomy): domain Bacteria; phylum Pseudomonadota; class Gammaproteobacteria; order Magnimaribacterales; family AG-339-G14; genus CACNYO01. Next base: position 32,735 of record CABZYK010000007.1, on the reverse strand, counting down.
TTCACTGGATCTCCTAAGACGGTATAATCAAACCTTTTTTCTGATCCCATATTTCCAACAATACATTCACCAGTATTGATACCAATTCCAATTTTGAGTTCCATTCCTTTTTCTTTTTGGAATTCAATATTGAAGTTTTCTAACGCCTTTTCCATATCAAAAGATGCTTTTAGAGCTAAATCCGTATGATTTTCTTGATCTGTTGGTGCATTCCAAAATGCCATGATGCAATCACCCATATATTTATCAATAGTTCCTTCATTCTCCAAAATTTCATTAGACAAAACAGTAAGAAGTTTATTTATCAGTTCAGTTAATTCTTCTGGATTAGATTTGTAAGTTTCTGATATGGCTGTGAACCCTCGTATGTCTGAAAAAAGAAAAGTCATGGTTTTCTTCTCTCCTCCTAATTTAAGTGATTCACTTGATTCCGCAAGTCTCGAAACCATTTCTGGAGCAAGATATTGAGAAAAAGCTGTTCTAACTTTACTACGTTCCAACTCAGTAAAAAGAAAATTAAAAAATGTGATTATCAAGTAACTCAACAAGCATATTATTAATGGAGAAATAGGATCTATTAAAAAATCTAATTTATTGAAACCATAGAAAGAACCATAGAGACTACTCAAATTTGCAACTAAGAATGTAATTAATCCTCCGATAGGTCCAAAATATTGAATGACCAAGCAAATCAGGATGGAAAAAAGTAAACCAAATAAAAATTCTGCTCCTTCCATCCAATCTGGTCTGACTAAAAAATCTCCATTTATTATTTGTTGAATGCCTTGAGCTATGATTGTTACGCCAGGTATATCTCGCTCTAAAGAGGTGCTTCTTATATCGAGCAGTCCTGAGGCGCTAGTTCCTACAAGAACAATTTTTCCAGCAAAGAAATCTTTATCAAAAGTATTATCTATGACTTTAGCCGCAGGAATGATATTCAAGTTTTCCTTATAAGTAGAATGCAACCAAAGGTTACCGTTTGAGTTGGTTGGAATAATCACGTTTCCTAATTTTATGTTATTAACGCCAGTACTCTCACCAAAAGCTAACTCTCCCGATGCATTTGATGACTTGATTTGATATGTACTTGCTCCGATTGCAACCCTAAGGGTTTCTAGCATCAAGGAAGGCACTATCTCTCCATTCACTACTTCAAATGTGGGGAGGCTTCTAACAATACTTGAATCCCCCCCAATGCTCATAGACCCTATGCCTGCTGCAGAATCTACTAGAGCGGGTAAGTTGTTTTGCATTCCTATGTAATTAGGAAGAAATTCTTTTGGTGAATCACCCTGAATTATTAGACCGTATTTAGGTTTTACTTCTAAAGTTCTTAAATTATTATTTGGTGCACTTCCTAAGACAACAGTGGAGTGTGACTCAATAGATTCGGCAAATATCATGTCGTTTGGCTTTATTTTTTTTAATTCTTTAATTAGTTCAGTATTTGTCGAATATTGTTCAGTTAGAACATCACTTCCAGTTCTATCTCTTTCTGCAAAAACGATATCAAATGATGTAGTTAAAGCTCGCTCTGTGTTATTCACTAATTGAGAAAGTAGATCTCTTGACCAAGGCCATTGACCTAAATTATTGAGAGACTCATCGTCAATATCAATTATTACAACTGGATCATCATCTAAAGGTTCTCTTGGACTTATTTGTTGCAGAGTGTCAAAAGCAAATAATCTTAAATCATTAAAAATATTTAATGGATTTGCCAATGGGATTAGACCAATTAAAATGGCTAAAGGGAGAAGTAATTTTTTTTGAATGTTCTTCATCTTTTTTTGATAAAACCTTTATAATTGACGCCTTGTCATGTTTGTCAGATATATTTTATTACTATTTATCTTTAGTTTTAGTATTTTTGTTTTAGCACAAAACGTACCTCCGACTATATCGGATCCTGAGCAATTAGAAACGATTAGAAAAGAAAGGCAAGCTATTTTTAACGAATTGATCGAAGATCCAACTAATCAGGGAAATTTATTCAAATACGCCAATTTATCAATTATTTTAGGAGATTTAGAGGCAGCGATTGGAGTTTTTGAACAAATGCTTATTTACGATCCTACTTTGGCAAGAATTAGGCTAGAACTTGGAGTACTTTACTTTAGGCTAGAAGCTTATGCTCCGGCAAAATTATATCTTGAGAGTGTTAAAGACTACGATCCTCCTGAAGAAGTGATTACGAAGGTTGAGTCTTTTTTAGCTGCCATTGAAGAGCAAGAAAAGCCTGTAAAGGTTAATCAATTAATGACTTTTGGTTTTGCTAGTTCTTCCAATGCAAATGCTGGTATAGATGCAGATATTATTGAAATAGCTGGTTTTCCTCTTGAGGTATCTCCAGACTCAAAACCTCAATCGGATTCAAAATTTTCTGTTAATTACAATTTGTCTTTAACTCAAAATTTGAATAATCCCCGCGGTGATGCAATCAATTATTTTCTTGCAGCTGCTACCACTTATCAATCTAGGTTTACGCAATTTGATCAAAGAAGTTTCGTCTTTGGATTAAATAGCCGTTTAGATGTAGAGGAGGGTAGACTGGGCCTGTTGAAGAATCCTTCCGTAACACCGAGCTTTACAAGAATTCAAGTTTATTTATCAGGAAAAGCCCTGCTTGAGTCTAACGCCTTCAGCGTCAGTCACTCTGGTTCTTTAGCTAATGGTTCTGTTTTTGAATACGGTTTTAACGTAGATAAAAGGAATTTTATAGGTTTAGATGCAAAAAGCGGTTATAGATATGGAACTTTTGTAAATAATACTTTTAATCTTCCTAATAATAATTCTAGTTGGACTATGAATATTTTCTCTGATAAGTATGAAGCCAACCAAAAATTTGAATCCTTTAGACAATGGGGTTTTGGATTTAATTACAGAATGCCGCTTCCGGATGCATGGGTTATGGCTGCTAATTATGATTGGTCTTCTAAAAATTATCTTGCTCCTAACGGACCACTTGGTACAAGAAAAGATATTAACGAATCTTCAGATTTAACCTTTTCAAGGCTTTATATAAATTGTTTATCTATGAATGTTTTCATAAAACCTTTTGATAACAGAAGCAGCATTGATATCTTCTCTAGAAGTAATACGGATGTAGGTGTAAATCTTTCTTATCTTTGCTTAAATAACTAACCTTAAATTTTACTAGAGTATATAATCCGCAAATGAATCAGATAGTCCAATTTTTTCTAAAAGTCAGAAACAGTCGTTTTTTTAATGGAATAGTAATTTTTGTAATAATTGGCTCTGCTATTTATGCAGGAGTCAGCTCTTATGACCTTCCGGAAGAATACGTTGGATTGCTGAATTTTCTTGATACCGCAATAACAGTTTTCTTTCTAGTAGAAATTATTATTAGAATTGTAGCTGAAAGATCGATTATCAAATTCTTTAAAGGCGGTTGGAACGTCTTTGATTTCATTATCGTGACGGTCAGTCTTATCCCAATTACTGGAGGAGAGACAGCATTCGTTGCAAGATTACTCAGAATTGTAAGAGTATTGAGAATTATCACCGTAGTGCCTGCTTTGAAGAAAATAGTTGATGCATTGTTTGAAACGCTCCCAAGGGTTGGTTTTGTGGCTCTTCTAATGTTCATTTTCATTTATATTTGGGCAGCAATAGGGACCTTAGTTTTTGGAACAACAGATCCAGAGCATTGGGGTAATATTGGTCTTGCTATGCTTACTCTCGCACAAGTTGCTACATACGATGACTGGGCTGCAGTTATGAAAGATATAATTGAAGTTTTTCCTTGGGTATGGATTTACTTTATTAGTTTTATTCTTCTTAATGCCGTAATCATGTTGAATATGGTCATTGGTATCATTGTTGATGTTATGTCTAAGAAATCTAGCAGCGGTCAATTAAGTGCAGATGAAACTCAATAATTTTCTGATCCTTTTTTTATTTTTATCTCTAACTTCATGCACCTATCAAAAGGTAGCTAAGAACTCTATGTATAATTTGAATGAATTTGATGCATGTTATTTGGATTATAAATCTGTATTGGATCCCGATGAACAGAAGTATCTAAACATACTGATAGAGTTAAGAAATTATAATTGCTCTCGTTATTATGAACTTTTTGTGAGAGGAACAATTATTCAGGGAAATTAAAACCAAAATATCAGCAGCAATGGTGTTGAAATGGCTATGATAAGTAATTCTAAAGGAAGGCCTAATTTCCAGTAATCTCCAAATTTATAATTTCCTGGTCCCATTACCAAAGTATTACATTGATGTCCGATAGGAGATAAAAAGGCACAACTTGCACCTATTGCAACACACATCAAAAATGGCTCAGAGGGATGACCTAGCTGATTTGCAATGGTTACTGATATAGGGCCCATAATTACTGCAGTTGCAGCATTATTAATGACATCCGATAGACACATTGTAGCTACCATCAGAATAACAAGGGTGCCAACTAAACCAAATTGAATTGATTGAGTTGCTATCACGGTTGCTAATATATTTGTAATACCACTGTCATATAAAGCATCCCCTATAGGAATCATGGCTCCAAGCAATACAATTACAGGCCATTCAATATGCCGATAAAGCATGTTTGGTTTTAGTAGTTTAGATGCAACAAATGCTAAAACGCATAGTAAAAATGCTATGACAACATTTAAAAAATTTGTGATAACCAAGAGTAGACTTAAAGAAAATAATCCTAGTGAAAGTAAAACTTTAGAATCATCCTTTATTACATCCAACTCTCTTTGCCAAAGAGGCATCAAACCAAGATCTTGCATTTTCTCGCTGGTATCTTTTTGCTCTTCTCTAGTGGCAATCAACAACACATCTCCAGCCTTGAAATGTTCGTTAGAAAGGGATCCTTGAAAATTTGTACCTTTTCTCCACAATCCAAGAATAGCCATCTGTCTCCCGACCATATTTGAAAAATAGCTTATAGTTCTACCTATTAATCTTGACCCAGGAGAAATCATGGTTTCAATTTCACCAAAACTTCCCGAATCAAGATCTTTAATTTCGGTTCTAAGAGAAAGACCATACTTATCTTGTAGTGCTGATACTTCCTCTGGATTTATTTTTAAAAGTAGAATTTGAGATTCTTTTAATTCCTCAAAATTACTTAAAATTTCTCTGGCATCAGATGTTTCATTTACTGAACCAATAAGTACTATGTCGGAACCTATTTCCTTCCTAAATTCTTGAGTTTTTTTACCTATAAGATCGCTATCTTTATCAATCACAAGCTCAACTAAATATTCATTAATATCAACTAAAGAGGATGAATCACTATCACCAGATCTATTTTTAACAAGAATGAAGCCAAGTAATGCGATAAAAATCACGCCTCCTATACTCACAGGTAACCCCGCATAGGCAAAATCAAAAAATTCAAATCCTTGGTCGGAGTATTGGTCCCTAAATTCGGAAATAATAATATTTGGAGGTGTTCCAATTTTTGTATTCATACCCCCAAGAATCGAAGCAAAGGCAAGAGGCATTAAAAATTTAGAAGGGGACCAGCCCATTTTCTGACATATACCTAAAGTTACAGGTAATAACATCGCCATAGCACCAATGTTATTCATAAAAGAGGATAAAATGACTGCAATACCCATCAAAATGACTAAGAACTGAAATTCACTATTAGCAATTTTCTGCAAAAGATTTCCAATTTTCCCTATTAACCCTGATGCTTCTAGGCCTTTACTAATCAATAAAACAAGCGCAACTGTAATAACTGCTGGATGTCCAAACCCTACAAATGCTTCTTTAGCTGGAACAAAACCAAGAACCACTAAAACTGCAAGACTTGTCAATGCTACTGCATCGTAACGAAATCTGCCCCAGATAAACATAACAACCATAACTAAAAGTATGGCCGAAAGGATGATTTGATTAATATCCATAAAAGACAAGTTACTTTACATTAAGTTATTTCAATTAGCATGATAGATTTCCGTTTTTTAAAAATCTTATCAATCTTCTATAAATTAAGGCTTTTTAACCTCAAATATAGTAAAATTGTTTAATTAAGTTTTTGTTAGTTTGACTAAGTGTCATTTTGACAATAAAATTCCTTTTTTCTTAATAATGAGAAAAATAAAGGAAAAAACTTCATGGAGTGGGTTTATGAAGATAATAAACATGAAAAAATTTAACAAAGTATTGATCCTTCCTTTGTTAGTATTTGTTCTAGCAAACTGCGCTGGAACGAATGTTACAACTTTTTCATCTGCATCAATTATGCTTGATGACTTTATTGAGCAAAATGGTGGTAAAGGTGAAGTTAACGATGAAACATTGCACTATCCTTTAGATATTCAAACCTTGTCTTGTTCAGAAATGCAAGCAAACAGGATAAGAATTTCTAATTTAATCAATAATTTATCTGAAAAAGTAGTAGAAAACGCTAACAGAAGCACTAGTTACTCTACCTATGGATTAACAAAACATGATCCATTGATCGGAACAAGTTTTATCGGAATCAGCTCTGTAGGGTTAAATCCTGAAGTTACAGAATATAGAAAACTCAAATTAGTGTTAGAAGAACTTAATACTACTTCTATCCTCAAGTGTACTCCACCTGAGGTAATGAGAACTCCGTAAATATTTACTAATTTAAAAGACCTTATGGCTATATAATTAATTATGGCCATTCGTCTTGCTTATCTGTCCAGTTTCTTATTTCTTCTTTTTTACGGAATTTTTGCTTTTCTAGGTATTAGCATTTCTCTTGAGCCAGGAATGGAGGTTGGAGGAGTATCAAGGTGGTGTGAAAGAATTAGCGATAGTATTTTCAGAGAGCCTGTTAATACACTTACAAACTTAGCCTTTATGGTAACTGGCTTGATAATGTTTCATGTACTCAATCGAGACAAAGAAAATGTAAATACTTTCCATACCCTGACTCCAATAGCAATTTTATACGCATCTGCAGCCATTTTTTTAGGACCTGGATCATTTTTAATGCATGGTACTCACACAGAATGGGGTGGTTGGGCAGATAACTTAAGTATGGTTATGTATATTGTTATCCCTTGGTTATATAACTTTAAAGTTATGGCCAAATGGAGTATCAGCACCTTTTTTAAAGTTTATTTCAGCATTATTGTTGCGTACGGATTAGGACGATGGTTTTTAGGAGACGGGATGGGCATTGGCTTTAGCGTTTATGGTGTCTCTATAGGTGTATGGATAGTATCTGAATTCCTTTTTAAATATTGGAGCCAAAGAATGAGATTCCTATCTGGTTTTATGGGTTTTCTTGTTGCTGCAATATTTGGAATCTATCCACAAGAAATTTTTGGTAATCTTGATCAATATTGGTGGATTATATTTTTCTGGCTTCCCGGGCTCGTTTGCAATAAGAAACCTGATTTCGAACGAAAGCATTTCCCTTGGTTTTTTATTGGAATGTTTTTATACATTTCAGCTTTCGTAATTTGGTTGCAAGGTTACCCAAATCAACCATTGTGTAATCCGGATTCATTAATCCAACCCCATGGTATTTGGCACATTTTGTGTTCATTAGCGACTCTAAGTTTTTTTGTATTTTTAAGAACCGAGCAGACAAAAAAAAGAGAGGCTTAGCCTCTCCTTTTTTTAAAGATTTATATCAATCGTATGTTTTTACTACTGATGTCATATTCAATCTTACTAAAGATCTAAAATTATCAGCTCTAGTTAAAAACTTTGCATACGCTTTATTAGGTGCAGGATTATTGACAGACTCCATTGCTGTTGCAAGATCTGGATATCCACAATATGCCATGTGCGTTCCATATTTTTCAGGATTAGTTCCTGGTCCAAAAGATGCAACTCCCCAAGAACTTGGACACTGACCATTTGCAGTTTGCTCTTCCATTAATTCTGTATAGGCTTTTACGTATGCTGAAGGATCAGTAACATTAAGTAAGAAAACAGTGAAAACTTGATCTTTCATTACATCTCCGCCACCGACTACTGGAAATCCTAAAGCTTGATTTGTTTGTTCTGAAATAGAACTCATTGATTGAAAATATTTTCCCCAGCCAGGGCAAGTTTGAACTTGATTAGACCATTTTACATAAGCTGCATTATTCTCATAAAAAACAACGTAAGTATGTGTTGTGTCGTCATCCCCGTTCAAATTTTCAGCCATTATTCTAACAACAGTATCACTTGGACAATCCTTGGTTAATTGATCTGAAGCTTGAATTACTCCAACTGGATTTTGAGTTTTAATTCCAAAAAAACCAAAAAATGGTCCGTCTCCAGCAATTAAAGGTATGCTCAGAAAACTAATTAAAATTAATATTTTTTTCATAATATCTCCTATATTAACTTTACTAATATATAACATTAGTAATATTCATAAAATAGAATTAATGTAAATATTGTGCAAAATAATTAAAATATTAATTATTAATTTTTAAAAGGGAGTGGTGATGTCTGATCTATTAAAAAAAGAAAATTTGAAAGAGGGTGTTTCAATATTAACTCTCAACAGACCGGAAGTATTGAATAGCTTAAATAAAGAACTTATAGATGCTTTATTGGAGGCATTTGATGAGATCTATGACGATAATTCTATCAGGTCGGTAATTATTACTGGTGAAGGCAGAGGATTTTGCAGTGGAGCTGACTTAGCAGGCGGTGGTTGGCCAAGTGACCCTAAATGGTCTCCGGGAGAGTCTACAGCTAATGCAATGGAGATAGGTTTTAATCCTTTAGTAAGAAAAATTGTTGAATGTCCAAAGCCTGTCGTCATTGCAATTAACGGAATATCTGCTGGAGGAGGAGTTGGGTTAGCTCTTTGTGGTGATTTGATAATTGCATCTGAGTCTGCAAAATTTAAACTCGTCTTTGGTCCACAACTAGGAATTATTTCTGATGTCGGTGCATCTTGGCTAATTCCAAATTTACTTGGTAGAGCAAGAGCAAACGGAATGGCACTTTTAGGTGAAGACATAGACTCAAATAAAGCTTTAAATTGGGGATTGGTTTGGGAAGTTTTTCCAGATGATGAGTTAAAAGAAAAGGCTATAGAGTATGCAATTCAATTAGCTAATGGATCTATTACAGGGTTAAAAGCTATTGTAAGGGCTCATGATAATGCTCTTAAAAACACTCTTAATGAACAACTTGATTACGAAAGAGATACTCAACGAATCCTTTGTGATGGAGATGTATTTAAAGAAGGTGTAACTGCTTTTATTGAAAAAAGGAAACCAAATTTTAGAGACATAGAATAAGTTTTATAAACAATAAATTAATAATTTATTTTCCTCAAAAAAGAATAAATGATACATAATTAATTTTTTAATATAGGAGATATTAATTATGAAAAAACTATTAATTTTAGTTTCTTTGATTATCACTTCTTATTCTCATGCTGCTCCAATTTGGGCAGAGTTTCAAATAGAAGTCGATGATCCAATAAAAGCAGCAAGTATTGCTGCTGCAACTGACAGATACATGAAAAGTGATTTTGTTAAAAAAAACTTTAATGGATCTGTACACTTGAATGTATATGTATCTAATGGAGATAATCCAGCAACACATTCCTTAGTTTGGCTATTTCCAAGTATGACTGATGCATCTGTTTTTCAAACTAAATCATTAGATCCTTCAAATAGAGCTTCGCAAGAATTTTTTAGTGCTCTAAGTCAAAATTCTGAAGCAACTTCAGATTTAATGCATACCTTTGTCACTTCTTGGGGAAATGCCTCTAATGAAGACAGAGTTTGGGAGATTCACAATTTTTATGCCACTGATGCAGGAAAGGTTGTCAATCTTACCAATAAAATGATGGCTTCCATGGATGGGTTCCCAGGGCAGCTTGGTCTATCACAAAATACCTATGGAAATGGCGATACTTCTCACGCATTTACTGTTGGATTCGAATCTATTGAAGAAATGGAAGATTGGCAAGATAAGTTAGCAACAGATCCGGTATTTAATAAATGGCTTGTTGATATGGGTAAAGTTGTACAGTGGAAGGGCTCTGAATTAGTGGTAAATGCTGCTGTTTATGATTCTGCATTAACTATAGAAGAATTCGTTCAATAAGATCAGCTTATAAAAATACCCGTTTTTGACGGGTATTTTTTTTAATCAGACTTTTCCCAATGAAATTTAGGTAATTTTCTAACTCCTTTATCAATTTGCTCAGCCCAAATATCTGATAATTCCTTAAAGAAAGGGGAATCAAGTTTAAGTTGTTCTTGAAAATCCAAATTAATTTCATCTTTCTTAAAAACAACTAAATCAATAGGAGGTCCTACTGTCAGATCTGATCTCATCGTTGAGTCTAAAGAAAGTAGTGCGACACGTGCTGCATCACCCAATGAAATATTTTGATAGATCATCCTATCGAGGATGGGTTTACCGTATTTAATTTCACCGATTTGTAAATAAGGCTGATCATCTGACATATAAATAAAATTTCCTTCAGGATAAACAAGCAATAAATTTGGATCTTGTCCTTTTATTTGGCCACCAACTATAAAATAAGAACCAAGCAAAGCAGATCCTTGATTCAAATTTTCTTGGGCTTTAGATTGATACTCAACGTTTAGTTCACCGATATAAGTAGCAACTTCCTCTATATCTGCGCAGGTATTTAAGCTTTTTGCTGCATTTTTGGATTCTAAATCTTTTTCAATTCTGTGATAAACAGCTTGCGAGGTAGATAGATTTCCTGATGTTAAGATAACAAAAGCTCTGTCGCCCACATTAAATGTAAACATTTTTGAGTATGTGCTTATGTTATCAAGCCCAGCATTAGTTCTTGAATCAGAAGCAAATACTAATCCATCATTTATTTTTATTGCTAAACAATAGGTCATTTTTCAATCTAAATGGATGTTATATTCAAAAAATAGGAGATAAGTAAATAACAAAATGAAACTTTCATGGTCTAAATATGAGCTATCTAAATCGTACGATGAGTATATTACACCAAAGCGCACTGTTAGAGGTCACTTAAGAAAAATTGGAAATTTTTTTGAATCTCTTTCATTTAATGACCTACAAGAACTTGATAGCGCAACAAAATCTGCTATTAAATCAATGGGTATCAATTTTCGAGTTTATTCAGATGAAGGTTCTGAAGAACGAACATGGCCTTTAGATTTTATTCCTAGAATTATAAAAAAAAGTGAGTGGAACGTTGTCGAAAAGGGACTAAAACAAAGAACTAAAGCACTCAATTATTTTATTGAGGATTGTTATAACGAACAAAGTTTTCTTAATTCCGGAATCATCAATAAATCTTTGATAACTAAATCTAAGTATTTTTTAAAATTTTGCAAAGGAACTAAATTACCTAATAAATCTTGGGCTCATATTTCTGGCAGTGATCTCATAAAAGATATAAACGGAGACTTTCATGTTCTTGAAGATAACTTGAGGGTACCATCAGGAGTTTCTTATATGCTAGAAAACAGATACGTCATGAAGAGAGTTTTTCCTGATTTATTTTCACACTATGGTGTCTCAAAGATAGATGAATATCCTACAAAACTTTATGAATGTTTACTTGATGCATCTTTTTCGAAATTAAAAAATCCTGAAATTGTTCTCCTCACACCAGGTATTTATAACTCAGCATATTATGAACATTCATATTTAGCGCAACAAATGGGAATAGACCTAGTTCAAGGTTCGGATTTAATCGTTAAGAAAAATATAGTTTATAAAAAAACAATCGAGGGGCTTAAAAAGGTTGACGTAATTTATAGGAGGATTGATGACGACTATCTTGATCCAGAGGTAGGTAATCCATTTAGCGTTATAGGAGTGAAAGGATTGATTAGAGCTTGGAAAAGCAAAAATGTTTCTATTGTGAATGCACCAGGTTGCGGAATTGCTGACGATAAGGCCGTTTATTCTTTTGTTCCAGAAATGATCAATTTCTATTTGAAAGAAGAACCTATTCTGCCAAATATTAAAACTTTCATGCTTTCAAATAAAGAGGAAAGAGATTACGTATTTGAAAACATTAAACAAATGGTTACTAAACCTGTTGCTGAGTCAGGTGGATATGGAATTTCAATAGGTAAAAATTTAAATGAAAAAGAAATACTAAAATTAAAAAAATTACTAATGAAGGACCCTAAAAACTATGTTGCTCAACCACTTATAGACTTATCAACATCGCCAACATTTAGAAGAGATTCTTTATTTCCAAGACATTTGGATTTAAGACCGTTTATTCTGTCTGGGAAGCAAACCTATGTGACAGTTGGTGGCCTTACCAGAGTTGCACTTAAAAGAGGTTCAACTGTCGTAAATTCCTCTCAAGGCGGAGGAAGCAAAGATACTTGGATAGTAGATGCATAATGTTAAGTAGGAGTGCAAAACATTTATATTGGCTCGCCCGATACGTAGAAAGAGCTGAAAATATTGCAAGAATGATTGATGTAAATCTTGAGCTAATTTTAGATTTTCCTGACGATCATTCTTTAAACTGGAAACCTTTAATTGATACTTTAGATATTAATGATTTATTTGAAAACAAATATAAAAAATATAACGAAAACAATGTTTTAAATTTTTTGTTTGAAGATAAAAAAAATCTAAGTTCTCTTAATAATTGCTTGGAGATGTCTAAATATAATATAGAAACCATAAAAGATGATTTACCTAAAACTGCTAATATAAGTCTGAATCATCTTTACGATCATATTCTTGGTCAAAAAATCTCTAAAGTTCACCAACGAAAGAAACTGCAACATATAACAAATATAGTTTCAATGACTCAAAATTTTTTTGGCGCTATAAATGATAATCTCTCCAGAGGATATGAGTTTGAATTCATTAGATTAGGTAGATTTGTTGAGAGAACAGATATGATATCCAGAATTATTGATTGCTTATGTATTTCAAAAGGTTCTAAACAAACTCATGATTTTTCTACGATGGAATGGATTAGCATGCTTTCAACACTCTCAGCACAAGATGCATTCAGGAAGGAATCTAAAGGAGAAGCGAATAGGGGAGAAGTGATAACTTTTTTACTTAAGAATGACAGTTTTCCTAGATCAGTATTTCGAAGTCTAATCACTATTGAAGCATGTTTGGAAAATCTTCCTAAAAATACAAAGTTACTACAAATGATAAATAGGATAATCAATATTTCTGAGAGATCTAAATTATATAATTTTGATGATAGAAGACTACATTTATTCCTAGATAACCTTCAAAAAAATGTATCTAAAATTGATTCTAAGATTCACACTACTTATTTTTAAAAAGTATTAGAAATAAGTTTTTTTTTCGTCATAATCAATTAATAAAAGGAGAAAAAAAATGAGAAAAATTTTATTTTCAATATTGATTACTATTTTTTCAGTAAACATATTTTCAGATGATCATGGGATTAAACCTGGAAATGTTGTTGCTGAATTTCATTACTTTGATGTAACCGATCCAATGTCTTTTGTAGCAACAGTTGATAAATTTGATGTATCTTCTTGTGCACAAGAGTGGAGAGAAAAATCAGGTGTAAATATTGGTCTTTATGCGCTTGGTGGCGGAAGTCATTCTCATCTTATACTCGTGGTTTACGATGATTTTGATCAAATGCAACTAGGGAGGTCTATTTTTGGAGCATGCCAAGAATCGGCTCAGATGATCAAAAGCATGGATACTAGTTCTAATTCTCACATGTATTATAACTTTGTAACAGAATTAGCTCTTGAATCAGGAGATTGGAGAACGGATACAGTTTTTGCTAACGTCGACATAAAGGTTGAATCTGGAGAAGAGGCTAAATATTTGAAAGCTTGGGTAGATTTCATGGAGTCACAAGAAAGTGTAGGTTCTTTTGGAATTAACCGAATCCTCTTTGGAAACAAATACTACACTCATATGATCTATTTAGGTTCTAATTCCTTGAGTGAACTTACAAATTCCATGAAAACTGCATTTAGTTCGAGAGACTATCAAACTTATTTAAATAAAGTGGAAGATATTCGAACGAATGTTCAAACAAGAATGGCTCAATTTGTAAAAGCATATCCTAACGAAAGATAAGGATAATATTAATAAAAAATACCCGATTTATTCGGGTATTTTTTAAATGAAATATTTACAAAGATTCACTGAAAAGTGATTTTAGATTTTGATCTTCTTTTATCTTTGACTTTAAAATTTTTTTACCTTTATCCAATATTTCATGATCATAGTTGATGATTGAACTTCTAAAACTTTTTTTAGCTTTCACCTTTTTGTAATAATCCTCAAGAAAAGGTTTATCTCTAAATAATATTTCGTCCCAGCCGACTTCTTCAATTCTATGAAGAATAACCGCCCAACTAATGTCTGCTAAGGTAAATGAATTATTGATAATCCAATCTTGTTCTTTGGTCTTTAAATGATTATTTAGTTCATGTAGGTGATTGTTAATATTCTTTAATGATCTTTTAATTAATCTTCTGATAGGAGAATTATTCGAAAAAGCTTTATATCCAAATATTTTAAGAATAATAAAAAGGAAAACCCTTATTTTTAAGGGATGATTTATCAAACCAAAAAAAATCTTTTTGATATTTATATGCTTAATCATTGAAGCAAAAAGTGGAAACGTCAGAGCGCCTATACAATTTCCTGCATATGTATCTTGATTTTCCATTGGATCTCCAACCATAGAAGACTTTTTTACCCAATAGTCCATTGAATTTTTATCTTTTTCATTAGCAGGAATTATAGAACTTGAAGTGGATTCTTTAGTTAAATAGTAAATTTGTTCATGCGATTCATAAATTGGGTAACCCTCATGTAGTAAAACTGGGACAGTCGCACCGGGATTAATTTTTAAAAAATCTTTAGAGGCAACTTGATACTTACCTGTTTCTATTAAATCAATATGTTCCTGATCATATTCTATTTCTAACTCTTCAAGACATAATCGAACTTTACGAGAACAAAGCGAGAAGCAATTATGATAGAGAATCCATTTTTTATCTGTATCAATAACTTTAAAACTTTGTTTTCCTTCTCTAGCCACGTTTTATTTTTTGCTTCATTGAATAGATAAGGAGAATCGCTAACAAGATAAACAAGGTTGCATAGGTTTTATTTGCTAATAATAAAATCCACACAAATATAAGAGTTCCGATAATAGGGGAGGGCTTTTCTACCAATTCAAAATCATAATTTAACCAAGGAGTTCCATTCTCTTCAGATAACATTCTATCCCCGTGAAGATAAAGATAACTTGCATCAGGATATCCTTGTAGATTTCGTTTGGGAATTTTGTTGAGAGTTTCCTTCATTAAATTAAAAATATCAGGATAATCTTCTGATAAATCATACTCTTCAAGTGGATCCTCTATGATATTAAATAATTCATAGTAATTAACTGAGTTACTTCCAGCAGGACCTTTTTTAAAGTAAAGCTTCCAATCATCATTGAACAAGGCAATTTCTTCAAAAGCTACACTGGAAGCTAAAACTGAATTTTGTGGTTTATCAACTGTTCGTTTAAGCAAAGAATCCCATCTACTGGTACCTTCAAAAAAACTGTTTTCATAATCGATTTGAGCTGCACTCAATAAAGTTGGTAAGACATCCTGTATGAAAAAAAACTGATTAGAAGATTCATTTTTAAATTTACCTTCCCACATCATAAATGCTGGAACCCTTATGCCTCCCTCATATGCTGACCCTTTACTACCTTTTAATCCTCCGCTGCTTCCTTTAGCATTCAATAATTCTGGAACAACTACCGCTCCAATTGGATCAATGTCAAAGACAGGACCATTGTCACTAAAAAAAAGTATCAGGGTATTTGACGAAAGCTTTTCATCTTTTATGCTATCGATGATTCTCCCAATTTGTTTATCTAGAATACTAATATTTGCTGCATAAATTCTTTCTTTTGGATCATCAATATATCCAAACTTTTCTATGTTCTCATAAGGAGCTTGAATAGGGGTGTGAGGAGCATTGAAAGCTACATATAAGAGCAAAGGTTTATTATTTTGTTTATTTTGTATGACTTTTATTGCTTCGTTCGCAATTAGGTCTGTTGAATAACCTTCTTCTCTTAAAGGCACACCATTCTTATGCCAATCAAGTCTTCCTGACATTGTATGGTTAAAATAATCGATCCCTCCATTCATAAATCCATAGGTTGTATCAAAACCTCTTTGACCTGGTAAATATTCTTTAGAATTCATGCCTAAGTGCCATTTTCCAACTAAAGCTGTTTGATATCCCGCTTCTTTGAAATACTCAGGAAGTATTTTGTATTCAAGTGGAAGCCCCATGGGATTTGTAGAAGGATTACTAATTGGTCTTAGAATACCTACAGTATATGCTTCTAGCCCCGTCATTAAAGAAGCTCTTGTAGGACTACATATTGGATTTGAATAAAATCGATTTAACTCCAAACCTTCATTCACGAACCTATCTATGTTCGGAGTTGGAATAATGCTTTCATGGTATGAAACGTCGCCCCAACCCAAATCATCAGAAACAATAATGACAATATTTGGCTTTTCAAATGGAAAAATAAAATTAGAAAATAAAAGGAAACAGAAAAGTGTAAACCTTAAATTTTTAACCAATTGACTCTAAAAAGTTAGCTAAATTCTTTCCTATTTGGTCAGGAGAAGTTTCCTGAATAAAGTGATTTCCCTTTACGGTTACTTCTGTAAGATTTTTCCAACTTCTTACAAATTCTCTTTGATCACCAATAAGTATTGATCCTGGATCAGCATTAATAAAAAGTTTAGGAATATCAGAATCTTTATGGAAATCTGCATTTTTTTGTACTTCATCCACAACCTCAGGAGGCTCTCCCTCTAGAGGAATTTGTCTTGGCCAAGTCAGAGTAGGGCGTCTATCTTCTCCACTATTAACAAAAGGTCTTCTGTATTCATTTTTATCATCTTCAGTAAGTTTAGGAGCATCTAAAAATAAAATCTTTTCTACAAAATAATTCTTTTCAAGAATTAATTCTTCTCCAGCTTCAGATCTATAGAGACCAAAGATCTTTCTAGCCATTTCAGGCCATTGATCCCAGACCATAGGCATTACAATTGCTTCCATAAAAGTTATGGATTTTATTCTTTCTGAATTTTCCCTCGCAAATTGGAAACCCATAGCTGATCCCCAATCGTGAATTACTAAATTAATATTATTTCCAAGATTTAATTCATCTAATAAAGAAGTCAAATAATTATACTGCCCATGATATTTGTAACCTGGATCATCTATATTATTAAGTTTTTCTGAGTCTCCCATGCCAATAAGGTCAGGTATTACTATTCGTCCTAATCCTTCCACATGAGGTGCTATATTTCTCCATAAATAAGAAGACGTTGGATTTCCATGTAAAAAAACTATTGGATCACCTTGACCCTCGTCAACATAGGCCATTTCTTTGCCTTTAATTTTGATGTGTTTCTTTAGATACATTTTTAGATTAATGCTAGTGCCATCATAATGAGAATAATTGTTGAAGGAAGCCAAACTAGCGTTCTTAAAACACCTATGCCAGCCATATATAAGGCACCATGGGCAATTCTTAATATCAACCACCACATTGCTAAACCGCTTATATCTACTCCCGCAGCAATAGACCAAACTGCCAAGGCAAGAAAAATTGGAAGTGTCTCTTTTAAATTATCTTTTGCCTTTGTAGCTCTTGAGAGCATTAAAGAGGGCGGGTGTTCAGGTTCATTGTCTCTATTAGAAAGTTGCCAATTTAAGTTTTTTGAATTCAACATCATTGGAATAAGCCAAATTTGAAACAAGGCCAACAGCAAGGTATATCCTATTATCATTTCCATAATTTTCTCCTTCTTAATAAATTAAGTATAAGTTATTTTTTTTAATAAATTAAAGTAGTTTTCAATTTACTATTTTTCCTTATCGTCTATGATCATTTAATGAAAATCATTCATTTTCTTTTCCTATTTGTTCTTTCAGTTAATTCATATTCAAACCAAGAGATACTTACCTTAGGTTTTGGCTCCTGTCTGCATCAAGATAGAAGCATGGCCATTCTTAAGACTATAGAAAAGAAAGAATTGGATCTATTTATGTTTATTGGAGATAACGTCTACGGAGATCAAGAAGATGGAGAATTAGATAAACTTATTAGAACCTATAAGCAACAATACAACAATCTAGAAAATTTTTTAAGAAATGTAAGTGCAGAGTTTATTTGGGATGATCATGATTTTGGAATAAATGATGGTGGTTCTAATTATCGTTACAAGGACAGAGCAAAAGAACTTTTTTTAGAGACCTGGAAAATTCCATCTAATGATCCACGCAGACTTAGAGATGGTCTCTATTTCGATAAAATGATCAAAAAAAATGGTCTTAAGGTTCATTTAATATTTTTAGATAATAGATCCTTTAAATCTGAATGGAAATTAACAGATGAATTTAATAAAGAAGGGAAAGAGAGGTATGTTAAAGATTTCGATGCTGAAAAGACATTATTGGGGAAAAAACAATGGCAATGGCTAAAGGACAAGTTAAACGAAGATAGCGATATAAAAATTATCTTATCTAGTTTGCAGATTTTGAGTTTAGGGCATGGATGGGAATCATGGGATAAATTACCCTTAGAAAGAGAAAGACTCTTTAATCTCATAGACGAATCTAATGTATCTAACCTTTTTATTCTTTCTGGAGATAGACATAGAGGTGGTTTTTATCGCTTTAAGACTAATGATAATAATGAAATTTACGAATTCACATCAAGTTCATTAAATCTACCAATACCATTCAATACAGAAGAGAAAGGCCCATTAAGGATAGGTTCAACCTACAGAAAAGCTAATTTTGGCGTTGTTCGTATTTTTGAAGACAAAGTAGTTATGGAACTTACTTCTAATAAGGGAAAAGTAGTGAATTCTTTAAATATAGAAATTAATTAATTTTTTATATATTCGTATAATATATATTATGTAAAGTAATAAATATTAATCAATCTCCATATAAACTACCGAATACCCTTCTTTTATAGTATTTTCAGTTATTTTAGAAAAACCATGCTTTCTATGAAAGTTAATAGATAACTCATTAGGTGGATCAATATTTACCTCGGCACATATCGGTATATTAAATTTATCTTTAATTGATAATAATTTGCTATAAAGATCGCTTCCGATACCTGAAGACTGATATTCATTGGCTATTGCAATACGGTCAATGTAGAAGAATTTATTATGTCTTTTTTGAAAAAATTTATAATTGATAGATTGGTAATTAGTGTTTTCTCTAAGACAGATTACAAAACCCAAACATATACCCTTCTTCATAAATCCATAAGAAATATTTGATATTTTAATTAGATTTAAGAATTCCTCTAAAGATACCGATCCAACTTTGGGAACTTGTTGTTGATTGATTTCGTAGAATGATGAAAAGATTTCTTCGTCTTGATTAATTTTTAAATTAATTATTTCCAAATTTAAGTTCTTGGAAATAAACTAAGCAAAAATTCTGAAGTAGGATTTTTCAATATTTCTTTCACCGTTTCTTCATACAATGCATGAGACAAGGGTAAAAGGGATTGCATTTCTGTTGCACTATTAACTGTCCATTCAGGTGCAGAATTTGGAAGAAGATCTTTTTTAATATCCCATCCAGTAATAATCATCCAGTAAGCAAATTCTTGAACAATTATTCTTCCATAAATCTCTGAATCATTTTTAATGTCATCATACGAAGAAACATCATAATAACCTTCAGAAATAGCCTCTTGCATTGCTAAATAAACATCTGAACAGGCATTTGTATAAGAATACTTCTCTGGAAATATGTAATTAAATCCAAGGACAGTAATCGTATGAAGAATATGTTCTATTACTTCATTAACTTGGCCTGATTTATCAATAGGTTTACTCTCCCCTATTACATCAACATTAGGATTATTGTCATGGGTATTGTCAAAGCCTGGATAATTTCTTTCATCAAAAGCACGATCCCCAGAATAATCATCATATTCGCCATAGATGATCCTTTGGAGAACACTTTTATCATCCATTTTGTTAATAAGATCTGCGGTCCAAGATGATTTCATGCCATCGTCTCCACCAAGAAGCTCTCTGTATGTTTGAGCAACTTTATATACAAAATCATTACTTACATCATCCATTCCAGCAAAGATTATTCCTTCATAATCAATAATTTTGTCATAAGGAGGATATTGATTACTTGATATAGGTTGAGTTAATGGATCAAGAGATCTTGAAAAAGAAATATTTGGAGCAGTTATATTATTAGCGGTACAGGTTGACGAATTTGATGAACCTGAATTACTGATTGGATTTCCTCCATCAGATGGTGGTTCAATACCTCCATCACTACCTCCTCCACAAGACATTAAGAACAATGAAAGTAGAAGAATCATGAATTTAAGATTCATTTAGAAAACCAATTGATTTCTTTATTATTCAACCTTGTAAGGCATTACTGTTTCAATATTTAACTGCCCTTTTAATCCAGCAACTCTGTGTTGTGCACTTTTTATATAATCTGGATCAGAAATCATATCTAACATTGCCTTCCTGTTTGGATAAGTAGCTATCGCAACAGAATCCCAAAGTTCTTCAACTTCACCCAACATCAATCTTTTAACATCGGCTCCAAATATAGCTGTTGCACCTACTTTAGCTAGATGATGTTGCACCTCTTCAGAATAAATAGCATAAGCCTCTTTTCCCGATAAATCTGTTTCTCTTTTATCTGGATATTCAGCTTTATCTTTAAACTTGAGAAGATTCACCATATAGATTGGCTCATCATTGCCTGTTTCAAGAAATTCTGCCATTTGATCATCGTTTGGCATTACTTTATTTTCAAATTTCATCAGACAGCTTGCTTAAGTTTTGAATGAATAATTTCTTCAGCTTCATTTACTATCCTGTCAATAAGTTCTTTTACGCTAGGGATGTCATAAACCAAACCCGCAACCATGCCGCATGACCAAGCTCCAGCATCCATATCACCGTCCATCATGATCGTTGGATAGACTCCTGCAACTTCATCAACAATATCTGAGAATGTTAGCTTTTCTCCAAGAGCTTTTTCTTTTTCCATTAGTCTATCAACTGCTGGATTTGCCAATACCCTCTCAGTATTAGTAAGAGAACGCATAATTAATCTTGTATCTAATTCAGAAGCATTTACGATAGCTTTTTTAACGTTTTCATGAACTGGAGCTTCTTCAGTTGCTATGAATCTTGTTCCCATATTCATTCCTTCCGCTCCTAGAGCCATAGCTGCAACTAAACTTCGGGCATCAGCCATTCCTCCAGAGGCTACAAAAGGAATTTCTAATTCGTCTGCTGCTCTAGGCAACAAAATAAAATTAGGAATATCATCCTCACCAGGATGGCCTCCGCATTCAAATCCATCAACAGATATAGCATCACACCCAACGCTTTGAGCTTTCAAAGAATGTCTTACAGATGTGCACTTATGAATAACTTTAATTCCAGCATCTTTTAAGGCAGGCATATATTCAGCAGGACTCCTTCCAGCTGTTTCTACTATTTTAACTCCTCCTTCAATGATAACTTTAATAAGGCCTGGGTAGTCTGGTGGTGTTAACGAAGGTAAAAAAGTTAAATTCACACCAAAAGGTTTATCTGTCATATCCTTACATTTTGCTATTTCATTTGCTAACTTTTCTGGAGTGCCTTGAGTAAGACCAGTGATTATTCCTAAGCCACCAGCATTCGATACAGCAGCTGCCAATTCAGCAAATCCAACATAGTGCATTCCACCTTGAATAATGGGATGCTCTATATCAAAAAGTTCAGTAATTTTTGTTTTCATAACTCTCCTAGTTAATTGACGTAATAATAATTTCTTTAGAATCTATAGGTAATATAACCATTGTTCCGTCGTCAGATAAAGTCCAATTTGAAAGAATATCATCTATTCCTCTAGTAAAAATATCTGCAACTAAATCAGTTCTTGGTGCGGGAATTAAATGGTAATAAACAAGATGGCCAACGTTTGCTTCTTTCGCTAGATTTGCAACTTCAATAGTGTTGGTATGGTAATTTTGTATATCTACAATACCAATCCTGGAAGAGGAGTTCTCTGGAAGGGCGTTATACATCATGTCTAAAGTTCCTTTATGAAAAGCCTCGTGGAATAAGACATCAACATTCTTTGAATTATTTAAGATTGCTTCTGAGTAAACAGTATCTCCACTCAAAACGATAGATCTTCCTTTATATTCAATCTTAAAGGCTAATGAAGGATCAATCGGTTTGTGGTCAACCAAGAAAGCTGTAATTACAATTCCATTAGATTCGTATACAGGTTTGCTAAAGTCAGTTATTTCGTATCCATCAAAACCTGCTGCTTTTAAAGGAGCAAATTGATCTCCATGATGGTCATTACGATATTTCCAATCTAATGAATAGGCTTCAGTAAATCCATTAAGAACCTGATTTATCCCTTCTGGACCATACACTTTTAATTTAGACTGTCGACCTGTTCCTACCCAATTCCACATATGTATTTCAGGAAGTTCAGCGATATGATCAGAGTGAAGATGAGAAATGAAAATACCATTTAATTGGTTCAAGGGAACACGCCAATTTCTTAAATTATCTATACTTTTATTACCGACATCAAAAATGAAGGTTTCCTTTCCAGCTTTTATCATTACGCAAGTCTCTGCTCTAGTTGGATGAGGTAGAGGAGATTTTGAACCGCATACCAAAGCACTTAAGGAATCTTCTTCTGGAAAAATATTTGGTGCGGTGCTTATTAAACTTTGAGCAAGTCGTTGAAACAAAGCATCTTGTATGGCTGGCACTCTACTCAGCAAAAATAATATTCCAGCGATTATAAAAATAACCAAAATTAGATAGATAGTAATTTTTTTCATATCAGGATTTCCTATTTAAAAGTGAAGTAATAAATAAAATTAATAAGAAAACAGTGACATAAGGAGCAGATTCAATTCCTGGAGTTGTGCCGGTTTTATATTCAGCTAAATTGAGAGGAGAATTTGAAGCATTTATAACTCTAGCTGACCACTCAATTAAAAAAACTAAAATAGTTAAAGGTAAGAGAGACTTGTATCTAAAAAGAATTACCCAAGCAAAAGCACAAAATAATAATTGAATTAATCCCCATAGCGAAAAAAATGCATAGATAACTGGCATTGGATCAGGAGAGCCATCAATCACTATCATATTTGCTATACCGTGCAAACCAAATTCTGCGTAGAAGAGATGAATAATTGATCTCCAGGTCATTAATAAAAGAAAAGGAATAAAAATGTAAACCACCAATCTAGAACCAAGATAATTATTATCAGCAATCTTGGGAAACAACATAGCAAACATGAGTTATTACTCTTTTATGAAATCAATAAGTATATTTGATAGTTTTTTTGCCTTAGTCCACTGAAAAAAATGCCCTCCTCCAATATTCGGTGCACTTTTTGCATTAGGACACATTTTCAACACGTCTTTTTCGGCTCCATTTGTAACTGGATCATCGCCCGCAAAGACACTTAAAAAAGGTTTCTGCCAACTTTTATAAAATTCTCTTGCTTTCTTTTGCGCTTCTAATGATTGATCAGGAATCATCGGTACATGACTGGGCATAGCTCTAGGACCCATTTTAAAGGACGGATCAGGGAATGGTGCTTCGTAGGCTTTATCAAGATTTGATTTAAAAGGAAATAGTTTCCTTAAGCCAAGTCTAAGAAATATAAAATAAATTAAAAATTTGATGCGTGAGTTTCTTTCCATCATGCTCGACATCATAAATCCAATAGGAAGATCTTCGGTATCCCAGCATAGTTTCTGCCAATACATAAAACTTAAAGCTGGATGATGTGATGAATCGCTACCCGAAATATTTTTGCCATCCATTTTTCTTATTTCTCTTTGCATTGATATTGGATTAAGTTTTATATCACTATTTCTAAAAGCTTTGATTTTATCTATGACGTCTTGAGGGACATCAGGGTTATACGGTAAACCTGTATTCCCCATGGCTACTTTAAGAAATCTATCTGGTTGGTTAGCAACAACCCTTAATCCGATAAGACCTCCCCAATCCTGGCCAAAAAAAGTGAGATTATTTAGATCATTAGTTTTTATCCAATCGGTCATCCAATCCACTTGTCGTTGATAAGAATAGTCTTCTCTTGATGCAGGTTTATCGGATTTACCATAGCCAGGTAAATCAGGAGCAATAATTCTAATTCCAGCATTAGCAAGATAAGGAATCATCCTTGAGTACAAATAACTCCACACAGGCTGACCGTGCATCACTAAAAGAATTGGACCATCCTTTGGACCCTCATCTATATGATGTATTCTCAAATCAGAATCGTCATGAGTCTTTATGACGGTGTAATTAGGTTCATACGGAAAGTCTTTTATGTTTTTAAATCTACTATTTGGAGTCCTTAAAATTTTCATCCTTTAGAACTTTATAGAAGCCATAGAATCACAAATTTCATTAAACTCTGTAATCGTCTCATTAATAATTGTTTCTACCGGTTTTATTTCTTCTATTAATCCTATTGATTGACCTGCCAATGCAGGTGCAGCATTCATATCGCCATCAAAGTATAGATTCTTAATTCCAGACATCGCACTCATGTCCATCAGGCCATCGTCGTAAATTTTATCTGTAAAATCAGTTTTCAATGCTCTTATGCAAGGTTTAGCTTTTTTGTTGAGAATATATGTACCTTGCTCATTACCATTTACGATCGCATTTTTAAAATTATCATGAACTGGACTTTCTAAGGAAGATACAAATCTTGTACCCATTTGAATGCCTTCTGCACCAGCAGCAAAAGCAGCTGCCATTCCTCTGCCATCCACGATGCCTCCAGCTGCAACAATAGGAAGATCAGTGTGTTTCTTGATTGATTGAATTAATACATGAAGTCCAACTTCCTCGGGATTTTTAAAACCGCCCCCTTCTGTCCCCTCTACAACCAAACCATCAACTCCTGCATTAACTGCTTTCATGGCACCAGCAAGGCTCGGCACAGCATGAAATACCTTGATATCTGCCTCCTTTAATTTATGTATATATTTAGCTGGATCTCCTGCAGAGGTTGTAACAAATTTAACATTTTCACCTATAACAACATCAAGCATGCTCTCGTCAGATAAAAATAATATTGGCAAATTAACTCCAAAGGGGCTGTTGGTTAATGTAGCCATTTTTTTAATTTCTTCCTTGCATTGATCTACTTCTCCAGAAGAGGTTTCAATAATGCCAAATGCACCAGCATTGGATACAGCTGATGCAAGGTTGCTTCTTGCTATCCACCCCATAGGAGCTTGTATTATTGGGTATTTACAACCCAACATTTCAGTAATTCTATTCATTTGATGTCACCAATGATTCACAATGATTTAATTGTAAAAAAGAGAAAACTTCATCTTTTTTTTCAGTATCTAGTTTCTCATATTCTTCTTTAATCCATGCTAAACATTTTGCTTGATATGGAAAAGATTTTTGTTTCCATTTACCTTTATCTAAGTCAATTTCCCATTCATCATTGCCTTCATCAATTGCTTTTTTATTTGCAATCATGGTTGGTACATAGGAAGTGCTCATTTCTTTAAATAAATCATGAATTGTTTGAGGAAGATCCGAGAGCGTTAGATTATTTTCTTGAACTTCAAGTCCGCTTCTATCTTCAAGAGATCTAACCCATCCAATTACCCTTGGAGCTAATTCATGAGTAATTTTACGAGGCGTAGGATCAAATCCTATTAGTTGAGTAAGCTGACCGTATACAGCAAAATCACACGAGGATGGAGATGATCCAAGTAAATACGGTTGGATTTTTAAATGATTTTCTAAAATCTCAAGAAACGATTTATAACTATGATCAATAAAGGGGGCAGTTTCGTCGTTAGATCCAACAACCCATAATCTATCTATTTGTCTTTTTGCAAAGTGGTCTTTAAAAAAAGCTAGCTCATCATCAGAAATATTATTCATAATTCCTAATGGTAAAAGAGTTCCGGCATTATCAGCATCTTCAGTAAAATGCCAACGATAATGAAACATATATTTTGTACACCATTCATCACCAAAGTCTTCAAGAACATAATTAATAAATCTTAAAGATTGATCTTCAGGATAAACAGATCTATTTGGATAAGAATTTTCAAATTCTTCAATTAATGGCGTTGAATCAGTTACCGCAGTTAATTTTCCATCTCTGGGAAGAAGAAAAATTGGTAATAAAATTGGTTTCGGTGGATCAATATTCATTGGTTTTAGGACATCAGATACATCTCCCCAAATAACATGATGTGGAATTCTTTTATATCTCAAATATGCAATCATCTTCCTTGTATAAGGTGATGCTGGATTACCTATTAATTTAATGGGTGTTTCGTTCATTTGAGTTAATCTTTTCAAAAATATATAATATGACATAAAACATGTCAAAAGATAATTATATGGAAATTACATCTATAGACGGTAGAAAAAAAAGAAGCGAAGATACTTCTGAATTAATTATAGACACGGCATTTTCCCTTCTTAATGAAGGCATTTTAAACATCACTCATGAATTAATTGCCAAGGAAGCAAAAATCGGAACTCGTACTATATTCCGTCATTTTAAAGATAAGAATTCTTTAATTATCGGTATGCATAATAAGCTTTTGAATGACTTTGAATCATCTAAACCAAAAATCGATTTGAATGTTGATGTAAATTCAAGGTTGAAATTACTCATTGAGTTCACATGCAATACATATGAAAAATATCAGTATGTATATCATTGGACAGTAAAAAATTTATGGTATTCAAAAGATGTAAGGATGAATATCGTTGAGTGGAATAAAAGAAGCAGCAACTATATTTTTGAATTTCTTCCCGAAATAAAAGACCAAAAATGGGAAGAAAAAGAATTTATTTTGAACACTCTCTCGTTTCCATTTTGGCAAAGACTTGTTGGAATTTCCAAACGCACAAATAAAGAAATTAAGGGTATTTTATTTAAAAATTTAGAAACTTATTTTTAACTACCTTAGCTTGCCTTGGACTTTTGCTCTATGCCTTCCAACAGAAAAAGAGCGTTTTGATAAATGCTTCGTGTTTTTACCGTTGACTCTTTTTCTCCACATCTTGAAACTACTTTCTTTCATTTCTCGCCTCATAATCTCTATTACTTCCTGTTCTTTTAAAGAAAACTGAGCTTCGATAGCATCAAAAGGTGTTCTATCCTCCCAGGCCATTTCAATAACCCGTGAAATATCTGAGTCACTAAGATTTTTCATTTCAGTAAATTAGATCAATATAGTAACTAACTATAGCTAGGAGAATAATAATCACACCTAGCGAAGAAAGTAACGTCCA
The DNA here is from genome assembly GCA_902529935.1 of uncultured SAR86 cluster bacterium. Taxonomy (GTDB): domain Bacteria; phylum Pseudomonadota; class Gammaproteobacteria; order Magnimaribacterales; family AG-339-G14; genus CACNYO01. Next base: position 5,405 of record CABZYK010000007.1, on the reverse strand, counting down.
AAGATGAAACTTTTTATCTTCCTTTTTCATCTGGCATAATAGTCATATAAAAACATATTTTATGGCAAAAGAAGATCTAATAGAAATGGAAGGTGAAGTTATCGACACCATGCCCAACACTACATTCAAAGTTAAGCTTGAAAATGATCATGTGATAACGGCGCATATTTCGGGAAAAATGAGAAAAAACTACATCAGAATTCTCACTGGAGATAAAGTTAAAGTTGAAATGACACCTTATGATTTATCTAAAGGTAGGATTACTTACAGGGGTAAATAATTAAACCTTTTCTTTTTTCTTCTCTTCTTTTCTTGGACTAGATTTAAGATCGATTTTTAATTCATCATCTTCAACTGAAACCATAACGCTACCGCCATTTTTTGAAAGTTCACCGAAAATTAATTCCTCAGCTAACGGTTTCTTGATTTTATCTTGAATTATCCTGTACATAGGTCTTGCACCCATTTTTTCATCGTATCCTTCTTTTGACAGCCAAGATCTTGCAACGTCATCAACTTCTAAAGTAACTTGCTTTTCATCAAGTTGAGCTTGCACTTCTGTTAAAAATTTATCAACTATTGTAAGAATAACTTCTTCAGGTAAAGAATCAAATTGAACTATTGCATCAAGTCTATTTCTAAATTCTGGAGAGAAAGCTTTTTTTATAACTTCAGCACCATCCGATGAATTATCTTGTTTTTGGAATCCCATAGAATTCCTAGCCATCTCTTGTGCGCCTGAATTAGTTGTCATGATTAAGACAACGTTTTTAAAACTAGCTACTCTGCCATTATTATCGGTCAATGTACCGTGATCCATTACTTGAAGTAAGACATTAAAAACTTCGGGATGAGCCTTCTCAATTTCATCTAATAAAATTACTGAGTGAGGATTTTTTACAGCTGCTTCTGTCAATAATCCACCTTGATCATAACCAACATAACCAGGAGGTGCTCCAATTAATCTAGAAACAGTATGTCTCTCCATATATTCAGACATATCAAATCTGATTAGTTCTACGCCCATAGACAATGATAATTGTCTTGATAATTCTGTTTTTCCGACACCAGTTGGTCCGGCAAATAGAAAACTTCCAATTGGCTTTTCTTCGTTACCAAGGCCTGCTCTAGACATAACAATAGAGCTGACTAATTTTTCAATAGCGTCATCTTGACCAAAAATAACTCTTTTTAAGTTTTCTTCGAGTTTACCTAAAGAAACCTTGTCATCTTTAGAGACACTTTTTTCAGGTATTCTAGCCATCAATGAAATAACCTTTTGGATGTCTAGTTCAGAAACAGTTTTTCTTCTATTATTTTTTAGAAGTCTTAACCTTGCACCAGCTTCATCAACAACATCAATGGCTTTATCTGGAAGAAATTTGTCATTTATGTGCTTTGATGAAAGTTCTACAGCTGATTTTAATGCCTCTTTTGAATATTTAAGTTCATGGTGCTCTTCAAATTTTGATTTTAAACCTTCAAGAATTTTTAAAGTTTCTTCCTGAGATGGCTCTTCAATGTCTACTTTCTGAAATCTTCTTGATAATGCCCTATCCTTTTCAAAAATATTTCTGTATTCAGTATAAGTTGTAGAACCAACCAAAGTGAAACTACCTTTTCCCAAGGTAGGTTTTAATAAATTTGAGGCATCCATTACTCCTCCAGACGTTGCACCTGCACCAATTACGGTATGAATCTCATCTATGAAAAGAATAGATCCTTCAATTTTTTTTAGTTCTTTGAGAATTGACTTTAATCTTTTTTCAAAGTCTCCTCTGTATTTTGTTCCAGCAAGAAGAGTTCCCATATCTAAAGAAAAAATTTGACGATTTTTTAAGACATCAGGGACATTTCCTTCTACTATATTTTTTGCAAGACCTTCTACAACAGCTGTCTTTCCAACACCGGATTCTCCAACTAACAGCGGATTGTTTTTACTTCGTCTTGAGATTATTTGAGTGATTCTCTCTAATTCATTAGATCTGCCAATAAGCGGATCTATGTTTCCTTCAGCTGCTTCTTGATTTAAATTAGTAGCGTATTTAATTAATGCATTTTGCTCAGATTCGTCGCCATCTTCATTTTGATAGTCTATTTCTAAATCTTCAGATTCCTCTTCCTCCCCGTGACTAAGGTAGGAAACGGCATCTAATCTTGTCATGCCTTGTTGTTTTAACAAATAAACGCTGTAAGACTCTTTTTCACTGAATAAAGCAACAATTATGTTAGCTCCGGTTACTTCTGCCCCTTTTGTGCTTTGAACGTGAAAGACTGCTCTTTGAATTACTCTTTGAAAGCTCAGAGTAGCTTGAACATCTTTATTTGAATCTCTATTTTCTGGGATAGAGTCCTTTAAAAATTTATCTAACTCTAAAGTTAATTTTTCAATATCAACATTACAAGCAGACAGTAACTTAAGAGCTTCGTTATTATCTAAAAGACAAAATAATAAATGCTCTGTTGTAACAAATTCATGGTTAGAGCTATGTGCTTTCTTAAATGCGTTATTAAGACAATTTTCTAAATTCTTTTCTAACATCAATCTTCGTCATCCACTGGTTCAATTTCACTTAATAAAGGATGTTCATTTTGCTGAGCAAAATCATTGATTTGTGATGATTTTGTTTCAGCTATTTCTTTTGTAAAGATACCACAAACTCCTTTTCCATGAGTGTGCACTGCTAACATAATTTGCGTTGCTCTTTCCTGATCATAATTAAAAAACTTTTGTAGTACATATACTACAAATTCCATGGGCGTATAGTCGTCATTCAACAAAAGAATTCTATATAAAGAAGGTTTTTTTACTATTGGATCAGAAGGTCTAATAGCGACTGATAAGTCGCCCTCAAATTCTTCTTCTGGATTCTTGCTCTCTAATTTGAAATCAAAAAACATTAAATCTTTGCTATTTGAGATACCCCATCTTCATGCCTTTGCAAACCTCATCTGCAAATTCTGAACACTTTAGTTTTGTAGCATTCTTCATTAATCTAGCTAAGTCGTAAGTAACAAGCTTATTTTTAATAGCCCAGCTAATTCCTTTGATGACGTTATCTGAAGCTTCTTTCCATCCAATATGATTAAGCATCATTCCGGCTGAAAGAATTAAAGATGATGGGTTTACTTTGTCTTCACCAGCATACTTTGGAGCTGTTCCATGAGTAGCTTCAAATAAAGCGATATGATCTCCAACGTTAGCTCCTGGAGCTAAGCCTAACCCACCTACTTTGGCTGCTAAAGCATCAGAAATATAGTCTCCGTTTAAATTCATTGTAGCTATAACATCGTAATCAGCGGGCCTAGTCAGGATTTGTTGTAAAAAAGAATCGGCTATTACGTCTTTGATAACAATAGTCCTTCCAGTTTTAGGATTTATAAAACTCATCCATTCACCACCATCTAGAGAAACCGCACCGTATTCTGTTTTAGCAACTCCGTAACCCCATTCCTTAAATGCTCCTTCAGTAAATTTCATTATGTTGCCTTTATGCACCAAAGTGACAGAGGATCTGTCATTATCAACAGCATATTGAATTGCTTTTCGAACCAATCTCTCAGTTCCAGGCTTGGAGATAGGTTTAACACCAATACCGCAAAATTCTTCAAACCTAATATTTCCAACCCCCATTTCTTCCTGAAAAAATTTAATAACCTTTTTTGCTTCGTCAGAATCAGCCTTGAATTCTATACCGGCATAGATATCTTCAGAATTTTCCCTAAAAACAACCATATCAGTAGATTCAGGATAGATTACTGGGCTAGGGACTCCTTCAAAATAAGTAATCGGCCTTTCACAAGAATAAAGATCTAATTTTTGTCTAAGGGCAACATTTAAAGACCTAATACCTCCACCAATAGGAGTAGTAAGTGGGCCTTTTATTGCAACAATATATTCTTTAATTGCATCAATCGTTTCATCAGGAAGCCAAGTATCATTCCCATAGGTTTCTACTGATTTTTCACCACAATAAATTTCCATCCAAGAGATCTTTTTTTCATCGCCATAAGCAGTTTCCACAGCATTATCGATGACTTTAATCATTGCAGGAGTAATATCTGTACCAATACCATCGCCCTCTATGAAGGGAATTATGGGATTATCAGGTACATTCAGCTTACCTGCTTCATTAATTGTGATAGGTTCTCCACCAGACGGAATTACTATTTTTTCAAAACTCATAACTTTTCTTTATTTATAGGTAGGGATAATTTAGGGGGAGATTGTACCATTAAAATAAAGGTTTAAGACTTTTGCATTTTTTTAATAAAATACCTTGATGAGAGTACTAGTTGGCATGTCTGGTGGTGTAGATTCTTCGGTTTCTGCAGCACTTCTTCTGCAAGAGGGATATGATGTAGAAGGTGCTTTTATGAAGAATTGGGAAGATGATGATGGAACCCCACTTTGTACTGCAAAAGAAGATTTTATGGACGCTGCCAAGGTTGCAGATCAATTAAATATTAAATTACATCATGTAAATTTTTCAAAAGAATACAAAAGTAAGGTTTTTGATAAATTTCTAATAGATCTAGAAAAAGGTAAAACTCCCAATCCTGATGTTTTATGCAATCAATATATTAAATTTAATGAATTTTATAAATATGCTATCGAAAATAATTTTGATTGTATTGCCACGGGTCATTACGCAGGAATAAAAGAGATTTCTGGACTTAATTACTTAGTAAAAGCAAAAGATAAAAACAAAGATCAAACCTATTTTCTTTGCAATATAAATCAAAAAGTTTTAGATAAAACTATCTTTCCACTTTCTGAACTTACAAAGAAAGAAGTTAGGGATATTGCAAAATCAATGAATTTATCTACCTTTGAAAAAAAAGATAGTACTGGAATATGTTTTATTGGAGAAAGGCCCTTCCCTAGTTTTTTGGAGAACTATATTAACGATAAACCTGGAAAAATTATTTGTGACAAGGGCAATGAGGTTGGTTTGCACAGGGGCCTCTCTTTTTATACCTTAGGTCAAAGACAAGGTTTAGGAATCGGTGGATTGAAGGATTACGACGAAAGACCTTGGTATGTAGTAGAAAAAAAATTATCAGAAAATATTCTTGTAGTAGCTCAAGGGAACGATAATCAACAATTATTTAATAACAAATTATCTGTTGATTCTATTAATTGGATCTGTGAACCAGATCTGACCGAACCTATAAAACTGGAAGCCAAAATTAGATACAGACAAGATGATCAGGAATGCATCTTATCGAAAAAGGGTAAAACGTTTAGTGTAGAATTTAAAAAGCCTCAGAGAGCCATTACTCCAGGTCAATCAATTGTCTTTTATCAAGATAATATTTGTTTAGGCGGTGGAGAAATTTATAAGTCATGACTAAAGAATCACTTTTATCAATATCTCCTATTGATGGAAGATATAAAAATA
>CABZYK010000006.1:0-114337 GCA_902529935.1 uncultured SAR86 cluster bacterium | reverse complement strand
TGTAGCCATCAATTAGAAATTTAGGTTGTGCAAGATAGCAAAAGAAACTTTAATTTACTAGTTTTTTTTAAAGTGAATTGAATTCTTTTTGGTACTTTAAATAGTCTTCTCTTTGCAGCCTAGGACCAAAAACGGTTACGCCTCTTGAAGCTAAAAAACATCCAAATTTCGCAGCTTCTTCATTTGAAGATCCTCCAAGCAAACGATTTAAAACGGCTCCAGCAAACATATCTCCAGCTCCATTTGTATCAATTGGATCCACTTCGTATCCTTCAACATATTTAATATCACTATTTTCAAGGATCATAGCTCCTTTGGAGCCAAGAGTTACGAAAACTTTTTTTGAATACTCTCCGAGTTTCTTTATTGCATGCTCAAGGTTTTCTAAATCAGTTATTACTTTTGCTTCTTCATCGTTACAAAACAAAACATCAACTTTGGAATTCAAAACATTTAGCATCCTTTCCTTAAATGCTGACACTATGTTTGGATCTGATAAAGTGAAAGCAATTTGAACATTTTCACTTTTCGCCAATCTTATTGCTTCCATGCAAGCATCATAAGAATCATCTCCGCTCATCATATACCCTTCCAAATATATTAACTTGCTATCATTAAATATCTCATCAGCTACATCTATGGCAGACAAATCTGAGCTTATTCCTAAGCAGGTACTCATTGTTCTTTCAGCATCTGGACTTACCATGACCGTGCAAGTTCCAGAATTTATATTTGAATCTAACATAACTGAGTGATCTATATTCACTCCTGCATCAGAGAGATCGTCTAAATAAAAATTACCATTCTTGTCATTTCCTACCTTACATATATAGCTGCAGGATGACCCTAAAATCGATGCAGCAAAAATAGTATTAGTTGCAGATCCTCCACAAGCTAAACTAGGTTTTCCATACTCTTTTTCTAAACTATTTAATAAATTAGTTTGTTCGTCGGAATCAACTAAGTGCATAGTCCCTTTTTCAAAACCTTTTTTCTTTAGAAAAGAATCAGTTACGTGAAATTCACTATCAACTAGGGCATTTCCAAGTCCAATGAGATCGAATTTAGCCATTTAACTTCCTTTAATAATTTTTTTTATTTTTTTTAAAGCTCTTGAAGGTGAATCATTATTAAAAAGAAATTTTGAAATTGCAAAAAAATTATAATTATCCTTTAAAAGTACTCCTATATTTTTTTCATCAATTCCTCCAATCGCAATTAAAGGCTTAGAAGAATTCTTTATCAAAAGAGATCTTTGATTAGAATTCACTATAACAGTATCAGTCTTAGTTGTTGTTCTAAACATTGAGCCAACAGCTAAATAATCCCAGTCAAATAAATCGACAGGGGGATTTTTCACGAGACCTAGATTATTTTTGCAAGAAAGACCTATGACTTTTTCTCTAAAATATGAGCTAAATAGTTTTTTTTGATCATCAGGTTTTTTAAGAAAGTTCTCATAATCTTCCATCCCTAAGTGGACGCCATCAGCATTTAAATCTTTTGCAATCTCTATGTGATCATTAATTATCAATTTACAGCTATGATTTTTTGTGAATTTTACTATCTTGCTAGCCACAGAATATATCTGATCTAATGTGTCAGCCTTTCTTCTGATTTGGAGAAAATTAATTTTTGCCTCTATCAATTCTAGTGACTTTTCTATCAATTCATTTTCTTCAATATCATCTGGAGTAATTGCGTAAATGCCTTTCATAACAATTTCTGACCCTTTCCAATTTTCTTGAAAAGTTTCAAGAATGAGGAAGTTTGATTGCTTGCCTTTTCACAAGAGTCTACAACAGAGAATTTTTTTGCTAAAAAAATAGTTATCAAAGATGAGAGCATACATCCCGTTCCATGAAAATTTCCTTTTAAAAGATGATTCTTAAATTGAAGTGGATCAGATCCATCGCTAAATAAATAATTCACAATCTTGTTATTTTTAATTTTTCCAGTGACTAAAGTATTTTTAATCCCTAATTCATAAAAGAACTTGATTGAATTTTCTATATTATTTTTATTACTTAATTTAAGAAGTTCATCTTCATTAGGTGTTACGATACTAGCTAGAGGTAATAATTCATCTCTCATAAATTCGATAGCTTTTTTATTTAAAAAAGACTTCCCAGATGTTGGCCCAATTACAGGATCTATCACAACAGGCATTTTTGTTTTTACTAGAAAATTCTTTATTACTCGAGCAATCTCATAGCTACCAATCAGGCCAATTTTGATTGCATCTGGTTTTATATCATCAAGAATGAAATCTAATTGTTTTTTAAATACTTTCTCAGTTGCAGGAAAATTATCTTTAGATTTCAATGAATTTTGGACAGTTTCACTAGTTATTAAAGTCAGTGGATGACATTCATTAAGGCGACAAATATTAGCATCCATCATCACTCCAGCCCCTCCGCTTGGATCATGCCCCCCTATAATTAAAATTTTCTTTTTCATGTTTTTTGTTTTCAATTAAGTATAATTCCCAGCCGTTTTTAAATATAGATAATGAAAAAAATTAAAATCGCCATAGCAGGAGTCACGGGATACTCTGGAAGGGAATTAAAAAAAATTCTGGATGCACATGAGCATGTAGAAATTGTATCTGTATATGCATCATCAAGTATCGGAGAGAGGCTGGAGGAATCATCTTCTGTCGAAAAGAAAGATGAAGCCTTGATTATTTCAGATATCGATAAAGCGACTTTTTCTAATATTGATGCCATCTTCTTTTGTACTCCTCACGGTTTTTCAATGCAGTATGTTTCAAAGATATTATCTTCAGGAGTCAAAATTATCGATTTATCAGCTGATTATAGATTCAATGATGCAGATAGATGGAAGAAAAATTATGACACTCATCATAAAGATCCTATAAATTTGAAGGAGAGCATCTATGGTTTGCCAGAACTTTTCAGGGACGACATAAAAATATCTCACTTAGTTGCGGTGCCAGGTTGCTATCCAACTGCAAGTCTCTTGTCACTAATGCCGATCATGAGCCAGCTAAAAAGTAACGATATCATCATCGATGCTAAATCTGGTTACAGTGGGGCTGGAAAAGCAAAATCTGAAGGGGGCCTCGCAGAGTCGATGAAAGATAACTTTAAAGTTTACTCTCCCGATTTTCACAGGCATGAGGATGAGATCAAATACTATGCAGACAAAATTATGGATCAAAAATTTAATGTTTCGTTTGTTCCCCACTTACTCCCTCACTTCAGAGGGGAGTACATAACAGCATATGTTGAACCTGAAGATATGAACAAAGATTTCCAAAAAATTTATGAAGATTACTATGTCGATGAAAAACTAGTAAAAGTTTTAAAAAAAGGTACAGTACCTGAAATAATAAATATAAGCGGGATGCCAACTTGCGAAATTGCCGTTAGTGCCAAAATAAGCAGCAATAAATTAATCATAAATGCTGCCTTAGACAATCTACTTAAAGGTGCAGCAAGTCAAGCAGTTCAGTGTTTTAATCTTATGCATGACATAGATGAGTTTCATTCGCTAAAATATTGATAATGATAGAAAAATTTGAACCCAAAGAAATTTTCTTGACAGAAAATGCAATTTCAAAAATTCTCTCATTGAGAGAAGAAGAATCAAATAAATCTCTTATGTTAAGAGTTTTTGTTACTGGTGGTGGCTGTTCAGGTTTCCAATATGGATTCAAATTTGATGATCAAAAAGATGATGAGGACACTCTTGTAGTTTTTGATGGTGCAGACGTTGTCGTAGATCCTCTAAGTATGCAATATGTATTTGGATCTACTATAGATTATGTACAGAATCTTGAGGGAGCAAAATTTGTTGTTGATAATCCAAATGCTGCAACTCAATGCGGTTGCGGAGCATCCTTTTCAATTTAATTTTTGTTAATCTCGCCTAATAAGCTAGGTTTAGCGCCCGTTGAAATCTTTAAGTATATTTTCTCTCCAGAAAGCCTTTTTTTTGCCAACCAAGCAAAAGTTGCAGCTTCAATATATTTTGGCTTAAGTCCCAAAGTAGTTATATTTTTTATTGGAAACGACGATCCAAGAAGTATCTTTAATCTTGATACTAGAAACTTATTTTCTGCTCCGCCACCACAGAGGTAAACAGAAGCTTTTTTGATAGGACAAAAATTTTCGATGCTTTTAAAGATTGATCGGGCGGTTATCTCTGTAAGGCAGGCTGCTTGATCAGCAGAAGAAGCTTTTCCAAGTTTTATTTGGAATTTTTCTAAATCAAAGTTTTCAATTGAAAAGCTATTTGGCAGCTCAAACTGAAATAATTTTGATTTTAAATATTTGTCAATTTCAATTTCGTATGGATAAATGTCTCCCTTAGCAGCCAATTGACCATTCTTATCAAATTGATATTTTTTCTTAGAATTTTTTTGAATAAAATCGTCAATCATACAGTTGCCTGGACCACAATCCCATCCAAAGGAGTTCCCTTTTTTTGGAAGGAATGTCATGTTTGAGATTCCACCTATGTTTATGATGAGCCTGTCTTCGGTAGAAGATTTAAAAAACTCCTTATGAAAGGATGGAGTTAAAGGTGCTCCTTGACCTCCATTTTTTATATTGGCCTGTCTGAAGTTAGATACGGTGGTTATATTTGTTTCTCTTCCTATTAAAAATGGGTCTCCTACTTGAAGAGAAAATGTTTTCCTTCCTTGTCTTTTATGAATAAGAGTTTGTCCGTGAGATCCTATTGCACAAATTTCACTAGCCTTGAAAGGGGTTTTTTTAATGAGCTTATTTATTGTCTTGGCTGAAATTTCTCCTACCTTATTATCAATATCTTTCAGAATCCCTTTAGAAGGAAGTTTATTATTTCGTGATATATCTAAGATCGCATCTTTAAGTTTTTCATCGTATTTGGTAGAAGCAAAGTTTAAAAAAGATAACTTTTTATCAATTTTGAATAAACCTGCATCTATTGAATCTGCGCTCGTCCCAGATAGGACTCCGATGAACAAGTTACTCTTCAATTTTTTCTTCATTTGAACTGAAAAGCTTTTTTTTAAGTGTGTTCATTTTTAAATCAAGAGCTAAAGCAAAATTCGTAAAATCTTCTTTATTTTCTGATTCGATAGGCTTGGCATTAGGGAATTTAACTCTCAAAGGGTCTGTATGCATCCCATTCACTCGGAATTCATAATGAAGATGCGGTCCAGTTGCTAGCCCAGACTTACCCACATAACCAATAATGTCTCCCTGATCAACTTTAGAGCCAACTTGAAGACCTTTGGCATATCCTGACAAATGAGCATATCTAGTTGTGTATTCATTAAAATGCCTTATCTCAATTAATCTTCCATATCCGCCCTTATTTGCTCTAAAGATTACAGTTCCTTCACCAGTAGCTCTGACTGGTGTGCCAGTCGTCGCAGCATAGTCAACACCAGTATGAGCTCTTATGGTATTCAAAATAGGATGTTTTCTATTTAAGTTATATTTTGAACTCACATAACTAAATTCTACGGGAGATCTCAAGAATGCCTTTTTTAAGTTATTTCCTTCTTGTGAAAAATAGTCTTTTTTGCCATCTTGAAAATATCGAACAGCACTGAATTTATTTTCACCCCTATAAAAATTAGCAGAAATTATGTCCCCGTTTCTTACCTTGTTGCCTTTCCAATAAAGTTGCTCATATATAAGCTCAAAACTATCTCCAGATCTTATGTCATAAATAAAATCAATGTCCCAGCCAAATATGTAAGCTAAATCCATGATTATACTTTCAGGAATATTGCTTTTCTTCCCGGACATAAAAAGTGAATCCTCAATCGTTGCTGAATGATAGATTTCTTCTTTATCAAGAATTCTTGAAAACTTAGATATTTTAAATAAACCATTTTTGAAGATTGCCTCGTATCCATCCATAAAATTTGATGTCACTGAAATTGATGCTGGATTCATTAAAAAATCATGAACAATTTCTACAAAGTCTCCTTCTTTGATTCTGGCCATTCTTTCTGAACCTTTTGCTCTTACTAAGGCTTGGATAAACCTATCTGGAATATTTTCGTTTCTTAGAATCTTTATTAAATTATCCTGACTTTTAACTTTTATCTGCTTGTATAACTTTTTGTTATCTGTCTTGATGACTCCATTATCATCTTGTTGCCCTAGTTTTATTGTTTCTCGCTCATATTTTATTTCTTCATCAGCAGGTAAAGATAAAGAAAATTCCTCTAATCCTTTTGGTAATGAGAAGTACATCAGAGCTATTAAAGAACCTATTAATAAGAATATGATTCCTAAATAAATTCGAATTTCTTTGAAAAAACTAAGCATTAATTGAATTTTAAATTAAAAAAATAGGTAAATAAGGTTGATCTAAATTATCATAAACACAGATCATGGATAAAGATACTAAACAAGCTCTTGAAATTATCAAAAGAGGTTCTGATGAAATCATACCTGAAGATGCTTTTAAGAAACTGTTAACATCTAAAAAAAAACTCACAGTTAAGGCTGGATTTGATCCTACCTCAGCAGACTTGCATTTAGGGCATACGGTACTTATAAACAAACTCAAAGCATTTCAGGATTTAGGACATACGGTAATATTTTTAATAGGAGATTTTACTGGCTTAATTGGTGATCCCTCAGGAGTCAACGAGACTAGACCAAATATCGATGAAAAGAAATTAGCAGAGAATTCGAAAACTTACGCTGATCAAGTTTTTAAAATTCTGGATAAAAAGAAAACTAAAATTAAATTCAATTCATCCTGGTTTAAAAAAATGAAACCTGATGAATTTATAAGACTCTCATCGATAATGACTGTAGCGAGAATGCTTGAAAGAGATGATTTTAAAAAAAGATATGAAAGCAATAAGCCGATTTCTTTGCATGAATTTTTATATCCTCTCGTTCAAGGATTTGACTCTTATGCGCTGAAAGCTGACATTGAATTAGGAGGGACTGATCAAAAGTTTAATCTCCTTGTTGGGAGAGAAGTTCAGAAACATTACGGACAGAATGAGCAAGTGATAATTACCGTACCTTTATTAGAAGGATTAGATGGCATCAAAAAGATGTCTAAATCTCTCAATAACTACATAGCTTTAAATGATGAGCCCAATGAAATGTTTGGAAAAATTATGTCCGTATCTGACGATTTAATGTGGAGATATTTTGATTTACTCAGCTTCAGATCCAATGATGAAATAGCTTCATTTAGAGATAAGGTTAAAAACGGAGAGAATCCTATGACCTTTAAAAAGAAACTTGCCACAGAAATTGTTGAAAGGTTCTATGATAAAAAATCATCAGAGAATGCCGAAATAGCATTTACAAATGTTTTTAGTAACAAGTTAGAACCTAACGAAGTCCCTATTTTTGAAATAAATGAAACCTCAGGCATATCAATCGTTGAACTTCTAACTCATGAGGATTTAGGTAATGAATTTATTCAGAGTAAGTCAGAGTGTCGAAGACTAATTAAACAATCAGGGATCAAAATGAATAATAAAAAAGTTGAAAATCCTGATCTTTTGATAAATTTGGGAGAAGAAAATTACTTCCAAATAGGTAAAAGAAAGCATCTAAAAATCAAGCTGGTAAGTTAAAAAAAATAGTACTTTGTTTTTTTTTAAACAAATGTATACTGACCGTCCCGAACGCCAAAAATCCTTTTTTTTTTGTGCATTTGCAGGGGTGTTTTTTTACAGTTTATTCAAGTAATTCGTGCGGGCACTTGCCTTAAATATTAAGGTTCGTGCAATTTTTTTAGAAGTTTTTTAAAACTTCATTTGATGAGTTGTTACACGACAACTCACACTCGTAATTGATGTTCATTTATTGAGCGTCCATTTTTAAACTGAAGAGTTTGATCATGGCTCAGATTGAACGCTGGCGGCAAGCCTCATACATGCAAGTCGAGCGAGAACGTTACTTCGGTAGCTAGTAAAGCGGCGGACGGGTGAGTAACGCGTAGGAATCTACCTTTCAGCGGGGGATAGCTCGGGGAAACCCGAATTAATACCGCATACACCCTAAGGGGGAAAGAGGGCCTATCCTTGGAAGCTCTCGCTGTTAGATGAGCCTGCGTGAGATTAGTTTGTTGGTGGGGTAATGGCCTACCAAGACTACGATCTCTAGCTGGTCTGAGAGGACGATCAGCCACACTGGGACTGAGACACGGCCCAGACTCCTACGGGAGGCAGCAGTAGGGAATATTGGACAATGGGGGCAACCCTGATCCAGCTATGCCGCGTGTGTGAAGAAGGCTCTAGGGTTGTAAAGCACTTTAGGTAAGGACGAAAAGAATATAGTTAATACCTATATTCCGTGACTTAACTTACAGAATAAGGACCGGCTAACTCCGTGCCAGCAGCCGCGGTAATACGGAGGGTCCAAGCGTTAATCGGAATTACTGGGCGTAAAGCGCGCGTAGGCGGTTTGTCAAGTTGGATGTGAAATCCCTGGGCTCAACCTAGGAACTGCATTCAAAACTTATAGACTAGAGTACGATAGAGGAGAGTAGAATTCCTGGTGTAGCGGTGAAATGCGTAGATATCAGGAGGAATACCAATGGCGAAGGCAACTCTCTGGATCGACACTGACGCTGAGGTGCGAAAGCGTGGGTAGCAAACAGGATTAGATACCCTGGTAGTCCACGCCGTAAACGATGAGAACTAGCCGTTGGATCTTAGATTCAGTGGTACAGCTAACGCATTAAGTTCTCCGCCTGGGGAGTACGGCCGCAAGGCTAAAACTCAAATGAATTGACGGGGGCCCGCACAAGCGGTGGAGCATGTGGTTTAATTCGATGCAACGCGAAAAACCTTACCAACCCTTGACATCTAGTGAAATTTCTAGAGATAGATTTGTGCCTTCGGGAACACTATGACAGGTGTTGCATGGCTGTCGTCAGCTCGTGTCGTGAGATGTATGGTTAAGTCCAGTAACGAGCGCAACCCCTATTCTTATTTGCCAGCACTTCGGGTGGGAACTATAAGGAGACCGCCGTGTATAACACGGAGGAAGGCGGGGACGACGTCAAGTCATCATGGCCCTTACGGGTTGGGCTACACACGTGCTACAATGGGAGATACAGATGGTTGCGAAAGCGCGAGCTGGAGCTAATCCCAAAAAGTCTTCCTCAGTCCGGATTGGAGTCTGCAACTCGACTCCATGAAGCAGGAATCGCTAGTAATCGTGAATCAGAATGTCACGGTGAATACGTTCTCGGGCCTTGTACACACCGCCCGTCACGTCATGGGAGTGTGTTGCACCAGAAGTGGTTTGCCTAACCTTTGGAGGGCGGCCCCCACGGTGTGATACGCGACTGGGACGAAGTCGTAACAAGGTAGCCCTAGGGGAACCTGGGGCTGGATCACCTCCTAAAATATATACACGACTTAATATTGTGAGTGTCCGTTCGAATTACTTGAATTTTCTACAGATCGCTAAATTGACACTATTTAGATCTTAAGAGTTCTTTAAAAGTATTGTAATTCCAAAATATGAATGAATTTTATTCATTCATGATCAACAATTTTTGTTATCAATTGTTGATTGTTTTATCAAAATTTTTTGATAATTCACCAAGTAATATTCTGAGATTTATCTCAGAATGCTAATGGCAAATTCTGGCGCTTAGTAATCAGAAAACTTTCATAATTTTTAAGTAATTAAAAATATATGGTTAAGTAATTAAGTGCATACGACGGATGCCTTGGCAGCTGAAGGCGATGAAGGACGCGAAAGCCTGCGATAAGCTTCGGGGAGCTGGCAATTAAGCTTCGATCCGGAGATTTCCGAATGGGGAAACCCACTTGAGATAACTCAAGTATCTTTATCTGAATTCATAGGATAAATGAAGCGAACGCGGGGAACTGAAACATCTAAGTACCCGTAGGAAAAGAAATCAACCGAGATTCTGTTAGTAGCGGCGAGCGAAAGCGGAACAGCCCTTAAGCTTTGTTGAAGAAAGAAGAAAGAGTTGGGAAGCTCTACCATAGAAGGTGATAGTCCTGTATTTGAATTCTTCTTCAAAGTGAAATCGAGTAGGTCGGGACACGTGGAATCTTGACTGAACATGGGGGGACCATCCTCCAAGGCTAAATACTCTCAGCTGACCGATAGTGAACCAGTACCGTGAGGGAAAGGCGAAAAGAACCCCGGAGAGGGGAGTGAAATAGAACCTGAAATCGTATGCATACAAGCTGTCGGAGCTCTAAGTATATCTTCGGATATACGGAGTGACGGCGTACCTTTTGTATAATGGGTCAGCGAGTTACTGTCTGTGGCAAGCTTAACTTTAATAGGTAGGCATAGGGAAACCGAGTCTTAATAGGGCGTTGAGTCGCAGGGAGTAGACCCGAAACCGGGCGATCTATCCATGGCCAGGGTGAAGGTGAGGTAACACTCACTGGAGGCCCGAACCCACTTATGTTGAAAAATGAGGGGATGAGCTGTGGATCGGAGTGAAAGGCTAATCAAGCTCGGAGATATCTGGTTCTCCTCGAAAGCTATTTAGGTAGCGCCTCGTGTATTACTCTTGGGGGTAGAGCACTGTCTCGGCTAGGGGGTCATCCCGACTTACCAAACCGACGCAAACTCCGAATACCAAGAAGTATGAGCACGGGAGACAGACTGCGGGTGCTAACGTCCGTAGTCGAAAGGGAAACAACCCAGACCGCCAGCTAAGGTCCCAAATTATGGTTAAGTGGGAAACGATGTGGGAAGGCACAAACAGCTAGGAGGTTGGCTTAGAAGCAGCCATCCTTTAAAGATAGCGTAACAGCTCACTAGTCGAGTCGGCCTGCGCGGAAGATTTAACGGGGCTAAACCATAAACCGAAGCTGCGGATAGATGTTTACATCTATGGTAGAGGAGCGTTCTGTACGCCAATGAAGAAGGACCGAGAGGTTCTTTGGAGGTATCAGAAGTGAGAATGCTGACATGAGTAACGAGAGAGAGGTGAAAAACCTCTCCGCCGAATGATCAAGGTTTCCTGTCCAACGCTAATCGGGACAGGGTAAGTCGGCCCCTAAGGCGAGGGCGAAAGCCGTAGTCGATGGGAAACAGGTTAATATTCCTGTACTTTTTGTAATTGCGATGGAGTGACGGAGCAGGCTAGGTCAGCAGGGCGATGGTTGTCCCTGTTTAAGGTCTTAGGCATGTATCTTAGGTAAATCCGGGATGCTTTATGCTGAGAACTGATGACGATTTTTCATTTATGAAAAAGAAGTGATTGATGCTTTACTTCCAGGAAAAACTTCTAAGCTTAAATTGCAAGGAACCGTACTCTAAACCGACACAGGTGATCAGGTAGAGAATACTAAGGCGATTGAGAGAACTTGGGTTAAGGAACTAGGCAAAATGGTACCGTAACTTCGGGAGAAGGTACGCCTCTATTACGTGATGAAACTTGCTTTCTAAGCGGAAAGAGGTCGAAGATACCAGGTGGCTGCGACTGTTTACTAAAAACATAGCACTCTGCAAACACGTAAGTGGAAGTATAGGGTGTGACGCCTGCCCGGTGCCGGAAGGTTAATTGATCAGGTTAGTCCTCGGACGAAGCTTGTGATCGAAGCCCCGGTGAACGGCGGCCGTAACTATAACGGTCCTAAGGTAGCGAAATTCCTTGTCGGGTAAGTTCCGACCTGCACGAATGGCGTAACGATGGCCACACTGTCTCGACCCAGGACTCAGTGAAATTGAATTTGCGGTGAAGATGCCGTATACGCGCGGCTAGACGGAAAGACCCCGTGCACCTTTACTATAGCTTCACACTGGACTTTGAATTTATATGTGTAGGATAGGTGGGAGACTTTGAAACCAAAGCGCTAGCTTTGGTGGAGTCGTCCTTGAAATACCACCCTTATACATTTGAGGTTCTAACTTAGATCCGTTATCCGGATCAAGGACAGTGTGTGGTGGGTAGTTTGACTGGGGCGGTCTCCTCCCAAAGAGTAACGGAGGAGTGCGAAGGTATCCTCAGCATGGTCAGACATCATGCAATGAGTGCAATGGCATAAGGATGCTTAACTGCGAGACTGACAAGTCGAGCAGATACGAAAGTAGGTCATAGTGATCCGGCGGTTCTGTATGGAAGGACCGTCGCTCAACGGATAAAAGGTACGCCGGGGATAACAGGCTTATACCCCCCAAGAGTTCACATCGACGGGGGTGTTTGGCACCTCGATGTCGGCTCATCACATCCTGGGGCTGGAGCAGGTCCCAAGGGTATGGCTGTTCGCCATTTAAAGTGGTACGCGAGCTGGGTTTAGAACGTCGTGAGACAGTTCGGTCCCTATCTGCCGTGCGCGTTGGAGATTTGAGAGGAGTTGCTCCTAGTACGAGAGGACCGGAGTGAACGAACCTCTGGTGTTCGGGTTGTCACGCCAGTGGCATTGCCCGGTAGCTATGTTCGGACAGGATAACCGCTGAAAGCATCTAAGTGGGAAGCCCCCCTCAAGATAAGATCTCCCTGAACCTTCGGGTTCCTAAAGAGCCGTTCAAGACTAGGACGTTGATAGGCAAGGTGTGTAAGTGCTGTGAGGCATTGAGCTAACTTGTACTAATTGCTCGTGAGGCTTAACCGTATATTTTTAGTTATTTAGAAATTTTTCTAAACTAAGCCAGAATATTTGGAATTCAATACGAAAAACGAATTTTGCTCGATGACAATAGCAAGTGTGTCCCACCTGATTCCATTCCGAACTCAGAAGTGAAACCACTTAGCGCCGATGGTAGTGTAGCTTTTGTTACGCGAGAGTAGGACATCGTCGAGCTTTTCGTTTATATTCTCATTATGAGAACCTTTTCATTACTTATTTCCCTTTTCTTATTTTCTTGCAATCAAGTTCCATCTGTTTCTTCGGAATATATGGATAACTTTATAGATTACGTAGAAACATTATCTTCAGATAATTTTGAGGGCAGAGCCCCGGGTACACTAGGAGGAATTAAAACTAAGAACTTTATATCGGAAAAGTTTTCAGAATTTGGTCTTGAAGGTTTGAACGGCAGTTATCTTAGCGATGTCAAATTAACTGAAATTACACTTATGAATTCATCTACTTTTTCTATTTCTCATAACGATAAGAAGTTAGATATAGACTTTGGAACTGATTATGTTTTTTGGACAAAACGGCAAGTCAATGAAGTTGAACTAAAGAATCAAAAAATGGTTTTTATAGGCTACGGCGTTGATGCACCTGAATACGATTGGAATGACTACGAAGGAGTCGATTTAAAGGGAAAAGTAGTTGTAGCTTTAATCAATGATCCAGGTTTTGAGCTGGAAAATGAAAATATATTCAAAGGAAAAGCCATGACCTACTACGGTAGATGGACCTATAAATTTGAAGAAGTTGCCAAAAAAGGAGCTACAGGGATGCTCATCATCCATGAAACTGCTCCTGCTGCATACGGATGGAACGTTGTAGAGACAAGTAATACAGGGCCTCAATTGGATTTATATTCAAAATCAAGAAATGTCCATAGAGCAAAGATTGAAGGATGGATTACCAAAGAAACTTCAGAGAAAATTTTCTCTCTTATTGGGTCTACCTATGAAGAAATGAAAAGCGCTGCCTTGAAGAGTGATTTTAAAGCCATCGAGCTGGAAGGCTTTCAGATCAGTGCAAAAATTAACAATCAAATTAAATATTCAAATTCTCATAATGTAGTGGGCATAAAAAGAGGTAAGACTTATCCTGATGAATTCATAATGTTGATGGCTCATTGGGATCATCTAGGTAAGGATTCCTCCTTAGATGGTGACCAAATCTATAATGGAGCAGTTGATAATGCTACCGGAACTGCCTTGATTATGAGCGTAGCTGAAAGATTAAAAAATGAAGATACAGAAAGGTCTGTTATGTTTCTTGGTTTAACTGCTGAAGAATCAGGATTATTAGGTTCAGCGTATTTAGCTGAGAATTTTCCATTTGATTATTCTCAAATCGTTGCAGGAATGAATTTTGATGGGATACCCGCAATTGGAAAAACAAAAGATATGTTAGTTATTGGTTATGGAGCTTCTGAATTAGAAGATGTTCTCAAAAGACATCTAAAAAAATATTCAAAAGTCATTACGCCAGATTTGTTCCCTGAAAAAGGATTTTTCTATCGATCAGATCACATAAGTTTTGCAAAAAAGGGAATCCCTGTTTTGTATGCAGATCCGGGGTACGACCTTGTTGATGGAGGTTTGGAAAAAGGCATGAAGTATGCAGCAGAATATACTAGTAATCTTTATCATCAAGTAGCAGATGAAGTATACGAAGATTGGAATTATGATGGAATAGCCGAAGATATAGATATTTTCTATTCAATGACAAAGGATTTAGCAAATTCAAGAGAATTCCCTAATTGGTACCAAAACAACGAATTTAGATCCATAAGAGATAATTCTTTAATCAATAAGAGTCCCTAGAGAGCTTGCAAACTCTCCATTATTAGGAAAATTAGCCGATAATCCAGCAAAAGAAATCCACCTCTTTAGAACACTCTTGTATAAATCATATTGAGGCGTTCTCCCAACTACATAAACATTCTCGCAGTGGAATGCTACTGCTGTTGCAGAAGCCATCCTCGCAACAGTTTGTCCGACTAAATTCATTATTGCAGCTGTTTTATCTGCTTTAGATGATTTATTTTTATATCTTACTTTTCCAAAATTTACAGCGGTAGCATCTTTGGGTAGTTCGCCTATCGGTCCCGATACAACTTCATTAAGTAATAAATCTACTTTTTCTACCTTCCCTCGATTTGCAAGTTTATTGATTACGTCTGGATTATTTTCATCATTAATTAGATTACACAAACCAACTATAGTTCCTCCTCCAACGCCTGTTCCTCCTGCATGAGATATCATGCTTCCATCACTTAAGACGAACGCCGTACCAGATCCGGAGCTGATAATTAACTTTTTTTTATCATTTTTAGCCAAATAATTTGTACCTTTACTGATGGCATCTATTTCATTTGCATGCGATAGCTCAATTCCACCAATTCTTGAAGGTAAATCATAGTGCTTTCCCCCTGTCACACCTATGAATTCGACATCATCAAAATTAACTAATTCATGAATTTGTTTTGAAATATTAGAAACTGATAACCTTTTAGAATCGAAAGATATAAACTTTGCTTTAGATTCATCTAGAATAGATAAATCTGTGAAACTTATACCAAAATCAATTCCTACTTTCATTGAACTTTTTTTGTTTACATCATACATGAAGAATTTTAAGCAAATTATTACAATTTGTTTTTTTGCAATTGCATTGGCTAACTGTGGCGGCGGAGGGAAGGGAAGTTCAACACAGCCTTCCTCCCCAAACAATGACGTTCCTCCTCAGAACTCACAATCAAATTCAAGTCAAACACAATCTTCTCAAGACTCGAGCAGTTCTGACTCTGCAGCTTCTTATGTGGAACTGATGACTAAATTTACCAGTTCAGTTGAGTATATAAATCAATACGGGCTTTCCATGATTAATGCTGTAGAACCATATGCAAATAATCTTTCTGGTGCCGGAACAACCATTGGAATAATGGATAGTGGAATTGAAACAAATCATGTAGAGCTTGATTCGCAGAACAAAATTACAACTGATAGTGTTTTAGACTATTCAAATTTTTCAGGATATAGGGCGCCTACATCAGATGATAAAACTCATGGAACTTTTGTTGCATCAATAGCTGCAGGAGATAGAGATGAAAGCAATAATCCTAACGATATTCAAGGAGTTGCTTATAACGCCCAAATTCATTTTATTGCTATCCCTCTTGCAGAACCTGACGATAATTATGAACCTGTAGAAGTCACTGAAGATAATGCAGAGGATTACAGCGGTCTTGATCAGGCATATGCCTCCTTTTATAAAGACTTTACATCCAGATATGTTACGGCAGTGAATAATAGTTATGGAATGCAAGGAAACATTGCAGATTATGAAGAGTCTGCAGTTCGAGCATCTTTTCCTACTGTAATAGAAACCATTGCACAGCAGAATAAGATCAATAAAACAATATTTGTATGGAGTGCAGGTAATGCAGGAGGATACTCAGAACAGCAAGTTGATAACTCCAGTCCTGAAATTTTTCCAGGAATGGTCTATTTTATCGAAGAGCTCCAAGATACCTCTGTCGCAGTTGTTTCAGTAAACGAAGAAGGCCTGATTGCAGATCATTCTAATCGTTGTGGCCTAGCAAAAGATTTTTGTATTGCTGCTCCAGGTGAGAATATTACCGGGGCTTATGTTACGAATGAATATCCTGAAAATGATAACTATGGAACAGGTTCAGGAACTTCTTTCGCAGCCCCTTTCGTCAGCGGCGCAATAGCTTTACTAACAGAAAAATTTAGGGGTCAGTTGACTGGGCAAGAAATACTTCAACGTATTTATGTAACAGCAAATAAAGAAGGAGTTTACTCAAATTCTGATATTTACGGCCAAGGTCTTCTTGATTTAAAAAAAGCTATAGAACCGATTGGACAAACTTATTTTATTTCTCCAATAACAAACCAAGTAACCACTTTTTCTCAGGCCAATATTTTTTTGAGTTCGCCATTATTTGGAAGTCTCGATAACTTAGACGACAAACTATTCTTAACTTATTTTGATGAGCTTGGAGCCCCTTTTCCAATTAATGCTAGTCAACTCATAAGAAATAATAATCCAGAAAATAGTTATTTACCTAGATTTCCAAACTCGAAATTACCTACATCAGAAAATGAATATTTACAGTTATTTTCCACAATAGAGAATTATGATTTTTTATCTAATCAAACTACTCAGAAAAGTGGTTTTTCATATACTTTTTCTTTAGATCCCAATAATTCCTTTAATTTATCTTTAAATCAGAAGAATTATTATTCATCGCTAAGTACTTCTTACGATCCAATTAAAAATTTTGTATCCAATGGGCCAAGTATCAAATATTCATTCAAAAATAAAGGATTTGGTTATGGTTTTAGTTTTTCTAGAGGTTTCCAGGGTTGGAATCCTTGGACTGATCAAGATAAGGCTTATTCGAAGTATTTTTCAACTCAGTTAAATATCTTCTCAAAAAATAATAAAACTTCCATCAAATTGGGACGCCTTGAGGAAGATTCTTCTTTTCTTGGGATGATGTTTTTAAATGGAAAAAGTTCTTCAAAAAATTCATATTCTTCAATAATAACCGTCGATTCAGATTTTTTTATTAATGAGAATTTCTCAGCCTTTATATCATTGACAGGCATGAGAGCTGAACCTTATGAAAATTTCTCTTTTATCAATATTAGATCGGATTCATCATTTCTTACATCAACAAACCTAAGCATTCTTGGTAAAGATATTTTTAATAAGAAAGATCGTTTTAGATTGGACTATTTAATTCCTTTATCTGTAGAAAAAGGTACAGCTGACCTTCAATATATATCTGGAAGAAACTATCTTGGTAATTCCACTGTGGATACAGTGAAAGTTAACCTGGCGCCTGCCCATAGAGAAAGAGTTCTTTCTGCGAATTATTCATCACCAATCAATGATTTTTCCGAATTCGGACTTAAATTATTTCTCGTTGAGAATCTCAATAACATAAAAGCAGAAAGTCAGGCTAACCTGACTTTCTATTTAAGATTAAAAGTTAAATAAAACTTAAGCTTGGTTTAGCATTTCTGCTACAGCCTTGGCTTGCTCGTTTGATTCTTTGACGATTTGCTCTGAGCTTTCGAGAGGTTTTGTTATCTCAGCCCAATCAATTTCAAAATCACTAGGAGCATTTTCATATTCAAGTAAACCTAATTCTTCATATTTTGGTCTGATGGAATCTGTCAAAAGACCAATTTTTGATAGATTAGGCATGACTCTTGAGAATAAGAAATTTCTAAAAGTTTCCATGGCTCCTGATTCTAAAGTAAATTGCCTAGCTTCCTCAGGAGACATTTTCAAAAATTTCTGCATAGCAGTGGTGTTAATAATTCTATCTCTTGAAATGACACATGCCTCATAGGCAAACTGAGCTCTGTCTTCTACTTCCTCTGGACTTAAAGTTTTTATATATTCTTCAAGATAATTAATCCCGAAGGTGACATGTCTGGCTTCATCTCTGATTACATAATGAAGTAGTTGTTTGAGAAGTACGCAATTAGTATCTAGTTTTAAGTTTGTAAAAGCAGCTAAAGCAAGACCTTCTATAATTACTTGCATACCAATAAACTTAAGGTCCCATCTTTCGTCAGTTAAAATTTTATCAAGCAAAGCTTTTAAGTTTGCATTAACAGGATAATGAAAACCTATTTTTTCCTGAAGATATCTGTTGAAAACTTCAACGTGTCTTGCTTCATCAAAAGTTTGTGAAGCAGCATAAAGTTTTGCATTGTATGTTGGTGCACAGCTTGCAATTTGTGAGGCAACTAATAACGCACCCTGTTCGCCATGTAAAAACTGACATAGGAGTTCAGCTGTTTCGTGTCTGTCGAATTCTATTTTTTCTTCATCAGATAGATTTTTCCAAGCATCTAATTGTTCGTGAGGTGGCTCGAATAATTCTCCACCAACTAAAGGCTTATCTTTAGGATGATTGTAACTCCAATCTAAATCAATAGAACCGTTCCAATTTAGTTCTTTACCTAATTCATAAAGTCTTTTAATTCTATTTTCTGCTACTGTGTAATCCCAGTTATATGCCCCGGTTAGAGGGGTATTAAAGATTTCAATAACATCTTGAACATGCTTCTCTTCTAGAGGCAATTCATCATCAAAATATATTAAATCTTCAGGTGGTCCGTTTCTTTTAACAATTTCCATATGTGTACCTTTTTTAAAAATTTATTAAAGCATTTTGAATGCCGAGGGTCAATTTAATCAGGTTTCAAACAGCGAAGTTAACTGATCAAGCATAGCCCCTCCTAACTCTTCTGCCCTGTGAATGGTGACTGCTTTTTTATAGTATCTTGTAACATCATGTCCGATACCTATTGCAATTAGTTCCGTTTCAGATGCGGTTTCTACTTTTTTTATAACGTCTCTTAGATGAGTATCAAGATAATTAGTAGAGTTTGTCGAAAGCGTACTATCATCAACAGGGGCTCCATCTGAAATAACCATTAATATTTTTCTTTGCTCAGGTCTTTTGTTTAGTCTGTTTTGAGCCCACATCAATGCTTCTCCATCTACATTCTCTTTTAAAAGCCCCTCCCTGAGCATCAGTCCTAAATTTTTTCGTCCCCGTCTCCAAGCTTGATCTGCAGGTTTGAAGATTATATGTCTCAAGTCATTTAAGCGCCCTGGATTAGGGATTTTACCTTGCTCTAACCATAACTTTCTGGAGTCTCCACCTTTCCAGTGCTTAGTTGTAAATCCAAGAATCTCTGTTTTTATGTTACATCGATCAAGAGTGCTGCCAATGATATCTGCGCATATCGCAGCAGTAGTCATTGATCTTCCTCTCATAGATCCAGAGCTATCTACCAAAATAGAAACCAGGGTATCTTTAAACTCTGAGTCTTTTTCAATTTTGAAACTCAATGGAGTGAGAGGATCTACGATAATTTTGTGAAGTTTGCTGGGATCTAGCTGACCTTCCTCCTTATCAAATTCCCAAGATCTATTCTGTTGAGCTAATAATAATCTTTGCAGTCTATTAGCTAATTTCGCTATAGCATTTTTACTGGATTCCATTAATTGATCCAATCTTCCCCTTAATCTAGCTAATTCTTCAGAGTCACATAATTCCTCTGCCTTAACTTCTTCATCAAAATCTTTTATATAAACTTTATACTCTTGTTCCCCAACTTTTTTTAGAAGTTCTTCTAATTTTGATCTATTTTCAATCCATGAATCTTCATCAGCATCTACTTCACCTTCTTCGATATCCATTTCTTCATCTTCTATAGAAGTATCTTGCTCGTCACTTTGTCCATCCTCTGAGTCAGTTTCTTCTTCCTCTTCCTGATTTTCTTCTTCGCTGGACTCATCTTCATTTTCTTCTTCATTTTTCTCATCATTCTCTTCTTCAGGCTGTTGCTCATCCACGCTAATTTCTAGATCTTTTAGTAAAGAAAAGATGACTTTTGAAAAGTCCAACGAACTTTCTAAAGACTCTTCTAATTGACCTAAGTATTTCTCCTGAAAAGAAATGAGTTTCTCATAGAGATCTTCAAATTTTTTTGAATCAGGACGTCCCAATTCTTGTCCGAGAAGTTCAGATCTCAACCAATGCGAGATAGCTACAGAAGAGGAGTCTTCATTTGCATCTAAAGAATTAATGTTTTTCTGAAAAAGAAATTCAAGGTTTTTTGAAACTCCTAGAAATTTTTTTGACCCCAGCAGTTCGACTCTAGTAAGGTCTAAGTCCTTGATGATTTCATTTACTTTTGCATCTCTATGCGTGAATAAATTATCACTTGAATATTTATTTATAAGAGCCACTTGATCAGATTTTGCCCTGAGATCATTAAAGTTTTTAACTGGTTGAAGCGGTTCTGGCAAAGAACTTTGTCTAAGGTTCTCTATTCCAAAATTTACATTTAATTCTGTATCTTCAGAAATAGCTTTAGCCGAAGCTGCAAGCGCATCCTTTATGGTTTGTTTATCAGATTTCTCTAACAAAATTTAACTGGATTCAGAGCTTATGGAACTATTGGTTTCAGCACCAAAACATCTCTGAAAATATTCTGAAATGATTGGTCTTTCAGTTTCATCTGACTTATTGAGAAAACTCAGCTCGAATGATTTAACCAAATCTTCAAAAATAGAATAATTTTCTGCCCAACTAATGACCGTTCTAGGCGACATTAATGTTGATATGTCCCCACTCTCAAATCCTTTTCTTGTTAAGTTGGCTAGTCTAATCATATTTAGGACAGTTTCTTTTCCTTCTTTGTTATCTAGATCTTTTACTTTTGAAAGGATAACCTTTTGCTCAAGCTCCTCATCTAAATAGTTTAAAACTGACACGATTTGCCATCTATCCATTTGTCCTTGATTTATCTGTTGTGTCCCATGATAAAGGCCAGTACTATCTCCCAAACCTACGGTGTTTGCTGTTGCAAATAATCTAAAATACGGATTAGGCGTTAAAACCCTATTTTGATCCAACAAGGTTAATTTTCCTTCAGCTTCAAGAACTCTTTGAATGACAAACATTACATCCGGTCTTCCTGCATCATACTCATCAAAAACTAACGCAACCGAATTCTGTATTGCCCAAGGAAGTATGCCTTCTACAAATTTTGTTAATTGCTTTCCATCCTCAATAACAATTGCATCTTTGCCCAGCAAGTCTAGTCTACTGATATGACTATCTAGGTTAATCCTCACACAAGGCCAATTTAATCTTGAAGCGACTTGTTCAATGTGAGTTGATTTACCAGAACCATGCAAACCTTGAATCATTACTCGACGATTATGCGAAAATCCTGCAAGAATGGAGAGGGTTGTCTCTTTGTCAAAACAATAGTCGGGATCAAGAGCAGGAACGTATTCATTTGGTTCAGAAAAGGCCGGTACTTCTAGATTAGAGTCAAAGCCAAAGGTATTTCCAACGCTGACCTTAATATCTGGAGTCGCGCTTAGATTTTGGGAAGTTGAAATTGTCATATTATTTATAAATTATTATCCTTTATACCCTAAAACTTCAAATATATAGCTATGACTTTTTGTTAACTTCGTCTAGACTTCTTTTTTTTTATGAATGCCGTAGATAACAGTATATGGACAAAGCTTCAATCTGAGGCTGAGGACTATATTAAATCCAATGAGGATTATAAAGACTTTTTGGAGTCTTTGGTTTTATCTAATGATGATTTTATTTCTTCCATTAGCCTAAAATTATCCAGAGATTTATCTCAGGCATGGTCTTTTTCTAAAAAAAAGTTATTTCCAAGTATTTTCCAGGCCCTTAATACCAAAGATATTTCGAAAGCAATTGAAAAAGATCTTAATGCAGTTATTTCCAGAGATCCCGCAACAAACACCATTTTGGAGACATTCTTATTTTCTAAAGGATTCTCAGCTTTGCAAGCCTACAGGGCCTCTAATTATCATTGGAAAAAAGAAACTCTTTTATCTTATTTTCTACAAAGCAGAACTTCGCAAGTTTATGGCGTAGATATTCATCCTGCAGCTACTATTGGAAAAGGAATAATGCTTGATCATGCTTCTGGAATAGTGATTGGAGAAACTTCAGTGATTGAGGATGATGTTTCTATATTCCAGGGAGTTACTCTTGGTGGAACAGGAAAAGAGGTAGGGGATAGACACCCCAAAGTAAGGAAGGGAGTCTTAATAAGTTCAGGAGCTAAAATCTTAGGAAATGTTGAAATAGGCGAAGGTGCAAAAATAGCTGCTGGAAGCGTGGTTCTAGAAGATGTTCCTGAGCACATGACAGTTGCTGGTGTTCCAGCAAAAGTAGTTGGTAAGACTTCTATAAAAACTCCTGGGACTGAAGTTGATCACACAATTGAGGAAAATTAATGTCGTCACAAAAAAGTTTAGATGATTTAGTTCAAACACTTAATCTAGAAAAATTAGAAGAGAACCTTTACAGAGGTGAATGCGAAAAAACTGCATGGGGCAGAGTCTTCGGTGGTCAAGTTTTAGGCCAAGCCTTAAGTGCAGCTTATAACACCATTGAAGAGGAAAGATATGCGCATTCTTTTCATGCTTATTTTTTGAGGCCAGGAAGAATAGACATCCCCATTGTTTATCAAGTAGTAAGAATAAGAGATGGAGGAAGTTTTACAACAAGAACAGTTGATGCAATTCAAAACGGTGAGGCAATTTTTAATATGTCTGTTTCTTTTCAAAAGGACGAGGGCGGTTTCGAACATCAATTCGACATGCCTGATGTTCCTGGGCCTGAAGAGCTCAAAAGTGAAAGGGAATTAAGAGAGTCAATGATGGATCAAATCCCTGAAGAGTATAGAGATGGATTTCTTAGAGAGAAAGCAATTGAATTAAGAACAGTTGAGCAATTCAATCCATTAAATAGTGAAAAAAAACCTCCTTATAAACATACGTGGATGAAGGCAAATGGAAACCTTCCAGATGATATTCTTGTCCACCAAAACATATTGGCATACGCATCAGATTTTGGATTGCTCAGTACAGCACAACTTCCGCATGGTATTGGTTGGGGAGGCATGAACAGAAAAGTAATGGCTGCGAGTATTGACCATGCTATGTGGTTTCATAGACCTTTCAGAGCGGACGAATGGTTGTTATATGTAACAGATAGCCCTAGCGCAAGTAATGCAAAAGGTTTCAACAGAGGAAGTGTTTATACACAGGATGGAGTATTAGTAGCTTCAGCTATCCAAGAAGGATTGATGAGAAAGATAGACTCAGATTACTCTAAATAAGAGCAGTAGAGCCCATTAATTCTTTATCAATTTCTCGAGCAGCGGCTCTTCCCTCATTTATCGCCCAAACAACAAGTGATTGGCCTCTTCTGCAATCCCCGGCAGCAAAAACTTTTGGATGTGAGGTTTTATGGATATTATGATCTGCCTTAAAATTAGATCTTTCATCAAGATCTATATCTACTTCTTGATTGATATAGTTTTCTGGTCCAAGGAAACCCATCGCTAGAAGAATAAGATCTGCTTTCCAAGTTTTTTCAGTTCCTTTTATTTCTTTAAAAGCTGAATCAACCATTACTGTTTTGATTCCTATTAACTTTCCAGACTCATCTCTTAAAAATTCTTTTCCAGAGATTGAATATTCCCTGGGATCTTTTCCTAATACCTCGATTGATTCTTCATGACCATAATCAACTTTGTGTATTCTAGGAAAAAGAGGCCAAGGATTGTTATCTGCTCTATCTTTTGGCAGCTCAGGCATTATTTCAAAATTAAGAAGACTTTTGCACTTATGTCTTAATGATGTACCGAGACAATCGTTTCCTGTATCTCCTCCACCAATGACAATGACGTTCTTATCTTTAGCAGAGATAAAGTTATTATTTTTGAGATTGCTGTCTAATAGACTTTTAGTGTTTTTGCCAAGAAATTCCATGGCAAAGTGAACACCATCTCCTTCTCTGCCAGGGATGGCTAGATCTCTGGGTTTAGTAGCTCCAGTGGTTAAAAGGACAGAATCATTCTCGTTGATAAGGTTTTCAAGAGAGGGCGAATTCGGAGCACCAATATCAGTATTTATGTGAAAAATTATTCCTTCCTTCTCCATAATCTCAATTCTCATATCTAGTATTGATTTATCGAGTTTCATGTTCGGAATTCCATACATCATTAATCCACCAATGCGGTCAGATCTTTCGTAGACTTTAACAGAATGGCCAACGCTATTTAGTTGTTGAGCTGCTGAAAGACCAGCAGGTCCTGATCCGACTATAGCTATTTTTCTATTGGTCCTGACTTCCGGAACCTTAGGCTTAAGCCATCCAGATTTTATTCCTTTATCAGCAATTGCAAATTCTAGATTTTTAATGGCGACAGGAGTTTCAGTTATACCTAAAACGCATGCTCCTTCGCAGACTGCTGGGCAGACTCTTCCAGTGACTTCTGGAAAATTATTTGTTTTGAAAAGCCTATCAAATGCATCTTCCCACTGCTCGTTGTAGACCAAATCATTCCACTCAGGAATTAAATTGTATACAGGACAGCCTTCACCTGATTGACAGAAGGGTACACCGCAATTCATACACCTAGCCGCTTGAGTATTCAGAAGCTTATCGTCATGATCAGTGTATATTTCTTTAAAGTCCAAAACTCTAGACTTGGCTGGCCTGTAAGGCTCAACTTCTCGAGAAAATTCTTTAAAGCCAGTTACTTTTCCCATCTCAACTCACTTTAAGTTTTGTTTCTTTTAACTCCATCATGACTCTTTTGTAATCAGTAGGCATTACTTTTACGAATTTTGATATTGAATTGTTCCAATCTTTTAAGATTCTAGTCGCTACAGCTGAACCAGTAAATTTCTTATGATTTTTTATTAGTTGCTTAAGCTCTTTGAGATCATTCTCATTTTCTAATTTTTCTAACTCAAAAGTACTGGTGTTGCATTTTCTTTTGAATGAGTTTTTAGAATCATAAACGTATGCAACTCCTCCACTCATTCCCGCACCGAAGTTTCTGCCTGTATCTCCAAGAATTACAGCCACTCCACCGGTCATGTATTCGCATCCGTGATCTCCGATACCTTCTACTACAACCTTAGCTCCACTGTTTCTTACGCAAAATCTCTCTGCGGCTATCCCTCTGAAATATGCTTCCCCTCCTGTAGCTCCATAAAGCGCAACATTTCCAAGAATAATATTATCCTCTGCTACAAATTTACTTTTCTCATCTGGATAGATGATTATTTTTCCACCTGAAAGTCCTTTACCAACATAATCATTCGCGTCCCCTTCAAGCTCAATGGTCATACCTTTACAAGTCCAAGCTCCAAGACTTTGTCCAGCAGATCCATTTAATTTCATGTGAATTGTATCCTCAGGCAATCCTTTGTTTTCCCAGATTTTAGAGATCTCATTAGAGATAATGGTGCCAAAGACTCTGTTTGTGTTTCCAATTTTCTGATTAATTTTAATTTTCTCTCTACTTAATATTGATGGTTTGATCTTTTTGAGTAGCTTGAGATCAAGTGATTTTTCTAGATTATGATTTTGATTTTGAGTTTTAAATACATCAGTATTTTTAAATACTTTTTCAGCAGGAGTAAGAAGATTTGATAAATCAATGCCATCTTTTTTCCAATGATTTATAGCATTATCAAACTCGAGAAGATCAACTCTTCCTATCATGTCATTGAGATTTTTGATTCCTAATTTCGCCATTATCATTCTTAGCTCTTTTGCAACCATAAAAAGATAATTAACAACATTTTCTGGCTTACCTTTAAATTTTTCTCTTAGATCTTTATCTTGAGTAGCAATTCCAACGGGGCAAGTATTTAAGTGACACTTTCTCATCATAATGCACCCTAAAGTAACAAGTGGTGCTGTTGAGAAACCAAACTCCTCAGCTCCTAAGATAGCTGCAATAGCAACATCTCTTCCAGTCTTTAACTGGCCATCTGTTTGAAGAACCACTCTGGATCTTAAATTATTCATCACTAAAGTTTGGTGTGTTTCAGCAATTCCAAGCTCCCAAGGAAGGCCTGCATGCTTGATCGATGTTAATGGAGAGGCTCCTGTTCCTCCATCGTGACCAGCAATGACCAAATGATCTGTTTTCGCTTTTACTACTCCAGCTGCAATAGTTCCAACTCCAATTTCTGAGACTAGCTTCACACTTATTCTAGCTTTCCTGTTAGCATTCTTAAGATCGTGAATTAATTGAGCTATGTCCTCAATAGAGTAGATATCATGATGAGGAGGAGGACTAATTAATCCAACGCCCGGCGTGGAATGTCTAATCTTTGCTATATATTGATCAACTTTTTTTCCTGGAAGTTCACCGCCTTCTCCGGGCTTCGCACCTTGTGCGATCTTTATCTGAAGTTCGTCAGAGTTAGTCAAGTACCACATTGTTACACCAAACCTTCCAGAGGCAACTTGTTTTATTGCCGATCTTTTAGATCTCCCATCTTTTAATGGTTTAAATCTAATAGGATCTTCTCCTCCTTCGCCTGTATTCGATTTACCTCCTAGTTCATTCATTGCCAAAGCAAGCGATTCATGAGCTTCTGTAGAGATAGAGCCTAGTGACATTGCTCCGGTTGCAAACCTTTTTACAATTTCTTTTTCAGATTCAACTAGATCCAAAGGAATTCCCTTTTTAGGATATTTGAATTTCATCAGGCCTCTCAAAGTACTATTTTTGGTGGTCTGTTCATTTGCATGATTTGAGAATTCCCAATATTTACTCTCGTCATTTGCTTGAGAGGCTAATTGTAAAGAGGAAATCGATTTTGGATCCCACATGTGTGAATCACCACCGTTACGCCAATGAAAATCTCCAGGATTAGGAAGTACAGATACTTTATTTTGATCGTATTCAGGAAAACCTATTGCATGTCTTCTCTCTATTTCTTCAGCTAAAACTTCAAAATTTACCCCTTGTACTCTGCTAGTAGTCCCCGGGAAACAAAAATCAATTATTTCATCAGCTAAACCAACCGCTTCAAAAATTTGAGCACCTTTATAAGATTGAAGTGTAGATATTCCCATTTTGGCCATGACTTTCAACATACCCTTAGCAACTCCTTTTTTATAGGCATTAACTAAATCTGAGGTATTTCTCAATTTTTTATCTTGCAGTATTTGATCTTTTAAAGATTTCTCCAAGACTTCAAAAGCTAGGTAGGGATTTATTGCATCAGCCCCATATCCGATAAGAAGGCAGTGATGATGAACCTCTCTTGCTTCGCCAGACTCAATAATTAGTCCTAACTGTGTTCTTTTTTCTTTTCTAACTAAATGGTGATGGACGGAAGAACAAGCAAGCAATGAACTTATAGCAACTTTACTTTTTGACAGATCTCTGTCAGATAGAAGTACAAAAGAATATCCTTGCTTTATTGCGTCCTCTGATTCAGCGCAGATTCTTTTTAGAGCTTTCTTTAGACCTGAGGCTCCACTACCTCTTTCGTATGTAATATCGATAGTCTTAGTAGTCCAACCATAATCTTTATTATTCTTTATACTAATTAGTTCTTCATTTGAAAGAATAGGATGCTTCAATCTTAATCGATGTGCATTTTCTTCTAAAGATTCGAGCAAATTACTCTCTGGGCCTATTAGACATTCAAGAGACATGATTACTTCCTCTCTTATTGAGTCGATTGCTGGATTAGTAATCTGAGCAAAAAGTTGCTTGAAGTAGTCATAAATCATTCTGGGTTTATCAGATAAACATGCTAAAGCAGCATCATTTCCCATTGATCCAAGAGGATCTCTCAACTCAGTTACAAGGGGTAGCAACATGAACTCAAGTGTTTCAGTTGTGTAACCGAAAGACTGCATTCTTGAGATTAGATCGTCTGTTTTATATTTTGTTTTGGATGTTTTTAGATCTTGGATATCTATAATTTGATTTTTTACCCAATCTTTATAAGGAAGTTTTTTTGAGACCCTTTTTTTGATTTCTTCATCTGGAATCATCCTGCCTTCCTCAAAATCAATAAGAAACATTTTTCCTGGTTGAAGTCTTCCTTTTGATAAAACCTTTGCTTGATCAACCGGAAGAACCCCTACCTCTGAAGCCATGATGACTTTGTCATCATCAGTTACATAAAATCTACTTGGTCTGAGTCCATTTCTATCTAAAACGGCTCCAACATAATTTCCATCTGTGAAAACTATAGATGCAGGACCATCCCAAGGTTCCATAAATGATGATGAGTACTCATAAAAGGCTTTTTTTGCTGAGCTCATTTCATTATCATTTTGCCAGGCTTCAGGAATCATCATCATGGCAGCCTCAGGTAGTTCTCTTCCTGACATTATTAGCAGCTCAAGAACATTATCGAATGAACCTGAATCAGAGCAGTCTGGTTCCGTTATAGGGAATAATTTATTAATTTTTGAACCGAAATAATCACTTCTCGCAAGACCTTGTCGAGAATACATTTGATTCATATTTCCTTTTAAAGTGTTTATCTCACCGTTATGACACATATATCTGTTGGGTTGAGCTCTATCCCAAGAAGGGAAGGTGTTCGTACTAAATCTCGAGTGAACCATTGCCAAATGAGTTTCGAATTTTTTATTTTCAAGATCTGGGAAAAAAGGGAAAAGCTGAGCTGGGGTAAGCATGCCTTTATAAGCAATCAGTCTCGATGAAAGAGTGCAGGCATAAAACAAAGAGGCTTGACGCAAATTTTCTTGATATCTAAGTCTTTTAGTGAAAATTTTTCTAATTAGGTAAAGTTTTCTTTCAAAAGCCTCCTGATCAAGTTTGGTCGATTTTTGAACGAAAACTTGTTCTATCTCAGGCTGACAATCTCTAGCAGCAGGTCCAACGTCTGCCTTTTTAGGATTAATAGGAACTTTTCTCCAACCTAAAAATTTCTGTCCTTCTGATTTAATAGTTTGTTCAACAATTTTTTTACAAAAAGATCTTTCTTTTTGATCCTGTGGCAGAAAAATATTACCTACAGCATAAGAACCAAAACCAGGAAGATTAATATTTATTTTTTTTGCCTGATCTTGAAAAAAAGAATGCGGCAAAGCAAGAAGAATGCCAGCTCCATCTCCTGTATTTTCTTCAAAACCACATCCTCCTCTATGATCCATTCTAGAGTTGATAAGGTAGGCATCATCCATGATTTCTCTTGAAGGTATTCCCTTTATGTTGGCAACTAGGCCAACGCCACAAGAATCCTTCTCGCTAGCTGGATCATAAAGTCCTTTCTTTTTTGGACGCTCTATTAATTTTTTATTTATACCTTTTACCATCGAGTCAATGCTTCATCCTTCCTGATAGAAAGATGCGTTCCTTCGGTTTGATTTTTTACCTACTTCCGTCCCTAAATAAGGATGAACGATTGATCTTAAGCCCAAGATCTCAGGGAAGAATGTTAATTTCTTACTTAATTATTTATACCAAAAAATAATAAAAAAGACCAATTTTTATTCTATATTATAAGAGAAATGTTTTTTATATTTTTAAGCTATTTAAGATTTTCTCTCTATCAACGTTTTCAACTATTTTAGCCTTTCCTATTCCATCTAAAATAATGAATCTTAAAGTTGTGTCTTTATTTTTTTTATCCGATTGCATGGCTTTAAGAATTCTTGCAGGTTCACAATTAGCAGGAAGTTTTGTGGGAAGGTTGAATTTTTTAATTAAGGACTTAATTTTATCAAACTCTTGTGAATTTATTTTGCCTAACAATAGAGATAATTTGGCTGCACAAACCATTCCAACGCCAACTGCTTCGCCATGATTTAATCCCTTAAAAGATTGAACGCTTTCTATAGCATGTGCGAAAGTATGACCAAAGTTGAGATAAGCTCTAACTGATCTCTCTCTTTCGTCTTGCTCAACAATAATTGCCTTAATTTTTGTTGATGTCCTAATAAGGTTTGATAACTCTGTAATGTTTCCTTTCTTTTGAATATTCTGATCAAAGTTATCTAATTTTGATAAAAGATTTTTATCTTCAATCAACGCATGTTTAATTATTTCTGAGTAACCTGCTGCTAAATGCCTTTTGCTCAGCGATTTAAGAAAATATGTATCAATCAATACTGCTTCAGGTTGCTTGAATGCTCCAATCATATTTTTAAATTTTTTACTGTTAACACCTGTTTTCCCCCCCACAGAAGCATCGACCTGGGCCAGAAGAGTAGTAGGAATATGTATAACTTCAATTCCGCGAAGATATACAGAAGCTACAAAACCTGCGAGATCTGTAGTTATGCCGCCACCAAAAGAAACAATCAATGAATCTCTTGAGAATTTCAAATCAATTAATTTTTCTATAATTTTTTGAGAGGTTTCTAAAGATTTATTTTTTTCATTTGCTATGAATCTAAAGGATTCAAATTTACTCGGCTTTGATTTCCTTATGAAGCTCTTAACTTTTCTGATTGATAAATCAGGAAGTTTTGAGTCAAAAATAAAAAAAATCTCTTTTGAATTGGATATTTTTTTTAAGGGAAAGCTATTAATAAAATCATTACCAAAATAAATGGAATAATTTGAACTAGGTGTGCTTACTTTTAATTGTTTAATTGTTTTCATTTAGTTCTTCAATAATTTTCATGAGAATATCTTTGCTTTTATATTTATCTACATTAATTTCAAAATTTGAGACTTCTTTATAAAACTCTATCCTTTGATCATAGAGTTCTCTAAGTTTTTTTAACCTGTCTACGTTTTTTAAGAGAGGCCTTTTATCCGATCTAGATGTTCTTTTGCTCTGTCTTTCAACTGAGGCATTTAAGAAAATAACTCTATTTTCTTTTAATTTCTCACGATTTTCCTGATCAGTAACGATACCTCCGCCAGTTGCAATAACCATATTTAAGTTATTTGGGATATTTATTAAAAACTCTTTCTCTTTATCTCTAAAATATTTCTCACCTTCATTTTCAAAAATCTCATTAATAGTTTTGTTTTCTTTTTTCTCAATTTCTTTGTCTGTATCAATAAATTTTTTATCTAGATTTTTAGCCAGTTTCTTTCCCAAGCTTGACTTTCCAGATCCCATGGGTCCAACAAGAAAGATGTTCATCTATACATTATATCTATTAGAATTATCATTTAGAAAATGAAAAATTTTTTTAGGGCTTTATTTAGGTCAAAGATATTTCTAATATCTTTAATTACTATTCTTTTGCCTTTTCAAATGGCGCTTGGAGTTTACATATATCTTTATCCTGAATTACCTAAAATTAGTGACCTTGATAAAGCAGAATTACAAATTCCATTAAAAATTTACACTAGTGATGGAAAACTTATTTCTGAGTTTGGGGAAATCCATAGAACTAAAATTATTTTTGAAGACATACCTGAGGGACTAGTTAATGCATATCTTGCAGCTGAAGACGATGAATTTTTCTCTCATACGGGTATCGATTTTACTGCTCTTGCTAGAGCACTAAGTGAGTTGATAATTACGGGAGAAAAAGGCAGCGGTGGTGGAACTTTGACAATGCAAGTTGCAAGAAATTATTTGCTTACCCAAGAAAAAACCTACAAAAGAAAGTTAAAGGAAATTTATACGGCCTTTATGCTTGAAGTCTTCTTAACAAAAGAGGAAATATTTGAACTTTATGTAAATAAAGTTTTTTTAGGAAACAGAGCTTATGGCATTGTTGCGGCCTCCTCAATTTATTATGGAAAGGCTCTTCAAGATTTATCTTTAGCTCAATTTGCAATGATTGCTGCATCAACGCAAAGACCATCAGAGGTGAATCCACTGGCAAATAAAAGAAGAGCATTGAATAGAAGAAATTGGATACTTAAACGAATGAAAGATCTAGGATACATCTCAGAAAGCGATTATCAGGTAAATGTATCTGAACCTCTTACAGCAGATAATTATGGAATCAAACCTGAGGTGGAAGCCGGTCATTTGGCAGAAGAAATTAGAAAATACATGGTTAGTAACTATGGAAGGGGAGTATATAAAGATGGCTATGAAGTTTATTCAACAATAAATTCACAGCATCAACTTTCTGCCAACAAAGCTCTCAAAACTGGAATAGAGAGTTATGAGAGTAGACATGGATTTAGAAAGCCAAAGAATTATGAAAATTTGATCCCAAATAAATTTCTTAATAAGTCCGAAGTGTTCTATCAATTTTTTTATCAAGACATTGATTTTTCTGATGAGTATGGAATAGAAAAAACCGATGAGCATCCTTTCAGGTTGATTGAATCTCTATATGAGTCACTCCCAAAATATAAAGATTTTGTCCCTGCCATATTTCTTTCAGTAGAAGATCAAGTTGTATTTCTTATCAATTCTAATTTAGAGCTCATAAGAATTTTTAAAGAAGACCTGATTACGAAGATTAGACCAAAAATAGATGAAAATAGAATAGATAGAGAGGTTCAGGAATTTTCGGATTTCTTTTCTCCTGGAGATCTCGTTTGGATGAATGAAAGTATCGAAAAAGTGGAATTCTCTCAATATCCAGAGATTCAATCATGCATCGTGAGTCTTGATCCAAAGGATGGAAAGATCTTGGCTTTGGTTGGCGGATATGATTTTTATTCAAGTAACTACAATCGAGTTTTTCAAGCAAAACCTCAGCTTGGTTCAAACTTTAAACCTTTTTTATATAGTGCTGCTTTTGAAAATGGTTATAACCCATCCTCAATAATCCTCGATGCACCCATAGTTTTTGAAGATGACAATTTAGAAGATGTCTGGCGCCCAAAAAATTCATCCGGTAGATTCTATGGACCAACAAGATTGAGAGAGGCATTGGTTCAGTCAAGAAACATAGTTTCAGTGAGACTTCTTCAGGAATTAGGTATCGACAAAGTAAGAAGCCATGTTCAGAAATATGGATTCCAAGAAGATGAAATTCCGAATGATTTGTCTCTGGCTCTGGGATCTTATAGTTCTACTCCTTTACAAAATGCAAAAGCCTTTTCTATCATTGCTAATGGAGGAAAATCTATAGAGCCTTATTACATTGAAAAAATCGTTCTTCCTAATTCAGAAGTATTAGATTTCTCAAAAACTAAAACTTTAGATTTAAGAACCTCAAGATTATGGAATGGATACAATGAAGAAAATAATGAAGAAGAAATTATTGATCCTAGAATCACATACGTAATAAATGACATTTTGATAGAAGCGGCAAAAAGAGGAACAGCAAGCAATATAAAGAAATTATCCAGAGATGATTTTGCAGGAAAAACTGGAACAACTAATGATGCAGAGAGCACTTGGTTTACAGGCTTTAATAATAACTTCTTAGCAACAGTTTGGTTTGGATATGATCAACCTAAGCCACTAGGGGAGAGAGAGTACGGAAGTACAACTGCTTTACCTATTTGGATGAATTATGTCTCCGAGGTTGAGAACAATATCGATAAAGGAACGCAACCAAGGCCTAAGAATTTATCTGCAGCCAGATTGAATAAAAGCACTGGAGAAATTGCCAGGCCGGATGAAAAGAATATCTTCTTTGATTTTCTTATAAATTAAATAAATTACTTATAAATTGTCAGCATTAATTTTGAAGAATATTCATTCCATTCTTCCAATACTTTTCTTTTGAAATTTGATCTTACAAAGCTTTGAATCTTTCCCTCTAGAATAGAAATGACCAATCCAGCTGAATCAGTTGGAGTTAAGTTGAATTTTGCCTTGCTAGATTGTTCGTAATTTTGGAAGGCAAGTTTTATCTCAAGCTCGAATCTTTCAAATAAATGATTTACTTTTTCTTCAATTTTTATTTCATCTGGAGTAAGTACTTCTCTAGTCAAAATTTTACAAATACCTTTGTTCTTCTCACAAAATGCTAATATCAAAGTACAAATATTAAAGGGAGTCTCCGGACTGGAAACTTCTTTTTTGATGGATGATATTCTTGGAAATATATTTTCCTCACAAAAATCAACCAAACCTTCATATATTTTTCTTTTGCTCGGAAAATGTTTATAGATGGCAGCTTCAGTTATCTCACAACGTTTTGCTAATTCAGCAGTAGTAATTTTTATTGGCTCTTTACTTTCAAGCATGGAAACTAAAGTTTGCATAATATTAATTTGTCTATTTGTGAGAGTTTCAGTCATCTTATTTAGTTATCCAAGTTCCAACACCTTTGTCCGTAAGTATCTCAACTAAAACTGCATGCGGCACTCTTCCATCGACGATATGAGCACTTTTCACGCCGCTTTCTAGACTTTTTATCGCAGATGAGAGTTTAGGAAGCATTCCTCCTTTAATGGTTTTAGCTATTTTTTTGGCTTTTTTGATATTCATTTCAGATATTTTTTTCCCTTTATTGGTCAACACTCCTTTCACATCCGTCATCATAATTATTTTTTCAGCTTTTAATTTTTCAGCAACCTTGCAAGCCACATGATCAGCATTAATATTGTAATGCATTCCAAATCTATCCCTGCCAATTGGAGCAATTACAGGAATTTTTCCATTAAAAATATTTTTCCTGATCAAATTACCATCAACTTTTGTAATATCTCCCACAAAGCCAAGATCCATCTTTGTTTTAATTTTTTTACAGATAAGAATACTCTCTCTAACGTCATTGAATGTTTTTGTTCTTGCTCCCCAAGTTTTGATCAGTTCAGCAATATCTCCATTTACTTCTCTTAGCGTTTTAACAATAATTTTTATTGAATTTTCATCTGTTTTTCTAAGACCATCTATAAAAACACTTTTTATACTGCTCTTCTTCAAATTTTCTTCAATTTGTGGTCCGCCTCCATGAACAAGAACAGGAAATATTCCAATTTGCCTCATCAAAGCAATATCTCTAGCAAAATTTTGCCTTAATTTGTTTTCTTTCATAGCGCTGCCACCGTACTTGATGACCACTATCTTCCCAGAAAACTTTTGTATGTAGGGTAGAGCCTCACTAAGAATTTTTGCTAGTGATTCTGCTGATTTGCTATCTTTGATCATTAAAAATTTGTTTTGATCTTATTATCTACTTTTGAAATAGCATTTTTAAATACATTTTTTATGTCATCCAAATCTTTAGGTGAATTTCCTTCAAATCTCAAAACTAAGTTTGGAGAAGTATTTGATGCTCTAATGAGACCCCAGCAAGAATCTTTATCTATTCTGATTCCATCTAAGGAGTTAATTTCTCCATTTTCCTTCCCCAGTATATCTATCAGTTTACTTACTATTGAAAACTTGTTCTCATCTGAAACAGATATATTTATCTCTGGAGTCGATAAATTTTGAGGCAGTTCAGAAAAAATTTCTGATGAACTTTGTTCTTTTTCAGACAAAATTTCTAGCATCCTACTTCCAGCATAAATTGCATCGTCGAAACCGAACCATCTGTCTTTAAAGAAAATATGCCCACTCATTTCTCCTGCTAAAAGAGCATTCTTTTCAAAAAGATTTTTCTTTATGAAGGAGTGGCCGGTTTTTGACATGTAAGCTATGCCAGAGTTTTCTTCAATGAAATTTTTTAGCACGTTAGAACATTTAACGTCAAAAATAATTGTCGCGTTTTTATTTTTCTTTAAAACTTGACCTGCATAGAGAATCATTTGAATATCTGGGTAGATAATTTTCCCTGAGCTATCAACGACTCCAATTCTATCTGCATCACCATCTAGGGCTATACCAACATCAGCATTTGATTTTTTTATCTCGCTCTGCAAGTCTTCAAGATTCTTAGGATTGCTAGGATCGGCGTGATGATTTGGAAAATTTCCATCAACTTCGCTAAAAAGTTCTATAACTTCACAACCAATTGCTTTAAATGCTTGTGGCGCAATTACTCCCCCAACTCCATTTCCACAATCAAGACAAATTTTCATGGGTCTTTTTAATGAGATATTGTCTCTAAGCTCATTAATATAATTATCCAAAATGTCTATCTCTTCTAAATTACCTTTCTTGGTTTCATTTGAGAATGTACCTTGCAGTATGTCATTTTTAATATCTTGAATTTCTTGTCCAAAAATAGTTTTGCCACCCAAAATTATTTTAAAACCATTGTATTCTTTGGGGTTGTGGCTTCCTGTGATCATGACTCCATTCTCAGTATTGAATTTTTCAACCGCAAAATAAAGTAAAGGTGAGGGCACCATACCCACATTTATCACGTTTATGCCATTATCTAGGAATGATTTAACTAAGGCAGTGCAAATTCTTTCTCCAGACAATCTTCCATCGCGTGCTACAGCAACTTGTTTTAAACCTAATTTTTTAATTTTATGACTCAAAGATGATCCTAATGACGAAACAAATTCATCGCTCAGGTCCTCAGATGCAATACCTCTGATATCATATGCTCTAAAAATATTTTGATTAATTTTCATTTAGTTCAAATTTAGATATGGATACTTCAAAAGGCCTCGATAATATAGATGGCGTTGTATGGTTTGACGGCCAGTATGTTGACTGGAAAGATGCCAAAGTTCATGTTTTAACTCATACTCTTCATTACGGATTAGGTGTATTTGAAGGTGTTAGAGCTTATTCTACCACGCAAGGACCAACGATTTTCCGTCTTAAAGACCACACAGATCGCCTCTTTGAATCTGCAGAGACAGTTAAATTAAAAATTCCTTATTCGAAAGACGAAATAAATAAAGCTCAAATTGAAGTCGTAAAAAGAAATAAATTAGAGGAAGCTTATATAAGGCCAATGTGTTTTTATGGTTCTGAAGGCTTGGGACTCAGGGCTGATAATCTTAGAGTTCATTGTATTGTCGCTGCTTGGTACTGGCCAAGCTACCTTTCTCCAGAGCTTTACGAGCAAGGAATCAAAGTAAAATTATCTAGTTATACAAGACAAAGAGGAAATAAAGTTTCGAGATCAAAAGTTAACGGAAACTACGTTAATTCTATTGTTGCTCTTAATGAAGCTCTTGAAGCAGGCTTTGATGAAGCATTAATGTTAGATACAGATGGCAACGTTGCTGAAGGTTCTGGAGAAAATTTTTTCATGGTGAAAAACGGGAAAATATTCACTCCTGATGTTGAAGCTTCACTTAATGGTATAACGAGAAAGAGTATCATTGATTTAGCTAAGAATGAAAAAATTGATGTCATTGAAAAGAATATCTCTCCAAAAGAGGTTTTTCAGGCAGATGAACTTTTTTTTACAGGAACCGCAGCAGAGGTATTACCAATTACATATGTTGATAAAAATAAAATATCAAATGGCCAAAGAGGACCTATTACCAAGATTCTTCAATCAAAATACTCCAACCATGTAAGAGGGGAGAACATTTTATTCCCTGAATGGTTGACTAATATTTCTAATAATTGAATATCCTGATAATAAAAACATCTTCTCTAGGAGATATAATCCACTCTTTTCCAGCCATAGAAGACATAAAAAAAAATTACCCTGAATCTAGAGTAGATTTTCTTGTTGATGGCACATTTCTCAGTACAGCAAAATTAAATCAGTCTGTCGACAATTTCTTTTCAATATCATTAAGAGAAACAAAAAATCAACCTTTTGTGAAAAGACTTAACAATTTGAATGAAGAAATAAATGAATTATTTAAAAATATAACTTATGACTTTGTAATTGATTTTCAAGGATTGATGAGAACTCAAATCATAGGATCAAAAATCAAAAAAATTTCTAGTTCCAAAAATTTTATGGGATATAACTTTAGATCAGCAAAAGAAGGGCTTTTAACATTTCTATACGACAAAGGAATAAATGTAAATAAGGAGGAACATGCTGTAATGAGAATGAAAAAGTTAGCAGCTGAAAGTTTGAATTA
The DNA here is from genome assembly GCA_902529935.1 of uncultured SAR86 cluster bacterium. Classification (GTDB taxonomy): domain Bacteria; phylum Pseudomonadota; class Gammaproteobacteria; order Magnimaribacterales; family AG-339-G14; genus CACNYO01. The sequence continues at coordinate 76,555 of CABZYK010000006.1, read as the reverse complement.
TGAGTTAGATAAGGAATATGATTATGGATTTAAGCATGAAGGCTCAGATAAAAAAAATAAGATTATTTTCATTCACGGATCTAGCAAGAGAAATAAAGAATATCCCTTTGCTTATTGGAAAAAATTAGCTGATCACTTAAACAATTTCAATATAGATATTTGTATACCTGTGCATGGAAAGAATCAATTAAATTACTTTAATGAAATAAGTAAAACTAATTCTAGAGCCTTTAAGTTGGAAACTGATAACTTTCATGAGATCAAAGAAGAGTTTGATAAGTGTTCATTTTTTATAGGAGTTGATACAGGTCTAACTCATATATGCGCCGGATTAGGACTATCTGGAATTTTTTTATTTGGACCTACGGATCCTTCAAAAGTAGGGCCCGTTTTTGAGCATCAAAGAGTGATCAAGAAATCTGAAATGACCGAAATATATCCTTCTCTAATTATCGAAATGCTTAAAGAAGAGAGTTTTGAATAAGAAAAAATTAAAAATCGGCTTGATAACATATAGAGGTAATCCTTCTTCAGGAGGTCAAGGTATTTACATAAACTATCTAAGTAGAGCTCTATCGGATCTTGGCCATGAGGTTACTGTCATTTCTGGTCCTCCTTATCCGGAAATAAGAAAAGATATCAAACTAGTTAAAATACCCAGCCTAGACTTATTTTCAAAAAAAAATAAGTTTCTTGATGTTAAATTCTCAGAATTATTATCTTTAAACAACTTGAAGGAATGGATCAGCGCAAACACAGGTGGTTTTCCTGAGCCACATACTTTTGGTCCGAGGCTGGAGAAATTTATTGAAGAAAATGCTGGCCTATTTGATGTAATCCATGACAATCAAACTCTATGCAAAGAACTTATTTCTCTTCAGCAGAAACTTCCTTTGGTGACTACTATCCATCACCCAATTACGAAAGACTTAGAATTTCAACTTAAAAGTACAAATGATTTTTTTTTAAAACTCTTAATAAAAAGATGGCACTCATTTATTCCAACTCAAATAAAGGTAGCAAAAAAATTAAAAAAAATTGTTGTTCCCTCTGAATCATCTAGGAAAGATGTTGTTAAGGATTTCTCATTGAAAGAAGCAAGAATTGAAGTTGTTCACAACGGCATAGATTTAAGTTTTTTTTATCCTTCTGAAAAGCCTTATGAGGATTACAAAATATTATCTATAGCAAGCTCTGACGTACCGATGAAAGGTTTGGATTTCATGATCAAAGCTTTTCCAAAAATCAAAAAAAATTATCCAAAGGCTAAATTGAGTGTTTTAGGAAAAATTAGAGAGGAAGGACATACTAAAAGACTTATAAATAGTTTAGATCTTAAAGATGATATCAATTTTGTATCAGATTTATCTCATTCAGAATTAAGAGAACAATATTGTTCATCTCATATAGTAGTTATTCCTTCCTTGTATGAAGGTTTTGGTTTTGCTGCTGCAGAAGCAATGGCTTGTGGAGTTCCGGCAGTGGTATCTGATGGCGGATCTTTAAAGGAAATCATTGGAGAAGCAGGAAAGGTAATTGTTCCTGGAGATGAAAATGCTATCGTTGAAGCTGTAAATGAATTATTTTCTTATGAAGATTTAAGAAAAAATATTGTGGCCAAAGGTATCTCTAGAGTTAAAGATAAATTTACCTGGCACAATGCTGCTTTAAAACTAGAAAATATTTATCATCAAGTTATAGAGAATCATGCAAACAATAAATATTCAAAAACTTAATCTTGTAGATAATGCAAAAGTTCTTGACCTAGGTTGCGGAGAAGGTCGGCATTGTTTTGGTGTATACATGCATTCGAATTTAGACGTTTATGGTTTTGACTTAAATCTAAAGGATGTTCAGAAAGCTGTGAATAATTTTCCACAATTTGATGAAAAATCTGACAGTAAAAGTTGCAGTTTTGGATGTACTGATGCCACAAAACTCCCTTTTGCCGATGAGACTTTTGATTATTTGATTTGCTCAGAGGTGCTAGAGCATATTCCAGAGATTGATTGTGCAGTTGATGAAATTATCAGAGTCACCAAGCGAAAAGGTAAAATTGCTGTGAGCGTTCCTTCTTTCTTTCCGGAATGGGTCTGTTGGTCTCTGAGTAAAGATTATCAATTAACACCAGGTGGACATGTAAGGATTTTTAAATACAAGCAGCTAAGAAAAATGATTGAGAAAAGGAACTGTAAATTCATTGAGAAACATCGTGAACATGCTCTTCATAGTCCGTATTGGTGGTTAAAATGCTTATTTTGGAAGAACCAAGACAATTCATACCTAGTGAATAAATATCATGACTTTCTAGTGTGGGATATGATGAAAAAACCTTTCATCACAAGACTTCTAGAAAAAATATTGCAACCTTTGATTGGTAAAAGCACAGTTATTTATTTTGAGAAAAATTAGAATCTAGCTTTGAAATCTTTATCTGAGTTAAATCACCTTTCGCAGTACATTGCCGAGAGTCAAGATGAATCGGGAGGAATTCCTTCGGAAAAAGATAAAATCCTTGATCCATGGGACCATATTGAATGCTGTATGGCTTTGGATGTTTTTGGAGAAAAGGAAAGATCTTTGCTAGGCTTCCAGTGGCTTATTGATCATCAAGAGAATGATGGATCATGGTATTCAGAGTATCAAGCCAACAAAAATATTTCTTCTAGAAAAGAATCGAACTTCTCCTCGTATATTGCAATTGGGGCACTTCATAATTATGAGAGCTATGGAGATTTAAATTTCTTAGAAAACCTGCTTCCAACTCTTAAAAAGTCTCTCAAGTTTACTCTTTCAGCGCAAACTGATTTTGGAGAATTCTCCTGGGCTATGGAAAATGGGAAATGGCTAGATGATGCCTTAAAAACTGGAAACTCATCAATCTTTATGAGCTTGAAAGCTTATAAAAAAATTTTTGATTTGTTAGGCCAAAACTCTAATCAAATAGAAAGTTCACTTACAGCTCTAAGAAAAGTTTTTTTAAACAATACATCTAGATTCGATAGGAATTGGGATTCAAAAGAAAGATATAGTATGGATTGGTATTATCCAATTTTAGCAGGAATTTATAATGAATCTGAGGCTATTAAAAAAATTAATTCCAAATGGAACATATTTATTAATGAGGAGTTTGGCTGTAGATGCGTAAGCGATAAACCTTGGATAACTGTAGCTGAAACATCTGAATTAATAATAACGCTAAATAAAATAGATGAAACTAAAAAAGCTAAGGATCTCTTTGAAAAAGTAAGCGAATTAAAAGATCCCAAAGACAACATTTTCTGGATGGGTTATGTTTTTGATGATGGGAAATATTGGCCAATTGAAAAACCTACTTGGACTGCAGCAGCTTATATTCTGGCTGCGAATGCATTAAATAGATTTACTTCGGCAGGTGACTTTTTTAAGAAGTTGTAGTTTAAATTTTTTTTAATATCCCTAAAGTTTTATAAAGCTCTATGAATTTATATTGATTTGTTTCCTTTACGTACTCAAATAATTCATAGGGTGGCCTTCCTCCATCATTAGGATCAGGAAAAACATCATGAATGAGCAAATAACCATCTTTGCAAATGAAATCACTCCAAGCTTTAAAATCTGAAAAGGCTGATTTTTTGCTGTGACTTCCATCAATGAAGAGAAGACCTATCTCATAATTTTTTGGCCATATTGAACTTACTTCTTTTGAATCACCTACCGCAGGCAATATAGATTCTTTGTAAGGAAAATTCTCAATGTAAGACCTAAAAACAGGATAAGTATTAAATTTATGAAGTCTTTCGTCATAAAAATTTTTATCGAAATATTCTTCGCCAGGCTGGTGTTCTTCAGAGCCTATATGATGATCGACTGTCATTAAATAAGTATCATTTGCTGCACAGGCTTCAGCAATAACCAAAGAAGATTTTCCACAATAAGTTCCAATTTCAATGCAAGGACCTTTTTTTGAGGCATCTGATGCTAATTCATAAAGTCTTTCTGCTTCAGAAAAATCAAGGAAACCTATATGATTATTAAAATTTTTAATCCAATTCACTTTAAAAAATGTTTACTAGGGAAGTCTACACGAATTCAAAAGGAGAAAATTTTTCCTATCTGGTCCATGGAAGTCAAGCAGCTGAAAAATTGATCTTTTTCTTTCATGCTACTGGTTTCAATGCAGAGACTTACAATAAATTTCTAAGCAATCTATCAAAAAAATTAGGAGACAATTACAAAATAATTTCTTTAGATCAAAGAGGGCATGGATTATCTTCAGCAAATGCAGATCCTGGAAAACTTTCTACATGGAATTCACTTGTTGAAGACGCAAACGAATTTGTTCAAAAATTTCCTTCAAAAGAATTATATTTTTCTGGCCATTCAATGGGAGCAATTATTGCGTTGAAGCTTTCAACAGAGTTCTCTGAAATCTCAAAATTATTTTTGATTGATCCTGTTTTACCGGGCCCCAAATTTTCTGCTTACGGCAGAATAAAAAAATTTTTTAGATTGAATAAAACTTCTCATATGGTCTTAGCTGCAAAAAATAGAAGGTTTGAATTTGCATCGAAGCAAGAAGCATTCAATCACTTTAAAGGCAGAGGAGCCTACAAATCTTGGAATGATGATATTTTGCAAGATTACTTAAATGGTGGAATGATTGTCGAAGAGGATAAAGCTTATTTAAGCTGCCATCCGCATTGGGAAGCAGAGGTTTTCAATACCGCATCATTAGATACATGGAAATACATAAAAAAGGTAAGGTGCAATGTATTCGTACCCTATGCATTAATTGCATCAACCATGGGAGATGGTGCAAGAAAAAGTCTCCAAAAAAAACATAATTTTAGGCTTAAACCATATGAAGCCTCACATTTTTTACCAATGGAAAAGGGCGATCAACTTAGTTCTGATATAGAATCTTTCGTATTTAATTAAAGAATGAAAAAGAAAATAACTGTAATTGGTGATGTCATGATCGATTGGTATCTCCAAGGAGAATCTTCACGAATTTCTCCTGAAGCACCTGTTCCAGTTGTAAACTTTAAAGAATCTAAGTTTCAATTGGGGGGTGCAGCGAATGTTGCAAATAATTTAAAGCATCTTGAAATTGAACCATTTCTTATTGGCGCTGTTGGCAAAGATCATTTTGGTTCTTTATTAAAAGAACATTTAAAGGTAGAAGAAATAAAGTTTAATTTATTATCAGAAAAAAGTTTTCAAACTATTTGTAAACAAAGATTGATGTCTTCCAATCAGCAATTAGCAAGAATAGATTATGAGCAGTATTTTCATGCTAGCAAGCTAAGCAATATATTAAATACATTTACGAAAAATATTGCCAAAACAGACTTAATTATAGTTTCAGACTATGGAAAAGGGACTGTATCAAATGCAAGAAAGCTCATCCAATCTGCTAGAAAATTAAAGAAAAAGATCCTTATTGACCCAAAAGGAAAAGATTTTACAAAGTACAAAGGAGCAAATTTAATCACTCCTAATAAGTCTGAATTTGAGAATATTATGGGAAAGGTGGGCTCAAAAAAAGATTTAGAAAATAAAGCAAAGAAAATGCTAGAGCATTTGGATTTGGAATCGCTGATAGTAACTCTAGGCTCAGAAGGAATGTATGTTCTCACAAAATCTAATAAAAAAATTATTGGGAATTTCATAAATGCTTATCCTCAAGAGGTATTTGATGTATCAGGTGCAGGAGACACAATGATATCCGCCTTGGGCGCAGCATTATCTGAGGCTAATGATATTTTTTCTGCTGCTGAGTTCGCTAACCTAGCAGCTTCGATTTCAGTTTCTAAGTTAGGAACTTCTACAGTTAGCAAAGATGAGGTTACCAATTTGGAGGCCTCAAAAAGCAATAAAGAACAAGTTATTGTTTTTACGAACGGTTGCTTCGATATAATCCACTCTGGTCATTTAGATTTATTAAAAGAAGCAAAAAGTTACGGAGATAAGCTAATTGTTGGTCTTAACTCTGATAAATCAGTAAGTAAATTAAAAGGGCCTGAAAGGCCAATAATCGGTCAGTCTGAAAGGAAAAAAATCCTTTCAGCATTAAAATTTGTTGATGAAGTGATTATTTTCAATGAAGAAAATCCTCTGAAATTAATTAAAAAACTGAAGCCTAATATATTAGTGAAAGGAGCAGACTATAAAAAAGAACAAGTTGTCGGCGGGGCATTTGTAGAATCTTATGGAGGTGAAATCAAGCTTGTTAAACTAACCAAAGGAAAATCTTCTAGTAAAATAATAAATAAATTTAGTTGATTAGATAATTTAAAAATTTACGCCCTGAGTTATCTTTTTTTTCTCATTAAGCTTTGGTCATAAATTTCCAAATCATCTTTAGGCCTATGCTTGAATCTCCTATGTATCCAAAGATATCTCTCTGGTTGTTCTCTTATAGATATTTCAATTTCATTATTAAGCAAAGCTAAGTCTTCATAAAGATTTTCTCCACCCATCTTTATTTCCTTTAAAATTATTTTGTATCTATTTTTTATATTCTCTAAATAAAGGAAGTAAACTTTGCACCCAGCTCTTTTTTTGGCGATTGATGGAAATTTAACGGTTAATGTAGGTATATTGAAATACGGTACAAATATTGAGTGATCATATCCATAGTCCTGATCTGGTAAATAAAGTAAATTTTCTCCTTTTTGCAAAAGCCTCATGGATTTTAAAACTTCATTTGGAAATAGAATTTGTTTGAAATACTTATCTCTCGAACTAAAAATAAAATTATTCACTAACTTACCTTTTTGTTTTTTTGCCATTGCATTTACGTCAAACATCATTGCTGCTACTCGACCCGTGATTTCTAGATCAGTTGTGTGAGGAATCAAAACAAGATTACCTTGCAAAGATTTTCTGAGCTCATCTAAATCAAATTCATCAAGATTTATTAGAAGCTTTTCAAAATGTTGACTGCTAAGAATCCAAGCTTTAAGACCATTAAAAATTGAAGCACCAAGGTGAAGATAATGTTTATTTAGAATTTTAGATCTATCTAATTCATTTAATTCTGGAAAACAAACTTCTAAATTCTTTTCGGCTATCTTTTTTCTTATTTTTCCAAAAGTCTTTAAAAAATAGGCAAGAGGTTTTGAAAAAATAAATTCAAAAAGGTTCAATAGATGCAGCATTTAAGACATTTAAAATTTTTCCCATTATAGTAGCATTTGAATAAATTGAAGATTCGGAGCATTTTATTTTCTTTTTGTACAATTTTTTAATTTCTCTAATTATTCCTTTTGCTTTGTTTAGGCATATGCTCAAAGCAAGTTCTTTCGGAGAAAAAAAACTTCGAGCTTTTGAAAAGATTGGTTTTTTTCAAGGAGAGATAAATGTAAATAAATCAATTTGGATCCATGCTGTATCAATTGGGGAGGTGAATGTTGCCCTAAAGTTAATTCAAGACCTAGAAGAGATCCTAGAAAGTCCTAATTTTATTTTATCTACAACAACCTTAACTGGAGCAAGAAAAGCTAAAGAAAATCTTAATAAAAATTTAAAACATGTTTATTTTCCTTTCGATTTAAAATTTATCTGTAAAAAATTCATTAGTTTTTACAATCCTTCAATACTCCTTCTTGTAGAAACCGAAATCTGGCCTAATCTCATTAATGTATCCAATGAATTTGAGCTACCGGTTGTTCTAGTCAATGGGAGACTATCTGATAAATCCTTAAAAAAATATCAAAGATTGAGCTCCTTCTTCAAAGGTAGTTTTAATAAAATTGATCACGCTTTTGTTCAATCAAAAAATGATTTTGAAAGATTTTTTGAGGCTGGTATTGATAGGGATGCAATGAGTGTGAGCGGATCAATTAAGTTTGATATAGACCTAATGGCTTTAAAAAACTTTACCGAAAATGAAGTTAATTATTACAAAGAAAAATATCTATTTGTTTGTGGTAGTACCCATCCAGGAGAGGAAGAAATCCTTATTGATAGTTTTATAGATTTAAATAAAGACAATAAGCATTTAGTTTTAGCGCCACGACATCCCGAAAGATTTGGCGAGATTAAGGAATTAGTAAATAAAAAAAATTTATCTAACATTTTATATACTGAAATTTCTTCCAATCCTGATATCAAGAGTGATGTCACTATAGTTGATGTAATAGGTAGGTTATTAGATTTTTATGAAATTGCAGATTGTGTTTTCATTGGAGGGACTTTAGTAGATCATGGGGGACAAAACTTCCTCGAACCAGCTTTCTTTAATAAGCCTATTATTTCAGGAAGAAGCACCTATAATTTTGATGAAATATCTAAGAAATTAAGTGATCTAGGATTATTAAAATTTGTTTCCAACAAAGATGAAATATCCTCCGCAGTTGAAAGCATTGAAGCTATTTCCGATTCTCAGAAAAAGGATACTAACCTTTGGCTGAATGAAAATAGAGGTGCGTCAAAGTTTATTAGCAAAAAAGTCTGCAAAGAATTTAATTTAATTTAAATTTTTTTTTAACATAGAAACATTTTCTAAAATATTTATAGTAATATTTAGACTTACATTTCTGGGGAAAATAAATAATGAAATTCATCGTAGCTATAATTAAGCCAGCTAAATTAGAAGAAGTGAGGTCTTCTCTGTCGGAAATTGATGTTGCAGGATTAACCGTATCAGAGGTCAAAGGATTTGGTCGTCAAAAGGGACAAACAGAACTCTACCGAGGAACTGAATATAAAGCAGATTTTCTCCCTAAGACAAAAATCGAACTTGCTGTTTCCGACGATCAAGTTGAAAAGGCTACCAATGCAATCTCTTCCGTCGCAAACACGGGCAAAATTGGTGATGGGAAGTTATTTGTTTTTGATTTAGAAAAAGTTATTAGAATTAGAACTGGCGAGACAGGCGAAGAAGCTTTATAGAATTATTTCTTTCAGAGTCAGATCCATCTAATTATTTCTTTTAATTATTTATCACTGCTCTTAATTTCTTCCGGGATTCTATTTGAACTAGCTCAAAGACGATTCAGCAAATTCTTTTGCCCATTTGTAATTAGCTTTTCCATTTGGCGCCCTCTTTACCTCTTCTGTTAGAAGAATACTTTTTGGAACTTTATAGCCAGCTAAACTTGTTTTTAAGAAAGCAATCAGTTCTGCCTCGCTAGGATCATCATCTTTTTCCGAAGAAACAACAGCGACAACTTTTTGACCAAATTTTTCATCAGGCAAACCAACAACAAGACAATCATAAACACTAGCATTAAGCTTTAAAGCTTCTTCGACTTCTTCAGGGTAAACTTTTTCTCCTGCTGTATTGATGCAATTACTGCCTCTTCCTAATAGCGTAATCGATCCATCCTCTTCGAGAAGAGCATAATCCCCAGGAAAGCTATACCTTATTCCATTAAATTCTTTAAAAGTCTCAGCAGACTTATCCGGATCTTTATAATAACCCTCTGGAACTAGGCCGCTTGTGCCAATTTTTCCTCTTACGCCTGAGCCAGGTGAAACTTCTTTACCTTCATCATCTACAATAATTACTCCAGGGTTTATGCTGAATTTAGCTGTTTTCGCTGGATTATCTCTAGAGGATGTTGATGAACCCATTCCACCTTCCGTTGATCCCATGGCATCAATTAAAACCATGTCCTTATGCTTAAGAAGTCCATCTTTTACTTCAGAGCTCCACATAACTCCGCTAGAAATCATTGTTTGTAAGCTATCTATAGAATAATCATTCCCATCATCTGAAGCCTTATTCAATGAATCCAACATAGGTTTTGCAAATGCGTCACCAACTATTACAACACTTGTAGCCTTTTTACCTTCTACTTCTCTCCATAAACGATCTGGATCAAATCCTAAAGAGGGCATGGTCACAACACTCCCACCGGATAGATGAGGCAAAAATGCTCCTAACCACATTCCTGTTCCATGCATCAAAGGGCACCCAACAAGACTGACCGGTAATTCATTAGATCCAGCCTTTTCTTTAATTAGAGCCTCGATATCATTTATGTCCTCAGGGACGGGAAAACCCATCGCAAAAGCTGTTTTCATCATTGAGCCAAGAAATAAACCCTGCTTATACATAACTCCCTTTGGCATTCCAGTAGTTCCACCGGTATAAAGCATATAAAAATTCTCTTCAGATCTTTCTCTTTCATCCTGCCTATTTTCTTTTTGAATAATTTCTGAATATTCGTCTGATCCTTCTAAAAGATCTTCACTACCGTCCATTACTTGAATATAAGCTTTAATTTTAGGAAGCTTATTTTTTATGGCTTTAATTCTATTTGCGTAACAGGCTTGGTAAAAAATGGCTTCCGCATCGGAATTATCCAATAAGTAAATTAACTCATCTTCTTGATAACGATAATTCACATTGATGGGAACACATTCATTTTTAAAAGCGGCAAATTGGGCTACGAGGTATTCATTTGAGTTATGAAGGTAAAGACCAACTTTGGAATCAAAAGAAAGACCTTTTTTCTCTAAGTAATTAGCTAACTTTGCCGCTTGATCTTCGTACTCTTGCCAATTTACTACTTTATCTTCGCAAACGAGAGCTGGTTCTTCCGGAATGATCCTTGAAATTTTTTCAAAAACAGATGCAAAATGCATGTTCATATTTCCCCCAAAAATTTTCTTGTGTTTCGTAGTGTTAAATTAGTTAATAATTAACCAAAATACAATAGTTTGAAAATATTTTGAAAACTTTATCCCCAGTCATTTGTATTCTAGGACCAACGAATTCTGGAAAGACAGATTTATCAATGAGACTTTTTGATGAAGTATCCGCAGAATTGATAAGTGTTGATTCTGTTCAAATTTATAAACATGCAGATATTGGGAGCAACAAAATATCTAAAGAACTACAAAAAAAATATCCTCTCGAGCTTATCGATATTATTGAGCCCAATGAAGTTTATTCCGTTGGTGAATTCTTAAAGGATTTGAAGCACTCCATGGATAAATCAACTGAGTCGAATAAAGTACCAATTTTAGTTGGTGGATCAATGATGTATTTTTTTTCATATCTGGTTGGATTTGATGATCTTCCTAAGTCTGATCCCAACATTAGAAGAAAAATTCTCCAAGACATTGATGAAAAGGGTAAAGAAATTGCTTACAACGATTTGATAGCAAAAGATCCTGAGGCAGCAAAAAATATTCATCCTAATGATTCTCAAAGAATAGTAAGGGCCCTTGAAGTTATAGAAATTTCAAAAACGACTATGAGTTCTTTTTTTAAAAGAAAAAAAAATATTATTCCTAAGGTTTTTCCTATCGTAATTGATAAAGGCAAAGGATCAGATTTTGATGCCCAACTAAAAAATAGAGTCAAAGACATGTTAAAGAAAGGTTTTATTGACGAAGTAGATGAAATAATAAAAATTTATAAAACTAATCAATTACCACTTTTAAATTCTGCTGGGTACAAAGAAGTTTCAATGTTTTTAGAGAATAAAATTAAAAAGGATGTTCTTATTGAAAAAATATTTTTTGCCCATAAGAAATTAGCAAAGCATCAAAGAACTTGGATCAAAAAAATCCCTAACTTAAAAGCTTTTCAAACTGTGGATACTGCAAAGAATGAAATTATGGAATATTTATCTCATTGAGTATCTTTCTATTAATCTTATCTTTAGAATGTGATTTATGTCTTGGAATAACAACGGAAATAATGGATCAAGAGATCCTTGGGGAGGGAAGGATGGCCCTCCTGATATTGATGAAGCTTTAAAAAAATTTAGAGATCAATTTAGTTTTTTATTTGGAAAAAGATCTAGTTCCGGGGGTGGTGATTTTAAACCAAGAAAAATTCTAACATCTGCTCTAGCGGTCATCTCTATCTTATACGCAGCTTTAGGGATTTATACTGTAGATGCTCAGGAACAAGCGGTCGTCCTTAGATTTGGTGAGTACGTTAATACTAAGGGACCGGGTATACACTGGAATCCTCCCATTATTGATACAAGAACTATTGTGAATACTGAAAAATTGTTCACTCATACAGCAACTTCCTCGATGCTAACTAAAGATGAAAATATCGTAATTGTTGAGATAGGAGTTCAGTACAAAAAATCTAATCCAGTTAACTATCTATTAGAAGCTTCAACTCCAGACGACAGTCTTGCACAAGCATCCGAGGCCGCTTTAAGGCATGTTGTAGGCAGCAATATTATGGATGATGTCCTGACCACTGGAAGAGAGCAAATTGCATTCGACGTTAAAGACAGATTACAACAAAGATTAGATGATTATTTAACTGGAATTGAGGTTGTAACAGTTAATGTTAAAGAATCTAAGCCACCCGATGCGGTTAGAGAAGCATTTGATGATGTAGTAAAGGCACGAGAGGATGAGGTTAGATTGAGAAACCAAGCTGAGACTTATGCAAATGAGGTGGTTCCAATAGCCAGGGGTGATGCACAAAGAACCATTCAGGATGCAGAGGGTTACAAGAACAAAGTCATAGCAGAGGCAGAAGGTGATGCTTCTCGTTTCAGTCAATTACTTGTTGAGTATAAAAAAGCACCGGAAGTTACCAGACAAAGGCTCTACCTAGATGCTGTTCAGTCTGTAATGGACAGTAGCACCAAGGTTATGATCGATGTACAAGATGGCAATAACATTCTCTATTTGCCCTTAGATAAAATCGCATCTGCTGCAGTAGCTGCAGATAGAAATAATTCATCTTCTAATAATGATCAAGATATTTCTATAGGAGATATCACTGATCAAGTTATAGAAGAAATAAGAAAAAGACAGGAGAGAAGATAATGGGTAGGCTTGGTTTATTTATCGTATCAGCAGTTGTTATCACTTTTGTGATCCTTGCTAATACACTCTACATAGTTACTGACAGAGAGACGGCAATAAAACTAAGATTTGGTGAGATTATTGATTCTTCAATTGAGCCAGGGCTACATTTTAAAGTTCCAATTCTTCACACAATAAGAAAATTTGATGAGAGAGTTTTAACTTTAGATAATTTACCTCAACCTTACTTTACTGCTGAGAAAAAAAGACTGATTGTTGATTACTTTGTTAAGTGGAGAATTACAAATGATGAGCAGTTTTATATCACTACATCAGGCGGACAACTTTCGGCCCTAAGAGCGCTTTTAACTCAAAGAGCTGATGAAGGTTTAAGAAATCAATTTGGTACAAGAAGTGTCCAAGAGGTTGTTTCTGGAGAAAGGGATGAGCTTATGGCTAATCTAACTACCAATCTTAACCAAACAGTTGGTGATGAATTAGGAATCGAAGTAATTGATGTAAGGATAAAAAAGATTGAACTACCTAATGAGGTTAATGACTCTGTCTATAACAGAATGAGAACTGAGCGTGAAAGGTTGGCTCAAGAGCTAAGGGCTCAAGGTAACGAAATTGCTGAAGAATTAAGAGCTACAGCTGATAAAGAAAGGACAATAATTCTAGCTAATGCGTATAAAATTTCTGAAGAATTGAGAGGTGAGGGTGATGCAACTGCAGCTAACATTTATGCAGATGCATTTAATGAAGACCCAGAATTTTATGAATTCACTAGAAGTCTAAAAGCATATCAAATGTCTTTTAAAAACAAATCAGATGTTCTTTTAATTGACCCCGATAGTGATTTTTTCAAATACTTGGATAGCTCAAAAGGTAATTGAAGGGTATGTCAGATTTCTGGAATCTCCCGGATGGAGTCGAAGAAATCGTTCCTCCTCTTTCAACTGACTTAGAAAAAACAAAAACTGAGTTACTAGATTATTTTCAAAATAAAGGTTTTGATCTCATTTTTACTCCCTTGGTCGAATATTCTGATTCTATTGGAGGTCTAGCAAATGAAGAATTATCAAGGTCAAGTTTTCAGTTTTCAGATTCAAACTCGGAAAGATCTCTTGCTTTAAGACCCGATATTTCTCAACAGGTAGCTAGAATAGATAGAAGGTTTCTAACTGAAAAAAATAAAAAATACTGTTACTACGGCGAAGTTACAAAAAAGCCACTTGGCTCTTTTACTAAGGCAATTAGCACCATGAAAGTTGGGCTAGAAATTTTTTATGATAGCGAGGCAGGTATTAAAGAAGATATTTTTAATTCTTTATCTGGAACTCTTAAAAAATTATGTCTCAAAGATTATGTTCTCACCATTGGTGATATTTCTATTCTTGATGAAATACTAGATAAACTGAGATTTCCTTTAGAAAAAAGAATTAAACTAAAGGATATTTTATCCTCAAGATCAAAAAGTGATTTATCTGAATTTCTAAAGCATGAAGGTAAAGGAAAAAGAACTTTATCAATTTTGTCGAAGCTGCTCGACATTATTGGAGATTATGAACAGGAATTTAAGAACCTTAATTTAATTTGCAAGGAATTAAAAATTGATCCAAAAAAACTAAAAAGTATTAAACAATCTTTTGATATTCTTAAAAAAAATAAAATTAACAATGTTTTAGTTGATATGGTTGATTTTCCTGGTTACTCGTATCACTCTGGTATAGTTTTTTCTATCTTTCAACCAAAGACGGGAGTTCCCTTGATTAATGGCGGACAGTATAAAACCCCTTTTTCAAAAAAAAATAAAAAAGAAAGAAAGGGTATGGGTTTTGATATAGATTTAATATCTATTTTAAAATTACAAAGTAAATGACAAAAACGCAAAATTTTGCAGTTCTCGGTCTTCAATGGGGAGATGAGGGAAAAGGAAAAATAGTAAACTTCTTGTCCCCAAATTTTCATGCAACCTGTAGATTTCAAGGCGGTCATAACGCTGGCCATACTCTTATTGTGAACGGCAAAAAATTAATTCTTCATCTACTTCCATCCTCTATCTGTGAAAAAGATGCTCTTTCACTGATTGGTAAAGGTGTGGTTCTTTCACCCAATGACTTATTTGAGGAAATATCTGAAGCCAATACTTTTTTAGAAGGTGTCGAAGATAGATTGAAAATAAGTTCTGCCTGTGTTCTTATCCTCGATCATCATAAAAAATTTGATCAATGCAGAGAAAAATCTAATTCATTTAAAACTATTGGAACCACAGGGAGAGGTATAGGTCCTGCATATGAGGATAAAGTTGGAAGGAGAGCGATTAGATTGGTTGATTGTTTTTACGAAAAGATTTTGGAAGAAAAATTAAAAGAAAATTTAGATTTTTATAATTTTATGTTTAATAAACTTTTCTCAGATGAAGAGGTTAGTTTTCAGGAAACATTTGATAAGGCCTTAAGTTATGGTGAAAGATTGAGACCCATGACGAAAGATATTTCGAAACTTATTATAGAAATGAACAATGATGGAAAGAAAGTTCTTTTTGAAGGTGCTCAAGGAGCATTACTAGACGTCGATAATGGAACTTATCCTTATGTTACTTCAAGTAACTCATCCGCAGCAGGTATTGCATCTGGTTCCGGCTTAGGACCGCTATCTGTAAGTAATATTTTAGGTATTGCGAAAGCCTATACTACCAGGGTCGGTGAGGGACCAATGCCTACAGAATTGTTTGATGACATTGGCATTCATATTGCAGAGAAAGGCGGTGAGGTAGGGGCGACCACAGGAAGGCCAAGAAGATGCGGTTGGTTTGATGCTGTTGCTATGAAAAAGGTTATTCAATCCAATAGTATTAAAAGCCTATGTATTACAAAACTTGATGTTTTTGATGGAATGGAAAGTATTAAAATTTGTGATAGCTATGATAATTCAGATGAATTCTTTGAAGAATCTCTCAATTTAGATCATGTAAAGCCTCAATATATTGAGTTGTCAGGATGGAAAAAACCCATTTATGGTTTAAAAACTTTGGATGATTTTCCAAAAGAAGCTTTAGAATTTATTTCTAAAATCGAAGAGGTTTGCGGCGTATCTGTTGACATCATTTCAACTGGGCCGGATAGAGAAAGCACTATATTCAAAAACAATATTATCTAGCAGCAATATAAGAGTCCAGTACTCCATTTATGAATCTATAACTATCCTCTTGGCCAAATTTTTTGGCTAATTTTATAGCCTCATTAATTACTATTGGATAGTCTATTTCTGAATTTTCAATTTCAAAGATAGATTGTCGAAGAATTGAAATTTCAATTTCACCGATTGACTTAATTTCAATGCTCGAGTTATCAGCGATACTTTTATTCAATGAATCATTATTTTTATTTATTCCCTTTAATTTTTCGGCAACGTTGGAAATATCAAATTCTCTATATGTTTTCTTGAATTGATTGATTAAATTGGTATTAGAAATTTCAGATATTTCTTTTTGATAAAGAGCCTGTAAAAGAATCTCTCTTGTCTTTGTTGGGGAGATCTTTTTTTTAACCAGCGGCATCTTCAGAAAATAAGTCAATCATCATAAGAAGACTTTTCGCATACTCAGATCCTTTGACCTCTGCTCTTTGTTTTGCCTGTAATTCGTTATTGGTAGTCAATACTCCAAAAATCACTGGTTTCTTGTTTGAAAGACTTACTTGAGATAATGACCTTGCAGTTTCATGAGCAAGCACTTCAAAGTGATAAGTTTCTCCTTTGATGATAGTGCCTAAAGCTAAGACTGCATCGTATGAACTAATAAATTTTTCCGCTGCTTGCGATAACTCAAACGCTCCTGGTACCTCAATACTATCAATATGATTGACGTTGAACCCTTTTAGTTCAGAAATTGCATCCTCTAGCATGACATCAATAATCTCTCTATTCCAGGAGGTTGAGACTATTAAAATACGATGGTTAGAATAATCTTTTTTATCGACGTTAATTTTTGTTTTGCTTAAGTCAGTCATGATTAATTTGAAATAAATTCAATAACTTCTAAACCAAATCCAGATAGCGATGGGTATTTAGCTTCTGCACCGAGGAGCCTAATTTTTGACACGCCAAACTCTTTTAGTATTTGTGAACCAACACCTATCCTTCTTTTATCCGAATCTGAAGAATCATTTTTTTCTTCGATATCATCGTCAGGCTGAGTTAAATCTGAGCTAATTAATACAATTAAACCATTTTTAGAAGCAGATATTTTTTTCATCGCATCCTCAAGAGACCATCTCTCACCAAAATCATTAGATTTAAAAATATCATGCTTAATATTAATTTGTTGGACTCTAACAAGGGTTGGTTCAGATGACTTTATTTCCCCCATTTTCAAAGCGTAGTGGACTTCATTTAAAAGAGAGTCTTTGTAAACAAAAAAACTGAACTCTCCGTATTTATTTTTGATGGATGATTCACTGATTAACTCAATGGATTTTTCATTCGTCAGTCTGTAGTTAATTAAGTCCGCGATTGTCCCAATCTTAAGATCATGTTTTTCGCAGAATTTCTCTAAATCAGGTCTTCTAGACATTGAGCCGTCTTCATTCATTATCTCACAAATTACTGCGGCCGGATGGAATCCTGATAATCTTGCTAGATCAATACTAGCTTCTGTATGTCCGGATCTATTTAAAACTCCCCCATCTTCTGCTTTAAGGGGAAAAATATGCCCTGGTTGGACTATGTCAGAACTTAGAGCTTGAGGGTTTGAAGCGACTTCAATTGTTTTTGATCTATCTTTGGCAGAGATGCCTGTTGTTATTCCACTCGCGGCTTCTATGGAAACTGTAAAAGCCGTTTCATGCTTACTTTTATTAGTCTTGACCATTTGATCAAGTTTTAGTCTGTCACAATGTTCTTCAGTTAATGCAAGACAAATGAGGCCTCTTCCATACATTGCCATAAAATTGATGGCCTCTGGAGAAACATTTTCTGCAGGTAAAATTAAATCACCTTCATTCTCTCTATCTTCATCATCCATTAACACGACCATCTTTCCTTTTTTAAGATCAGACAGTAATTCACTTGTAGTATTAAGAGGCATTTTTCTTTCTAAGCACTAATTTAAGGTCTCTTCCAATGGATTTTTCTTCAACGATTTCTAAATCAGGAGAATTTAATATACCTTCTAAATTTTTATTTGTATAAAAACTATTTGCTTTATTCCCTAAAACTTTAGGCGCAATGTAAAAAATATATTCATCAATAAGGTTTAAATCAATAAAACTTGAGATCAATCTGGGACCCGCCTCTAGAAGAACATCTTTAATATTTATAGAACCAAGGTAGTTGAGCACCGAGGGAATAGATATTTGATTAGCATCAGATTCAATCTTAACTGTCTCTGTATTTAAAGTTTCATTGATTTGCATTTCTAAATTTTCATTATTAGTAAAAATAATCTTTCTGGAATTATCTTGAAAGAACTTTTTATTGCTATCAATGTATGATTTTGTTGAGAACAAAGCTTTGAGAGGCTGTTTAAAGTCTTGATCATTGATTGCCTCTTCAAGTCTTACATTTAAAAGAGGATTGTCTCTCTCAAGAGTTCCTGATCCAGTAATAATTGCTCCTGATATGGCTCTATAAAAATAACCATCTTTCCTTGATGCTTGAGTTGTTATCCATTGTTCATTATTGTTTTTAAAAGCAATTTTTCCGTCCATGGAGCAAGCTATCTTAGCTCTGACATAGGGCTTTCCTTCCGCTAAATGTTTAAAAAAACCGTTATTTAGAACTGAGTTATTAAGACTAAACTTTTCAATCCCAAAACCTTTTTCTTTTAAAACATCTGATCCCTTCTGGGATGGGTCGCTTTGCATATAGATAATTTCTTTAAAAGAATATTTTTGAATTAAATCTGTGCAAGGCGGTGTTCTTTTTTCTGTAGAACAGGGTTCAAGAGTTACAAATAAAGAACTCCCATCAAGGACATCTTTTGTCGAATCCTTAAATTTTGACTCTGCGTTGAGAATTGCATTTACTTCGGCATGGTTTGAGCCTGGGGTAACATGCCATCCTTCTGAGAGTATCATGCCGTTCTTATAAATAAGACATCCCACGTTAGGATTTTCTCTTGTTGTAAAACTTCCTTTTAAGGCCAAATGGACAGCTCTTTCCATCAAAGCTGATTTATTCATTAATCGCTAGAAAGTTTTTTTACTTCTTCACTAAACTCAAGCGGATCTTGGAAGCTTCTGTATACAGAGGCAAATCTGACAAAGGCTACTTCATCAATTTTTCTTAAATGCTTCATAACAGTTTCGCCAATAACTCTTGATGAAACTTCTCTTTCACCAAATCCTCTAATATCCCTTTTAATTTGCTCAATTAGTGTTTCAAAGTCTTCTTCACTTACTGGTCTCTTTTCTAAGGAGCGCGAAATACCCTCTTTAAGTTTAATTTCATCAAAAGGGACTCTTGATTTATCTTGTTTAACGATTTTGGGCATAAGGAGTTCGGCGAGCTCAAAAGTAGTCCACCTTTCATTACACTTATTACATTCCCTCCGCCTTCTGATTTGACTGCTGTCTGCAACCAGTCTTGAATCAATTACTTTGCTTTCTTCGTATGAGCAAAAAGGGCACTTCATGGATTAATTTTAGATGATTCATAAACGGGAAAGGCAGCACAAAGATCCTTAACCTCTGATTTTGTGCTTTCTATTAAATTATCGTTTTTCACATCTAAAATTATATTAGAAATCCAATCTGAAAGAATATCCATTTCATCTTCTTTAAAGCCTCTTCTCGTAACAGCTGGAGTTCCTATTCTTATTCCCGAGGTAACAAAAGGAGATTTTGGATCATTTGGTACTGCATTTTTATTAACAGTTATGTTAGCTCTACCTAACGCATTATCAACTTCCTTTCCTGTAAGATCTTTATTAACAAGATTGACAAGAAACATATGATTGTTTGTTCCATTAGAAACAATATCGATCCCTTTCTCCATTATTCTCTTACTTAAGTGTTGCGCATTTTGAAGAACTTGATTTTGATATTCTTTGAATTCAGGCTCCATTGCTTCTTTGAAACATACTGCCTTTGCCGCGATCACATGCATTAAAGGCCCTCCTTGTGAGCCGGGAAAGAGTGCTGAATTTAATTTTTTGTGAATATCCTCATTTTCTTTAGCAAGGATAAGTCCACCTCTAGGGCCTACAAGCGTCTTATGAGTTGTGGTTGTAACAACATCTGCATAAGGTACTGGCGAGGGATAAATACCTGCAGCCACTAATCCAGATACATGTGACATATCTGCCAGTAAATAAGCTCCAACCGAATCAGCTATTTCCCTGAACCTATCCCATTTAATAATTCCAGAAAATGCACTAAACCCAGAGATAATAACTTTGGGTTTATGTTCTTCAGCTAAAGCTTGCACCTCATCGTAATTGATGTCTCCACTTTCATCCAAACCATAGCTGAATGACTCATAAATTTTTCCAGAAAAATTTACTTTAGCGCCATGCGTTAAATGACCCCCTTGATCAAGACTCATTCCTAGCACTTTGTCTCCTGCGTCACATAAAGCTAAGAAAACTGCTGCATTAGCACTTGCCCCTGAATGAGGTTGTACATTGGCATAATCAGCTCCAAATAATTCTTTAGCTCTATCAATAGCAAGTTGTTCTGCTACATCAACAAATTCACATCCTCCGTAGTATCTTTTGCCAGGATATCCTTCAGCATATTTATTTGTAAGAACTGAACCTTGGGCTTCTAAGACTCTAGGCGAAGTATAATTTTCAGAGGCAATAAGTTCTATGTGTTCTTCTTGACGTTTTTTTTCATTTTGCAAAGAACTCCAAAGATCTTCATCAAAAGACTGGATAGACAAATTTTCCGTGTACATATGAGAATTATAACTTCTACAGCAAATTTTCTAAGCTTTATTGGTTATAACCTTCTTCTTTCTTTTTGGAAATAATTCGGTACACATGAAACATATAGTTCCATCGCACCCTCTAGCAGTGCAGAATTGTCTTCCATATAAAATAATTTGTATGTGCAATTTCCCCCAAAGTGATTTATCAAAGAGATTTTTCAAATCTTTTTCAGTTTGGACTACGGATTTTCCATTTGTTAGATCCCACCTTTGCGCCAATCTATGAATGTGAGTATCTACTGGAAATGTTTCTATTCCAAAAGCTTGATTTAAAACCACAGAGGCAGTCTTGTGCCCAACCCCTGGAAGATCTTCTAATGCCTTTATATCTTTTGGAATTTTAGAGTTGTGCTGATTTATTAATATTTCTGAGGTTTCAACTATCGCCTTAGTTTTTTTAGGTGCAAGCCCGCAACTTTTTATGTAGTTGTATATCTTGTCATGGCCAAGAGAGAGCATCTCCTCGGGGGAAGAAGCAACTTTAAAAAGTTCTTTAGTTACGATATTGACCCTTTCATCAGTACATTGGGCGCTTAATAAGACGGCAATCAGAAGAGTAAATGAATTTTTATGATTTAAAGGTACTTTAGGATTGGGATACATCTCTTGCAACCTATTAGCAATAAAAACAGCCCTTTGTTTTCTATTCATAAATTTGCAGGAAGAATTACTTATACTTTCTTAAAAACTAGATTAGTATATGCTTTCGTCAAATAAAAATAAGTAAAATTTATATTAGTTTTATTTTACGGTTCAATATAATTTAAGGAGAATTTATGAGAAACGTAGTAATCGTTGATAGTGTAAGGACTGGTTTAGCAAAGTCCTTCAGAGGGGGGTTCAACCAAACAAGAGCTGACAATATGACTGCTCACTTAGTGAATGCGCTTTTAGAAAGAAATCCATCACTGAAACCTGAAATGGTAGAAGATATGATTTTAGGATGCGGAGCGCCTGAAGGTGCCCAAGGTCATAACATAGCGAGAAATGTCGCGGTATTATCAAATCTTCCAATTGAAGTTGGTGGAACAACAGTTAACAGATACTGTTCATCAGGTCTACAAACCGTTGCAATGGCTGCTAACCAGGTCGCAAGTGGTTTTTCAGACTGCATCATGGCAGGAGGAGTAGAATCAATAAGTACTACTCAAGGCCAAACTAACATGCATATGTATGTAAACGAGCAGTTAGCTGAGGACGTGCCAGGGATTTATCATGCCATGGGTCAAACAGCTGAGTGCGTAGCAAAAAGATACAATGTCACTAGGGAGGCTCAAGATGAGTATGCTTTATCCAGTCAGCAAAGAACTGCTGCAGCCCAGGAAGCAGGTTTTTATGATGATGAAATCATTCCAATGGATACAGTGATGAAACTCGTCAACAAGGAAACTGGTGATGAGAAAGATGTAGAAGTTACTGTAGACAGGGACGACTGCAATAGACCAGAAACTACTATTGAAGGTCTTTCATCTTTAAAGCCTGTTTTTGATCCTGAAAATGGCTCTGTTACAGCTGGTAATTCATCTCAGTTATCTGATGGTGCATCTGTTACTTTAGTCATGAGCGAAGATAAAGCTAAGGAACTTGGACTGGAACCTAAACTTTATTTCAGAGGGTTTACCGTTGTAGGTTGTCAACCAGATGAAATGGGTATTGGCCCAGTTTATTCAATACCTAAGTTGTTGAAATCAGCCAATCTATCTATCGAAGATATTGACTTATGGGAACTTAATGAAGCTTTTGCCTCTCAAGTAGTATATATAAGAGATACACTTGGATTACCTACTGAAAAGCTCAACGTAAATGGTGGATCTATCTCTATTGGTCACCCCTTTGGAATGACTGGTTCTAGACAGGTAGGACATGTCGCTAGGGAGTTAAACAGACGAGGCGGCAAATACGGTATTGTCACTATGTGTGTTGGTGGTGGAATGGGTGCTACTGGTCTATTTGAAGCCTACAATTCTTAATAAAAAAGTTAAATTCGTCTATCTGTAAATGTCACAGATAGACGAATTTTTTTTAATTGAAAAATATTTTAAAAATATTGGATCTAAATTTTTATCTAAAAAAAATTTTATTCTAGGTTCCGGTGATGATTCAGCTGTTTTCAAGAGCACAAATAATCTTTGTTACTCGGTTGATCAAAATTATGAAGGAATTCATTTTCCTAAATCTTTACCTCCTGAATTTATAGCAACAAGATCAGTTCTTCGTTCTTTTAGCGACATATCGGCTATGGGAGCTAGACCTCTTTGGTTTAGTGTTGCTCTAGCATGTGATTTTGATGAGAAATTCATAAATGACTTCTCAAGAGGCTTAAATAAAGTATCAAACTTATTAAGGGTTCCTTTAATTGGTGGCGATTTAATAAAAACAAGTCAGAAGTCTGTGACTGTCTCGGTATCTGGAGAAACAAAGAAAAACCGTCATCTTTCGAGATCTGGCGCCAAACATAATCAAAATATTTATCTAACTGGAGAATTGGGACTTGCCAGAAAAGGTTTAGAGGAAATTAAAGAAAATTGTAATAAAAATATATACAGAAAGAAAAATGTCAAAAGATTTATTTTTCCTAAGCTGAGATTAGAAATTTCTAATTCCATTTCACAGTTTGCTTCATCATGCATTGATGTTTCAGATGGATTTGTTGCAGATTTGGAGAAAATTCTAATTCCTAGTAATCAAGGAGCAGTAATCCATCTTGATGAGATTCCTAGGATTGATAAGTCATCTCTCGAAGATTTTACATTTGGTGATGACCTCGAATTAATTTTCACTGCTGATAAAAAATATCATAAGAAAATTATGAAACTTTCTGATAACTCCGGAATTAATATTTCCTTGCTTGGACAAGCTAAAAAAAATAGTCGAATTAAATATCTTCTCAATAATGACGAAGTACTATTTCCAAGAAAGAAGGGTTGGAACCATGGAAAAAAATAATTTTCCTAATACAAAGAACATTTTCCACTTAATTGCTATAGGTTTTGGTTCAGGACTAATTAGAATTGCTCCAGGAACTTGGGGGTCTACTGTCGCCTTAATTTTATTTATTGTTGCAGAGGCTTTTATTGATGATCTCTTACATCTATTTTTTTTCATCACTTCCTTGATAATAATATTTTTGATTTCATGCATAGTTGCTTCTAGAGACGCAGACATAAAGGATGACTCAAGAATAGTTTCTGATGAAATGGGTGGAATGCTGCTCACCTTATTCATGGTGAGCATGATTTCAGATGGAATCTTTTTTTATCTTATAGGTCTTGCACTTTTTAGAGCTTTTGACATAGCCAAGCCCTGGCCTATTTCTTACGTAGATCAAAATTTAAAAAATGGATTTGGAGTTTTTTTAGATGATCTAATTGCAGGATTTTTGAGTTTTCTTGTATTTTTTTGTTTTTATTTATTACTTACTTAATTTCTCTTTAATTTTGTTTACTATTTTATCCTTGTCTAATTGATAGTCTTTTCTCTGTTCAGATATCCCTCCGATTGATGGGAAATGATCAGAAATTCCAAAATTAATTGTTTTAACTTTAATATTTTCTTCTGCAATAAATTCATTGATGGCTGAACCGGCACCTCCGGCAACGACATTATCTTCAAGAGTAACGATCAGCTCAGAATGATTTGCACACTTGATAATGCACTCAGTATCTAATGGTTTGACGAATCTCATATCAATTAAATTTGCATCAAAATCTTTACTTATTTCATCTGAGAGAGACAACATAGAACCGAAACTTAAGATAGAAATTTTATTTGTCTCAGAAAATTTAATTTCTTTAGATTTTCCAATCTCAATTTCTTCAAATTCATTAGGTAGATCTGTTCCTAACCCAAAACCTTTGGGATATCTAACTGCAGCTGGGCCTTCAAAATTATAACCGGTTTCCAATAGCCTCCAACATTCTTCTTCAGAGGAGGGCGTCATAATAATCAAGTTAGGAATACACCTCATGAAAGATAAATCAAATATGCCAGAATGCGTTGCCCCATCCTCGCCAACTAATCCAGCTCTATCTATGGCAATAAGGAGATCAAGGTTTTGAATTGCTACATCATGAATTAATTGGTCATATGCTCTTTGTAAGAAGGTAGAGTATATTGCTAGAACAGGCTTTTTTCCTTCGCAGGCAAGTCCAGCAGCGAAAGTCATAGCATGTTGTTCAGCGATTGCTACATCATAGAAACGTGATGGGAATTTATCCGCAAATTCAACCATCCCTGAACCTTCTTTCATAGCTGGAGTGATTGCAATAAGGGAAGGATCAACATTTGCTTTTGAACTTAGCCAAGATCCAAAAACATCTGAATATTTCATGCCAACATTTTTCTTCTTTGATGCGTTTGGATTTTCCATTTTTGTGATCGCATGGAATCCAATTGGATCAACCTCTGCGGGTTTAAATCCTTTTCCTTTTTTAGTAATTAGATGAAGAAGTTTAGGACCTGAGGTATCGTTTAAATTTCTTAAAGTTCTAATTATTTCCTTTACGTTGTGCCCATCCATAGGTCCGACATAATTAAAGCCAAGCTCTTCGAATAAAGTTCCTGGCGCAACCATGCCTTTGATATGCTCTTCAGCTTTACTAGCAAATTTTCTTGCAGAAGGGATCAATCTTAGCGCCATTTTCCCTCCTTCTCTTATTTGTGTGTACCATCGACTCGACCAAATTCTTGCCAGGTAATTGGATAAGCCGCCAATGTTTTTCGAAATTGACATATTGTTATCATTTAGTATTACCAACAAATCTTTATTGAGATTGCCAGAATGGCTCAAGGCTTCAAATGCCATACCGGCAGTTAATGCACCGTCACCTATAACTGCTATAGCTTTTTCATTCGAACCTACTGTCATACCCAGAGCTGCGCTTATAGAAGTGCTTGAATGACCTACACCAAAAGTATCAAAGATGCTTTCTTCTCTTGAGGGGAAGGGATGTAAACCATTTTTTTGTCGCATGGATGACATCAAGCTTTTTCTACCAGTAATAATTTTATGAGGATAGGTCTGATGACCAACATCCCAAACTATCTTATCTTTAGGAGAATCGAAGACATAATGAAGAGCAACAGTTAGCTCTACAACACCTAATCCAGCCCCGAAATGTCCACCCGTTTGTCCAACTGTGTATAGGAGAAATTCTCTAAGTTCATCACAGAAATCTCCTAATTGATTTTCTTTTAGCTGTTTTAAGTCTGAAGGTGAATTTACTCTGTCTAGTAAAGGTGTTTCAGGGCATTTATCTGGAATGGAATCAAATACTTTCACTCTATTTTAATGTGTTCTCTCAACTATGAATTTTGATAATTTAATTAATTTTTTAGTATTGTAAGGGAGAGATTTTAAACACTGAATAGCTTCATTGCATAAAGAGTCTGCTCTTGAATTAGATTCTTCTAAACCAATTAATTTTGGGTATGTATTTTTTTTTAAATTTTCATCGGAATTTGCTGGCTTACCAAGATCTTCTGTTGATGAGGTGCAATCTAAAATATCATCTTTTATCTGAAAGGCTAGACCAATACATTCTGCAAACTTAATGAATGCTTTCAGATCATTTTCAGGTAAATCTTCCTTCAAAAGACAAGTAGCATGAACGCAGGCAGAAATTAATTTGCCTGTCTTTAGAATATGAATCTTATCCAGTTCTTCTAGAGAGATATCAATGTTTTCAGATTTAATATCTCTGTTTTGCCCTTCTACCATTCCAAAGGGACCACAAGCCTTTGAAAAAATACTGATAATTTTAATTTTGGTTTCAGCAGATAAATTAGGATCATCAATGTCAGTGATTATTTCCAATGCTAGAGGTTGGATAGCATCACCAGCAAGAATAGCTGAGGCCTCACCAAATTTTATGTGACAAGAAGGTTTGCCTCTTCTCAAATCATCGTTGTCCATGGCAGGCAGATCATCATGGATCAAAGAGTAACAATGAATTAGTTCTCCAGATGCTGCCATAGCATCAATGGTTTCATCTTTGAGATTTAAATTAAGGGAATCTGCAACAAGATATATTAGTTGTGGTCTTATTCTTTTCCCGCCATCAAGAACAGAATAATGTATAGCCTCTGTGATATTTGAAAAATCTTTTGCAGGCAATGCTTTATTTAAAGCCTTCTCAATTCTTTTTTGATTTTTTTCCAGAAAAGAGAAATCATCAATCATTCGATATATCCTCAAAAGAAACATCTTCTCCTTCTTTAGAGGATAATTTTTTAATTTTTAACTCTGCATCCGAGAGCATTTTTTGACAAGCTTTAGTTAGAGATATGCCTTTTTCATAAGCTTCTATTGAATCTTCTAAGGATAAGTTTCCTTCTTCTAAGCTCTCGATAATTTTCTCTATTTCGCTGAGAGTAGATTCAAAATTAAGAGATTTTTTTTTACTGTTGCTGGACATTTACTTTTTTACTAAACATTTCAAATTTTGAAAAAATTTCCCTGAGCCTTGAAGGCAAAATCAGCCATGCTGGGGTCACAAAGAGAGTTAGTATAGTAGCAAAAGATAAGCCCCAGACTAAGCCAAAGGCAAGAGGTTGCCAATAAACTGCTACTCTTCCTCCTAATCCAATTTCTCGTGATATAAAATCGACACCGATACTGCTTGCAAGAGGTAATAGTCCTACCACCGTAGTGAAGGAGGTAAGGAAAACGGGCCTTAACCTCTGAGCACAAGTTCTAATAAGAATATCTTTCTCTTTCAAATTAATTGAGTTACGTTTTAGAACATTATAAGTATCTACCAGAACTATATTATTGTTTACAACTATTCCCGCCAAAGCTACAACAGATAATCCTGTGAACAACACACTGGTAATTGATTGTGTCAGGAATAATCCTAGTTGAACGCCCGCAGTAGACAAAATGATTGCAAAAACTATAACGAATGCTTGGTAAAAGCTATTTAGCTGAGTAACCAAAAGCATAGCCATTAAGAAAATAGAAATTATTCCAGCCAAAGCAAAAAATGATGCTGCGTCTTCAACTTCTTCTTGCTCACCACCAAAAATAAAGTTTATATTTTGGAACTCAATGTTCTCATCAATCCATTCATCTATTTGTTGAGTTACCAAGGAGGGTATGGCATTTTCAAGATAATCTGCTGTGACAGTAAACGCTCTCTCTCCATCAACTCTTCTTATAGAAGGAACATCAAATTTGGGGATAATTTCAACAAAACTGCTTAAAGGCATTAATCCTTGTCTAGTTGGAATATTTAATTGACCTAATTGATTTATACGCCTCTCAGACTCAGGGTACCTGACTCTAATTTCAACTTCATCATCAACGTCTTCGGGTCTATACTCGCCTAGCTTAAGTCCGTTTGTAAGAAATTGAACGGCTGCACCTATTTCTGTGGTTGATACGCCAAATAAAGATGCCTTCTCCTTATCTATATCCACAGACCATTCAATTTTTCTAACTGGGATGGTGGTTTTTACATTATCCACACCTTCAATAGAATTCTTCATGAATTCTTCTAAAGCAAGTGTTGCCTCGAAGACAACTTGAGAGTCTCTTCCAGAGACATCGATTTCAATGGGAGAATTAACTGGAGGACCACCTTCCTCTCTTCTTATAACAAATTTCAGTCCTGGGAAGTCTTTTTCCATATCTCTCAAACTATCCAAGACTTCATAGCCATTCCTTCCGCCCGGTAAAATATCCTCTTCCAAGAATGGCAGTTCAACCAAAAAGCCTCCGATACCATCAGAGGAACCTCTGCTTCTGGGATCGCCTACTGACTCTCCTTTCGTGTACATTGAAAGTCTGAGAATTTCAGGTATTTTAACCATCTTATTTTCAATCTGTTCCATTAATTCTAATTTTTCAGTAGCATTTAGGTTTCCCCTTGCTTCAATATTCACGCTTAAAAAGGTTGGCTCTCCATCAACAAAAAAAGTAGAGCCTGCTCCATGACGTCCTTGAAGTAAGAAAATTGTGTAAACCAATAGTATGGTAAAAAATAAAACTTGCAGAGGCCTTTCTAGGATGAAATTTAGGGTTCTTGCATAAGCACCAGTGATCCCAGGAAGTTCCGTAGGATCTCCATTTTCTAACTTTGATGTGTTTTGAATAGATTCTTGGCTTCGATTGCCGATGCTTCCAAACAAAGACCCAATTGCTGGCGTAAAAAGCAACGCATATATAAGAGAACCTCCGAGAACAGCAAAAACTGTGACGATTAAAGTTCTTAAAAAAGAGCCTGATAAGGAATCCCAAAATAATAAAGGAAAAAACGCAGCAAGAGTTGTTAGATTAGAAGCAATTACTGGCCAAAACATTCTTCTAGCTGCTAATTTGTAAGCAGTGGTTTTATCAAGTCCTTCAGCCATTTTTCGGTCGGCGAATTCGATTACAACTACTGCTCCATCTATCAACATGCCGAGCGAAATTAAAATACCAAAACAAACTAGAAAATTGAAAGAAGTTCCGTAGGCATTCAGGATAATCATCCCAAAAAAGAAGCACAATGGTATTGCCGCTCCTACCATCAAAGAAGATCGTATACCCATAGTTGCCAGGGCAACCGCCATCACCAAAACCAATGCAGTAACCACATTTCCCATAAGCTCTTTCAACATAACAGTATTCCAAGCAGTTCTATCTTCGGTTACTACTATTTCAAGAGAAGGGGGATAACGTTCAGTTTTTTCTGCTAAAAGAATATTTATTAACTCAACAGCATCAAGTTCATTAGCATCTGTTTTTTTTACAACTTCAACTGAGACAGTATTTTTTCCATTAACTTTTGCATAACTTTGTTGATCCTTATAAGACCTTCTCAGTGAAGCAACATCTTCAATTCTGATTACCGCATTATCTCTCTTTATCAAAGGAATCTTTCTGACGTCATTAACTTCCTCAAAAATAGATGGAACTTTTACTGCAAATGTACCCGTGCCTGTATTAATTATTCCAGCAGGAATAACTCTATTATTTTGTGAAATAGCGTTGTAAAAATCTTGAGCTGTAATACCAAAACTTTCCAGTCTAGTTCTATCAACTTCTACTTCTAATAAATCTTCAGGAACACCAACTACATTAGCTTCCAAAACCAAAGGTATGGCTTCAATATCAGATTGCAAATCTTTAGCGATAAAATTCAATTCTCTTTTGGAAAGTTCATTAGAAACTAAATTGACTCTCATAATCGGCACAAGAGCAAAGTTAAAGTTACTGACCGTTGGTTCTTCAGCCTCTGCGGGTAACTTAAATGCAATTTCATCTACAGCATCTCTAATATTAGTTTTGGCTGTATCAGGATCAAAATCATTTGGAAATTCAGCAATAACAGTAGAAAAATTCAATCTACTGTATGACTGAACGCCTTTAACATCCTCGACTGTTAAGAGTCTTTTTTCAATAGGTCTGGAAATTAATCTTTCAGCATCTTCAGGAGAAACTCCCTCATAGAAAGTGGAAACAATTACGAAAGGAACATCAATATCGGGTTCCGAAGCATTTGGGATTTGACTATAAGAGTACATTCCTAGTGTTAAAACTAGAAACATCATTGTTAGTGTGGTTCTGTAGCGATCTACAAAAAAATCAATTAATCCTTTCATTCAAGCTATCGAATCTTGTATCTAAGGCAATTCCAACTTTTTCACCCTGTGAAACATAATCCTGACCAACTGTGATGATGGTTGAAATAGTCTCTAGGCCAGTAATCCATGCTCCTACACCAGTATCCTCAATAATATCGACCTCTTTAAATGCCACGAGACCATCCGTATCGATCGTCCTAATTCCTAAATTTCCTCGGTTATCTAGCCTGAGAATGGACACCGGAACTAAGTGAGCAATTCTTTCTATACCTTTGAGGGATACCTCAGCTGTCATACCATCCTTTATATCTGATTCTGGATTAGGAACAGATATCTCGACTCTGAATGTTCTAGTAAGTGGATTCGCTGATGAAGAAATAAATTTAACTTCACCCTCAAAGACTTTTCCATTATTTAATTCAACTTTTGCTAAAGAATCTAGAGAGATTTCTGACATGTCATTTTCAGAAATTTCTGCAGAAATGAGAATTGGATTTAGATCTAAAACTGTAGCGCAAATGCCTTGTCTTGGTAAGAAGTCACCTACATCAAGATCTATTCTATCTACTATTCCATCAAAAGGCGCCTTAACAGAGGCAAAATCTAGATCTTGGAAAGCTCGCTCGTATCTTGCTTTTGCTGCTTGAAGTTGACTGTTTGAATAGAGGCCCTCATCAAAAAGTTTTTTGGCAGTTTCGTAATTCAAAGAAGCTTCTTTTGCCACTTCGTCCTTGTCTCCGATAAAGATTTGACATATTGGACTGCCTTTTTTGACAAATTGACCTTGTGCGACTGGAAGGCCAATTACTTGACCGGATGTTTCTGCTCTAAGTTGAACATTTTTGTCTGCTTCTGCTGAGCCTTTTAGGATTATAGTTCTTGAAAAAGGTTGTGCTGATTGTTTCATCACTCTAACAGTCGTCTCTTCTAAAACTATCTGCTTAGTTTGTATTTCATTCTCAACAAAAAATCCGGAAATCATCCATATAGAAGCAAAAAATAGGAATATTCCAGCAGATTGAAGATTTGATACTGAAAGGATAGATTTTAAGATTGAGCTCAAAAATTTCATTAATTTAATATGGAGACGAAAAGGATTATATCAACTTAGCCAAATAATATACGTTTTTTATCTTATGGCAGTTTATATGTCAATTATCAATATGAATGCTTTTCTTTTAATTTATCAAGTAGTTGAATTTGTTCTTGTTGAGATAAATTTGTTTTTCTTTCCTCAGTTATATTCAACTCTGGAAGATAAAAATTACTTGCATCGCTAAGATAATCTTTTATGGAATCGGACATAAGAGATTGAAACTTCTCAAAACCTATTTTCTCTTCTGAGCGTCTTAGATCGGCCCAACCAAAATTTTTAGCTGTTTCATATACTAAAGGATGTGACCATTTGAAATTTTCAGGATCATCTGATCCTAAGCAAGCCTCAGCAAAAGCAGACTCAATGGATCTAATCCCTTCTTTTTTTAAATAATGGTTTTTAATTCCTTCTAGAGTTTGACTTAACGACGGAAGAAATTTTGATTTTGAAGTTAATTCATCAATTGCTTCAAATATCAAATCCAGAGAGAATATTTCCAACTTTTTTAGCCATAATTGTTTTGCTAAATTTAAACTAACTTCATCCTTAAAAGCTTTATGAAATTGATTGTGATAGGTAATTTCCAATTGAGCAAAAATTAGATTAACCAACTCTATGTGGTTATTAGGAATTTTTATTTTTTTGCCCATTCAGTGTTAGCAAGCCTTTCCAATATATTGGAACTTTTTTTTGAATCCTTTTCCCAGGAGTTTTTTACAAAGTTTATAAATTTATTATTCCAATTTGTAGAAATTTCTCCTGCATCAATCCAATAAAGTCTAAATTCAGGTAATTTTGATTCTATAAAATCTACGGGAATATTTGTTACTTCCAATACTTTCATGCAATCCTCACTGGGGGCCCAATTTTTTGACATAGGATGATTTTCTTTGCCACTATCTAGCTTAAAGCTCTTTTTAGCCCATTGTTTTTTTACATGATTTAAAAAAGTAGAATTCCAAGAATTGGATTTAATTCTTTTCTCTTTCCAAAATAAGATAAATTCTGGCAGAAGGCTCTCAAAGAAAGAATCATTTATGTCTAAACTTTTGAGAATAGATATTGCATCTTCTGAAGGCCGCCAGTTGCCATCTATAAGAACTTTTTTCGATGCTTGATATTCAATTTTTTCCTTTTCCCTCCAATTTTTTAAAGCATATTGAAGAAATTTTGACTCCTTTAAATGTGGCTTTAAATCTTTTCCTTTCCAAAATAAATTAAAACTTGGTAACTGATCTCCTAAGAAATCCTCTTCGATTCCTAAATTGCACGCCTGCTTAACCAAATCATCACTCGGATAAAAATTCATGGTTTCATCTGGCTCGGACGAACTGTCTTCTGTAGGAATAATCTTGAAAAGGCCTAAATTATTTAATTTTTTAAAAGAATTTTCTATTTGTGAAACATCCAGGAACCTAAACTCGTTCTTCAAATTATCCAAGGAAAAGTTTTTTGGATTATTTTGAAAAAAATCTAGAATTATTGCTTCAGTAATACCAAGAGATTCAGCAATTTCTCTTGAGAACGTATATTTCTTTTCAGACATTTATGCTGAAACCTTCATATTCTGTCTTCGATTTTTGACAGCGCTAGAAAGCAAGTTCAGCATAATTTCTGTATCTTCCCAACCCACACAAGCATCGGTGATACTTTGTCCGTATTCGAGCTTATCTTTTTTATCAGAGCTTTGGTTTCCCTCAATTAAATTGCTTTCAATCATAACCCCAATGATATTTTTAGATCCAGATGATATTTGGTTACAAAGGTCTTGATTTACTATTAACTGTTTTTTGAATTGTTTGCTGCTATTCCCATGACTCATATCAACCATGACGGAATCTATCAGTCCATTTTCTTTAAGTATTTTTGATGTCTCTTTTATATCTTTGTCTTTATAATTGGGCTCGCTTCCTCCTCTGAGGATGACATGACAATCTTGATTGCCCGCCGAGTTGAAGATTGCTGACTTACCTTCTTTGGTGATTGAGAGGAAGATATGTGAATGACTAGCGGCCTTTAAAGCATCAACAGCTACTTTTACTGAACCATTAGTACTATTTTTAAAGCCAACAGGACAAGACAAACCAGAGGCTAATTCTCTATGAATCTGACTCTCAGTGGTTCTAGCTCCAATGGCCCCCCAAGTTATTAAATCGGAGATATATTGAGGAGTGATAATATCGAGATATTCTGTTCCCGCAGGCAATCCTAATTCATTTATTTCTAAAAGAAGTTTCCTGGCAGTTTTCAGTCCTTTATTAATATTGAAACTGTTATCAATGTCTGGATCGTTTATCAAACCTTTCCATCCAATTGTGGTTCTAGGTTTTTCAAAATAAACCCTCATCACTATTTTGAGCTCTTTCGATAAAGCATCAGCAAGTGGCTTTAATTTTTTTGCATATTCAATGGCAGCCTTTGGGTCATGAATTGAACAAGGACCTACTACAACTAACAAACGGTCATCTTCTTGCTTAAGAATTGAGGATAATTCATTTCTTGATTCGTATACCAGCTTTGATGCTTTTGAGGACAGCGGCAACTTGTCAATTAGCTTGATTGGAGGTGTGACTTCCAAAAGCCCTTTTATCCTAGTATTGTCCGTTAAATATTGCATAATCTTTTAAGTGAAAGCATTTTATATATAATCTCTTCAATTTAAAGGTTTTAATCTAAATATACAGTGAAAATTTCTCTAGTACAGGAAAATCCCGTTGTTGGTGATATAGAAGGAAATGCTTCTATAGCAAGAGATTATATTTTGAAATTTGACTCATCTGGTTCAGAT
Organism: uncultured SAR86 cluster bacterium; assembly: GCA_902529935.1. Classification (GTDB taxonomy): domain Bacteria; phylum Pseudomonadota; class Gammaproteobacteria; order Magnimaribacterales; family AG-339-G14; genus CACNYO01. The sequence continues at coordinate 42,446 of CABZYK010000006.1, read as the reverse complement.
CTCATTGTATTTAGTGAGCTCTTTATTACAGGTTATCCTCCTGAAGATTTATTATTGAGAGAAGATTTTCTTATTTCTGCACAAAAAAGTGTTGAAAATTTGTCATCAACAATAAAAAAATCAAAAGTTTTAATTGGACTGCCAACATGGAAAGACGGCAAAAGATACAATTCTGCTGCTTTACTCGATAAGTCTGGAATCATACAAATCTATGATAAGCATGTTCTTCCTAATTACATCGAATTCGATGAAAAGAGATATTTTTCCAATGGCAGCTCCAAGAACTTCTTTCAATTTAATGATCTCAAAGTAGGACTTTCAATTTGCGAAGACATTTGGGATGAAGGATTTATAGATTTGCAAAAAGAAAATAATTTGGACCTTCTCATAAATCTGAGTGCTTCACCATTTACTACCAGCAAGAAAGAAGAGAGAGATAATATTTTTACCAAGATCTCACAAAAATTAAACATTCCTTTGATTTATGTAAATCAAACTGGCGGGCAAGATGAACTAGTTTTTGATGGCACGTCCTCGGTAGTCAATAAGCAAGGGGATGTAACTTTTGAACTTAAAAGCTTTGCAACTGACTCTATTCAATTTAGTCATGAAGAAATAAACAAAAGCTCAATCAAAGAAAAAACATCTAACAGATTGAAAGATCTTTATGATTCATTAGTTCTAGCTACAAAAGACTACGTAGAAAAAAATAACTTCAAAGGCGTGCTAATTGGTTCATCCGGCGGCATTGACTCTGCTTTGACAGCAACGATTGCAACAGATGCCCTTGGTTCAGATAAAGTTAGAACGATTATGATGCCTTTTAAATATACTGCAGACATCAGTATCAATGATGCCGCGCTTTTGGCAAAGAATTTAAAAATTAGTCATCAAGAAATTCCGATAGAGATGGTTTATGACGCTCATATGAGCAAGCTCTCTGAAATTTTTAACAATAAAAAAATTGATAAAACCGAAGAAAATTTGCAGTCTAGAATTAGAGGAGTGACTCTGATGGCAATTTCAAATAAAGACGGTTTATTAGTTCTCACAACAGGAAATAAAAGTGAAACTGCAGTTGGCTACTCGACGTTATACGGTGACACTGCAGGTGGATTCGCAGTTTTAAAAGATGTGTCAAAGACTTTGGTTTATGAACTATCAAAATATAGAAATGGATTAAATGAAGTGATTCCAGAAAGAATCATTACAAGGCCTCCAAGCGCTGAACTAGCTCCAGATCAAAAAGATTCTGATTCCCTGCCAGATTATGAAATATTGGATCCAATAATAGAGCTCTACGTAGAAAAGGATTTTTCCGTAAAAGAGATAATTCAAGAAGGTTTTGATAAAAAAACTGTAGAAAAGATAATTGGACTTATTGATTTCAATGAGTACAAAAGAAGACAGGCTCCATTGGGAGTGAAAATATCCGATAGAAATTTTGACAAGGGTAGAAGATATCCTATTACCAATTCATGGAAACCCAACATATAGGGTTATTGTTTGAAAAAATCACTACATTTTGTGCTTTTGAAGGCAATTGAGCTATAATTCGCTCAAAACAGCTGTGGAAACAATAAAAGACATCAATAAAGCTGAACAACGAGAATTGCCTCTAAAATTGCAAGGCGAGAATATATCTGACCTTCCCGAAGATTTATACATCCCGCCTAATTCTCTGAGAATATTTTTAGATTCATTTGAAGGCCCGTTAGACCTCCTTTTGTATTTTATTAAAAAGCAGAACCTTGATATTGCCAACATAGATGTTTCTTTGATTACTGATCAATACATTTCATACATAAACCTCATGGAAGAACTTCAGTTTGATTTGGCTGGAGAATACCTAGTCATGTCTGCTTATCTTGCAGAGATAAAATCTAGGATTTTGCTACCTTCGCTATCTGAAGATGATGAGATGGAGGACGATCCAAGATCAGAATTAATTAGAAGACTTCAAGAATACGAGAGATATAAAAAAGCATCTGAAAGCTTAAATGATATACCAATGGTAAATAGAGATTTTTATCTCGCTAGTGCAGCAAAACCTGAATTTGAAGCATCAAAAGAAAAACCAAAAATTACCGGAGAAGACTTAGTGCTTATTTTTAATGAGCTTAAAGAAAGAATAAGTCTTAATAAAAGTCATGTTATTGATTTTGAAGAACTTTCTACAAGGGAAAGGATGACCGAAATTCTTGAATTGCTACAACAAAGTGACTTGATAGCTTTTAATGATTTGATAAAGAAGTCAGAAGGAAAAATGGGCGTCGCAGTTGTCTTGTTAGCAATCATGGAGTTGCTTAAAGATTCACTAATAGGGGGTATTCAGAACGAACCTTTCGGAAAAATTCATCTTTCAAAAAAAATTACAGGCGTCCACTAAATGAATACGATCACACTTTCAAAAATTATTGAGGCGATACTTCTATCGTCTGGCAGACCTTTAAGCGAAAAGGAGATCACTAATCTATTTGACGACAAAGAAAAACCATCTCATTCAGAATTTAAAGATGCTTTAGATTTGATTGAGCAAAACTCTCAAAATAATTCTTTTACTTTATCAAGGGTTGCAAGCGGATTTAGACTTCAGGTTGATCAAGCTTATGCCCCTTACATTGCTAAAATTTGGCAAGAGAAGAATCAAAGATATTCTAGGGCGTTAATGGAGACGATAACCTTGATAGCCTACAAGCAGCCCATAACAAGAAGCGAGATAGAGGAAGTTAGAGGAGTTTCAGTAAGTAGTAATTTAATTAAGAATTTATTTGAAAAGGGATGGATTAAAGTTGTCGGTATTAGAGATGTTCCTGGAAAACCAAGTTTGCTAGGGACTACAAAAGAGTTTCTTGATGACTTAGGGCTCAAGAAACTATCAGATTTGCCTTCTTTGCCTGAAATAAATATTTCTACTGAATCTACCATGCCATTACCTTTGGAGGATCCAGACCAAAATTCCATTGAGGGAAATGAGATAATACAGTGAAAGAAAGAATCCAAAAGGTTCTTTCCGATTCAGGCATTGCATCTCGACGGCAGATAGAAAAGTTCATTCAAGAAAAAAGAATCTTTGTTGGTGACAGACTCGCCAAACTTGGAGAGAAAATTTCAAGAGAAGATCAAATTTTCCTTGATGGAAAAAAAATTACTCTAAATGTTAATAATAAGTTAAGAATATTAGCTTTAAACAAACCTGAAGGGTTTGAATGCACTAGATCAGAAAAAAGCCCTAAGAGAAAAATATTTGATTTGTTGCCACCTGAAAAAAACTTCAGATGGATATCGGTAGGTAGATTGGACTTAAACACTTCAGGCCTTCTTTTGCTAACAAACAATGGCCAAGTTGCCAATCAACTGATGCATCCTTCATCAATGCTTGATAGAGAATACATAGCACGCATAAGAGGTGAAGTTGATCCAGGTGATATAGAAAAACTAAAAAAAGGTTTTCAAATTGATGGAAATAAAATGAAATTCAATGATTTAGTTGAAGGCAGAATAACCAAATCTCACTCTTGGTTTGCTCTTGTTATACAAGAGGGCAAAAATAGAGAAGTCAGAAAGCTATGGAATGCATTAGGCTACGAAGTAAGTCGCCTCAAGAGAGTAAGATACGCAAATATTTTTTTACCCTCAACGTTAAAACAGGGCTCTTATAAAGAACTGAGTCAAAAAGAAATTGATAACTTAATTAAGAATTTCTCTTAGGGATTTAATTTTAACAACATCGTTTAAATTCTCATCTTTAATGGAGTTATTATGATAGCCATATTCAGCGAATATAAATGAGGTTTTCGCACGTTTTGATGCCTCGAAATCTTTGAAATGATCTCCAAAAAAAAGAGTATTTTCAGGGGAACAATTTAACTTCATCATGGCTAAATTTATACCGCTTGGATCGGGCTTTCGTCTGTTCTCAGTATCTTCTGGAGAGATAACTATATCTGCCATTTCATTCCATTTATAAAAATTTGAGATTTTATCAGTGAGGAATTTAGGCTTATTTGTAACTATCCCCCACTTTTTATTATTATCTTTGATGAATTTTATGAGTTCTTCAAAGCCTCCAAATGTTCTGGAGTCAGTGCATATTTTTTCGTACTCCTCAATAAGCTCTTTCCTTAGACTTTCGAAATTAGCATGATTATCTGAAATTGAGAATCCAAGTGAAATCAAGGCTCCGGCACCCTCAGAAACAATTTGTCTAACAGATGAAAATTCTTTTTCAATTAACTTCTTTTGCTGAAGCAAAACATTAAGAGACAGATGAAATTCTTTAGCAGTATCCAGAATGGTGCCATCCAAATCAAAGAGGTACAGATCTATATCACTGTGGTTTATGAGCATGAACTAAATAGTTAACTGTAACATCATCACCTAACCAATAGTTGCCTGAAAGTGGGTTGTAGCTCATTCCAATGATTTCTCTAACTTCTAAACCCGACCTTGTCATAAAACCATGAAGTTCTGATGGTTTTATGAACTTATTAAAATCATGAGTACCTTTGGGTAATAAATTAAGAATATATTCAGCACCAATAATTGCAAAAAGAAAGGATTTTGGATTTCTATTGATAGTTGAAAAAAACACTTCGCCGCCTGGTTTACATAAATCTGAGCAAGTCTTAACGAGCAATTCAGGATCGGGAACATGTTCTATAGCTTCAAGACAAGAAACGACATCAAAAGCTTTCTTTTCAACAAGCAAGCTTTCAGCTTCTCCAAGAATATAGCTTATATCTTTGTTAGTTTTTGAAGCATGGAGTTTCGCTGTTTTTATCGCAACTTCTGATATATCAACTCCTGTGACTTGCGCTCCAAAATCGTACAAAGCTTCCGTCAATAGTCCGCCACCACAAGCAACATCAAGAACCTCTAAATTATTTACGTTTTTTTTGTCATTAATATAATTTGAACGTAGAGGATTAATTTTATGTAGAGGTGCAAATTTTCCAGAAGGATCCCACCACTCTTCTGCTATTTTGTTGAACTTATCTTTTTCTGCTTGATCGATATTCATATTTCTGACAATCTGAGTTAAGTATATTGAATTACATTGTAAAAAAAAGTTAAAGCCTCATTTATATTAAGCTTAATACTTTGTTTAAAATTAATTCTTATTTTTATTTAAAACTTGAAATGAAAATATTCTTTCCAAAGGAATCTGAAAAAGAAACGAGATCTGCTCTGGATCTTGCTTCTGCTAAGAGGTTGATTGATATTGGAATAGAAGTTTCGTTTGAATCAGGAGTCACTCAAAAGATAGATATCGCAGATCAAGATTTAGAAGATATAGGATGCAAAAAAGAATCTAGATCAGAGGGTTTATCTAATTCACAAATTATTTCTTCAGTAAATCATTTGCCTTTATCAGACTTGGATTCAGTTTCTGAAAATACTTTAACTATAAGTTTTCTTGATGTGTTCAATGAGAAAGAATTTTTAGAGAAGCTAAAACAAAGAAAGATCATTTCTATCAGTATGGAATTAATTCCAAGAATCACAAGAGCTCAAAAAATGGATGCATTATCATCTCAAGCTAATTTAGCAGGGTATTCTGCAGTAATGTTGGCCTCATCTGAAATGAATAAAGCAATGCCAATGATGATGACAGCTGCAGGAACAATTTCTCCCGCAAGAGTTTTTGTAATTGGTGTTGGAGTTGCAGGACTTCAAGCTATGGCAACTGCAAAAAGACTTGGAGCTCGCGTTGAAGCATTCGATACCAGACCAGCAGTTGAAGAACAAGTGAAGTCTTTAGGAGCAAGATTTATAAAAATAGATATCGGTGAAACTGAAGAGACTGATCAAGGGTATGCGAAAGAATTAACAGAGAAACAATTAGAGTTACAAAGAGAGGGAATGAAAAAGGTTTGTGGATACTCAGATATTGTAATAACTACTGCACAAGTTTTTGGTAAGCCTGCTCCCAGAATTTTATCTGGAGATATGATCTCCAGCATGCAGCCTGGAAGTGTTATTGTTGATATGGCTGTCACCTCAGGTGGAAATGTCGAAGGTTCTGTCTTAGGTGAGACTGTCGAAAAAAACGGGGTGAAAATAATAGGGCATGAAAATCTTCCAGGGTATGTTCCAGAACATTCCACTCAAGTATATGCAAGCAATATCTATAATTTAATTGAAGAGTTTTGGGATAAAGATACTAAAAAACTGGAATTAGATGAATCAGATGAAATTTTAAAAAGCTGCATAGTTACTAAAGATGGTAATTATATATCAGAAATTCTAAGGAGATAATTTAATGGAAATGATGCTGCTACTGTTTGTCCTTGTCCTTTCAATATTTTTGGGTTTTGAGCTTATTAATAAGGTTCCATCTACTCTTCACACCCCCTTGATGTCGGGTGCTAATGCGATTTCTGGAATTACCCTTGTTGGAGCAATTTTATCTTCTGGGGGTGACTCTTCAAGTATTACTATTACTCTAGGAACAATAGCTGTTTTCTTGGCAAGCCTTAATGTTGTTGGTGGATATCTAGTCACAAATAGAATGCTTAGAATGTTTAAGAAAAAATGATTTTAGAAGTCTTTCAGAATAATACTTTTATTAACCTAAGTTATATCTTAGCTTCAGTCTTATTTATCTTTGGTTTGAAAATGTTGAGCTCACCAGATACTGCTCAAAGAGGGAATTTTGTATCTTCTTTAGGAATGCTTCTTGCTGTGGTAGTAACTTTATTAAGTAAAGAAATAGTTTCATTTCAATTTATTTTGATAGGTCTTATTGGAGGCGGAGCAGTAGGAGCAATTGCCGCAGTAAGAATAAAAATGACATCAATGCCCGAATTAGTTGCTTTATTGAATGGTTTCGGTGGAGCATCAAGTCTTCTGGTTGCCTCTGCAGAATTATTTGCTTTAACAGCTTCCAATCTAGTTGCAATGATTGCAATAGGAATCGCAACTATCATCGGAGGGGTAACTTTCTCAGGAAGCTTAATAGCTTTTGGGAAACTTTCAGAAATTATGCCCGGTAAACCTTATCTATTTATAGGTCAAAAAATCCTTACTGGATTAGTAATTTTATTACTTCTTCTATTACTTGTTCAGTTTTGTTCAGGAATTTTCTTTGCTGAAATTCTTTTTGGATTTGATTGGATTAACGAGCAATATGCATTAATTCTTCTAATAGCATTATCTCTTTTACTAGGAATTTTATTAGCCATACCTATCGGCGGTGCTGACATGCCTGTAATTATTGCTCTTCTTAACAGTTATTCTGGTCTTGCTGCATGTGCAGCAGGATTTGTAATAGGGAACAATGTATTGATTGTTGCTGGTTCATTAGTAGGGGCGAGCGGATTAATCCTCACAAATATAATGTGTAAGGCAATGAACAGATCATTGCTTAACGTTCTTTTTGGAGGTTTTGGTGCTACTGACTCCTCTTCGTCTTCGGCTGAAGGAAAAGTTCAAGGCGATGTAAAGCCTATCAACATTGCAGATTCTTACCTCATATTAGAGGCTGCTTCATCAGTTCTTATCGTTCCAGGTTATGGGATGGCAGTATCACAAGCACAACACTCTGTAAGGGAGTTAGGGGAGTTGCTTCAAGATAATGGTTGCGAAGTTAAGTATGCTATTCATCCAGTTGCCGGCAGGATGCCAGGACATATGAATGTACTCTTAGCAGAAGCAAATGTTTCATACGATGTTCTTGTTGAGCCTCAGGATGTAAATCCAATTATGGATACGATAGATGTATGCATTGTCATTGGTGCTAATGATGTTGTTAATCCTGATGCTAGAGAGGACGAATCAAGCCCTATATATGGCATGCCCGTCATAGAGGTTGATAGAGCTAAAACAGTCTTTGTCTTAAAAAGATCCATGGCTTCTGGTTTCGCAGGAATAGAAAATAGTTTATTTTTTAAACAAAATACTCGCATGCTTTTTGGTGATGCAAAAGAGTCTGTAAGTGGCTTAGTTTCTGAGTTTAAGTCATAAAATAAACCCCTAAAAATACTTCAGAAATGCTATAATTTTGATAGTATTTTGAGCTTATTTTCTATTGATTTTTCTCAGTATCATTTCATTGAATGACAGACATTTTTGACGACAAAGATTCCACTATAAGTATCGAGGAAGAGCTTAAATCTTCCTATATGGATTATGCAATGAGCGTAATTGTGGGAAGAGCGTTGCCTGATGCCAGAGATGGGCTTAAGCCAGTTCATAGAAGAACATTATTTGCCATGAATGTAGAAGGCAATGATTGGAATAGAGCTTATAAAAAGTCAGCAAGAATAGTTGGTAACGTCATAGGTAAATATCATCCTCACGGAGACGCTGCCGTTTATCACACGCTTGTAAGAATGGCGCAAGACTTTGCTCTTCGTTATACCTTAGTTGATGGCCAAGGAAATTTTGGATCTATGGATGGAGATCCGCCAGCAGCAATGAGATATACCGAAGTCAGACTTTCAAAAATTGCTCATGAACTACTCGCAGATTTAAATAAAGATACAGTTAATTTTGTGGAAAATTATGATGGCACTGAGTTAATGCCCGAAGTTCTTCCAACAAAAATCCCAAATCTTCTTGTTAACGGCTCCTCTGGAATTGCAGTAGGCATGGCTACAAACATGCTTCCTCATAATTTAACTGAGTCTATAGAAGCATGCCTGTTGCTAATTGATAACTCGGATGCTGATGTTGATTCCCTTTTAGAGATTATTCCTGGTCCAGATTTTCCAACCGGCGGGTTCATTAATGGAAGAGCTGGCCTGATAGAAGCAGCAAAAACTGGCAAGGGCAGGGTTTATCTCAGAGCAAAAGCCGATATAGAAACAGACAAAAAAGACCGAAGTAAAATCATAGTTTCTGAAATTCCATACCAAGTGGATAAATCAAGATTGGTAGAAAAAATTGCTGAACTTTCGAAAGAAAAAAGAATTGAGGGAATTTCTGAAATAAGAGACGAGTCTAATAAAGATGGCGTCAGAATAGTAATTGAAATTAGATCTGGTCAATCTCCAGAAGTTATTCTTAATAACTTATATGCATTGACTCCTTTGGAAAATGTCTACGGTATCAATAACGTAGCATTGATAAACAACGTCCCAAAACTTTTAAATTTAAAACAAATTCTTGAAGTATTTATTGATCATAGGAAGGAGGTAGTAACTAGAAGAACTAAATTTGATCTAGAAAAAGCAAAAAATAGATCTCATGTTCTCGAGGGCCTTACCGTAGCTTTAGAAAACATAGATCCCGTTATAGATTTGATTAAAAAATCAAAGGATGGACAAGAAGCTAAGAAAAAATTGTTATCAAAATCATGGAAAGCCTCTAATGTGGTTAAGCTTCTCAAAGCATCTGGCGCTGATATATCCAGAAGTAAAAAAAATGATTTTGGATTGTCCGGAAATAAATACCAACTATCGGATCATCAAGCACAGGCAATATTAGATCTCAGACTTCAAAGACTTACTGGACTTGAACAGGAATCATTAAAAGAAGAGTATGCTGAAATATTAGATCAGATAAAAAAATTACAAGAAATTCTTTCTGATAAAAATAAGCTCATAAGCGTTATCAAAGAAGAGCTAAATGAGATTAAAGAAGAGTATGGGGATGCTAGAAAGACTCCCATCGAGGATAAGTTAGATCTGACAGATGAGGATTTGATCAAGCAGGAAGATATGGTTGTGACTATCTCCCACCTAGGTTATGCAAAAACTCAGTCTCTTGAAGTTTACAGATCTCAACGAAGAGGCGGTGTAGGTAAAACAGCTGCATCCGTTAAAGATGAGGATTTTGTAGAGCAGCTTATAGTTGCAAATACTCATTCAACGCTTTTATGTTTTTCTAATTTAGGCAAAGTATATTGGCTTAAGGTTTATCAAATCCCTGCAGCATCAAGAGTTGCCAAAGGTAGGCCGCTAATAAACTTAATAAATTTAGATGAAGGAGAGAGAATAACGAGTTTATTGAATGTTGAATCGTTTGAAGAGCCAGGATTTGTTTTTATGGCAACGAAAAAAGGTGTGGTAAAGAAAACTTCTTTAGATGAATTTAAAAGACAATGGAAAGTTGGAAAAAAAGCTATAAAACTTGATCCTGATGATGAATTAGTAGGCTCAACTTTAACCGATGGAGAAAAATTCATCATGTTAGTTTCTCAATCTGGTAAAGCAGTTTTTTTTGATGAAAAGGAAGCTAGATCAATGGGAAGGGCCGCTAGGGGAGTTAAAGGAATCAATTTAGGGAAAGGTGATCAGGTCATATCTCTTCTTGTTCCCGAGAAAGAAAATACAATCTTCACTGTTTCTGAAAACGGTTATGGGAAAAGAACAAACGTCGATGACTTCAGAAAAACTAGGAGAGGAGCCAAAGGTGTTATCGCAATGCAAACCTCCGATAGGAATGGATTACTTATTGGCGCAAACCAGGTTATCGAAAACCAAGAAATAATGTTGATAAGTAATAAAGGCACCTTAGTCAGAACAAAAGTTGATCAAATAAATGTTATCGGAAGAAATACTCAAGGAGTAACTGTTATAAAACTTAAAGACTCAGAAAAGCTTGTGGGACTGGCTTCTATAATTGAAGATACAGATGACTAGGGCATTTAATTTTTGTGCAGGTCCAGCTGCTCTTCCTGAAGAAGTCTTAAAAGAGTTACAAGAAGAAACTTTAGATTATAAAAATCATGGTTTAGCGGTTATGGAAATGAGCCATAGAAGCAAAGAGTTTGTATCCATTGCGGAGCAAGCAAAACAGGATTTCATTGATTTATTATCTATACCAGATGAGTACGATGTTTTATTTATTCAAGGAGGAGCCAGTCTACAATTTTCAATGATTCCAATGAATCTTGGAAATAAGAACCAAAAAGTAGATTATTTAGAAGTCGGATCGTGGTCTAAAAAAGCTATAGCTGAAGCTAAGAAATTTCATGATGTTAATATAGCCGCATCTTCAAAAGATATTTCATTCAAAAAATATCCTTCAATAAATGATTGGAATATTTCAGATGATTCCTCCTACATACATATGGTGATGAATGAGACAATTGAAGGAGTTGCATGTAGGTCGTTAGATGATTTACCAGAAAAAGTAATAGTTTCGGACTGTTCTTCCAACATACTCTCTGAGCCACTAGATGTAAAAAAGTTTGGACTCATTTATGCGGGCGCTCAAAAAAATATTGGCCCAGCTGGGTTAGCAATTGTAATTATTCGAAAAGACTTAATTCAAAAAAGAGATGATCTTCCTGCTTTAATGAGTTATCAGACATATGCAGATTCAGAATCAATGTACAACACGCCCCCAACATTTGCTTGGTATCTTTCAGGTAAAGTTTTTTCTTGGCTTAAAAGGAATGGCGGCCTTAAATCAATTGAAGAAATTAATCTGAGAAAAGCAAGGAAACTATATGATTACATAGACAACAGTGATTTTTACTTCAACGATGTATCTATCGAGAGTAGGTCTATCATGAATGTTCCATTCTTACTGAATGATGATTCCCTTAATGATTCATTTCTCAAAAATAGCGAAAAAGAAGGTTTACTGAATCTTGCTGGTCATAGATCAGTTGGAGGGATGAGAGCTAGCATATACAATGCTGTGCCAGAAGAAGCTATAGATGCTCTAGTTTCTTTTATGGATGTATTTGCAAATAAGTATGGCTAACTCAAAATTAGAAAAATCATTAGGTTTAATTCGTAAGAAAATTGATTTAATTGATGACCAGATGCTCTCTTTACTAGGAGAAAGGGTCTCTTTGGTTATTGATGCTGAGAATTTAAAAAAAAATACATCGAAAGGCCCTTTTTATCGTCCAGATAGAGAGAAAGAAATTATTAGGCGTTTACAATCTTTGAATAGCTCGTCGCTAGAGGATAATAAAATCCGAACAATTTTTCAGGATATTATTTCGGCCTGTTTCTCAACAGCATTTGAAATTAAGGTTGCATATTTGGGGCCTGAAGGTTCATTTTCAGAAAAAGCTGCAAAAAAACACTTCGGGTCTTCTACAAATTTCGTTCCCTGCGAATCTATCCGAGAAATTATAGATTCAGTTGAAGATAATTCAGAATATTACGGAGTTTTGCCAATTGAAAATTCAACCGAAGGCTTGGTTAATTCGACTTTAGATGAAATCATTGAAAGTAATCTAAAGATTTGCAGTGAGATAAGCATTCCGATTAATTTAAGTCTTATATCGAAGAAAAACATTGCTCTTTCGAGTATTAAAACTATCTTCGCGCACAGTCAGGCTTTTGCACAGTCCCAGTCTTGGATGAGTAAAAACTTACCTAAAGCAATAAAAAAAGATGTAACAAGTAACTCTCAAGGCGTATTACAGTCAAAAAGAATAAATTATTCCGCTGCCATAGCTTCTACCGAGGCTGCAAAAAAGTACGATATGAAAGTTTTAAAGCTAAATATTCAAGATTACAAAAATAATAAAACAAGGTTTATCATTGTTGGAAATCATGACGTCTCAGCTACAAAAGAGGATAAAACTAGTGTAAGCATAATAACAAAAAATAAGTCTGGAGCACTTTCCGATATCTTAGAAAAGTTTAAAGAACAAAAAATCAACCTTACAAACATTCAATCGAGACCAACCAAAAAGAACAACTGGGAGTATATGTTTTTTATAGAATTAGATGGTCACAAGAGTGATAAGAATGTAGACATTGCTCTAAAAAAAATATCACGACTTTCACTAGATTTAAAAGTTTTGGGATCCTATCCTAAAGGAATTTAATGAAAAAGACTTTCCCCGAAGATAGAGTAAATCTCGGAGTAAATAAGATAACTCCCTATCAACCTGGAAAATCATCCGATAGCCTTAACATAAGCAAAGAAAAGCTGATAAAGCTTGCAAGCAACGAGAATCCTATAGGTCCTAGTAAGTTAGCTACCAAAGCAATTAGTCATATTGTTGGAGAAGCGCATAGATATCCTGATGGAAATGGAACGAAACTCAAACAAGAAATTTCAAAGTTGGAAAAAGTTCCACTTGATTGCATTACTTTAGGAAACGGATCCAATGATTTGATTGAGTTTTCAGCCAGGGCTTTTTTAACTAATGGAGATAATGCACTTTATTTTAAACATGGATTTGCAATATATCCCCTTGCCATTCTAGCAACAGGAGCAGATTTAAGAGAACTGCCTGTGACTGAAAATTATCATCAAGACTTAACATCAGTCATTAATTTCATTGATGACAAATCTAAAGTAATTTTTATTGCATCGCCAAATAATCCTACAGGGTCAGCAAATACACTTTCCGAAATTGAAGCAATGCTTAATGATTTACCAAATAATTTAATTGTCTTTCTTGATCAGGCTTACTTTGAATATATTGAAGACGAACATTACAAACTACCTTTTGATTTGATCGAAAAGTATCAAAATTTAGTAATTTCTAGGAGTTTTTCAAAGGCGCATGGTCTTGCAGCTTATAGACTAGGCTACAGCATCTCATCTCAAAAAATTGCAGATTATTTAAATCGCGTTAGACAGCCGTTCAATGTAAGTTCATTTGCTCTTGAGGCGGGTATTGCATCTTTAAATGATAAGGAGCATTTAAGAGAATCTATTGATTTAAACCTAAAAGAAAAAAATAAATTAATGCAGTTCTTTAATGAAGAAAATATTGAATATCTGCCTACTCAAGGTAATTTCTTTTCTTTTAGTTTGGGCATAGATTCTGATGAAACCTTTGAAGCCTTTTTAAAAAAAGGAATCATATTGAGATCTCTCAGATCATACAATATGGATAGATTTGTAAGAGTAAGCATTGGTCAGGAATTTGAAAACGATGCTTTTATTGAGGCAACAAAAAAGATTAAAGGTTCAATCAATTGAAAGAACAAATACTAATATTCGGCTTAGGTCATATTGGAGGATCTATAGCTAAATCTCTTTGTAAACAGGGAATTAGAGTCTATGCAGAGGATTTGAGTAAAAAAACAATTAGATATGCGTTAAAAAATAAAATCATCAAAGGAACATTATCAGAATTAGACTTTTCAAAACCCTATTCAATTATTTTCTCAACTCCTCCAATTGTTACTGATAAATTAATTAACGAAAATAAAGATCTCATTAAAAATGCTGTTTTATTCACTGAGACATCCAGTTCAAAAAATAAGATAAAAAACAATGCTTTTATCAACAAAATTGAAAATGCTATTCTTTCTCATCCAATTGCAGGGAACGAAGGAAGCGGAATAGATGCATCAGACATAAACCTTTTTGAAAACAAAATTTGTATTCTTTCTCCGCTGAAAATGACGTCAAAAAATTCAATTACAAAGGCACAGAAATTATGGGGATCTTTAGGTTCTAATTGCATAAAAATGGATTTAAATTCTCACGATAAAATATTGGCAGCTACAAGTCACTTACCTCATGTTATTAGTTTTAGCTTAATGAGATATATCGAAAATTCCTCAAATATAAAAAATAAAGTCCTTATGGGAGGCGGACTAAAAGACTTCACTAGAATTTCTTCAAGTGACCCAGAAATGTGGAGTGATATTTTTGATCTCAATAAAAAGGAAATTTTAAATTCAATAAAAGGTTTTAAGAGAGAACTAGAGGTAATGGAAAAAAATATCCTAAGAAGTCGATCTAAAACTAAAAACTTAATTGCTGAATCCAATAAGGCAAGGAAAAAAATAATTGATTGAATGACTGCATCACTAAAGTCATCAAAGAAAAAAAATCTCTCGGGAGAGATTGTTATTCCAGGAGATAAATCTATCTCACACAGAGCAATCTTATTTGGACTTCTAAGCAAAGGAAAAACGCAAATTCATGGTTCACAAAATAGCGAAGATATTCTTAATTCGCTAAATGTAGCCAGATCTCTTGGAATCGAAACTAATGTTAAAAGCTCTATTATTTTTCTTGATTCTCCTGGTTTAGATGGATTGTCTGCTCCCACGAAAGATCTTTATTTTGGTAACTCTGGGACAGGCATGAGACTTTTTGCAGGATTTTTAAGTTCGCTAAGCTTTTCATCCATATTGACAGGAGATGCGTCTCTTTCAAATAGGCCAATGATGAGAATTATTGATCCTTTACAAAAAATGGGAGCAAAAATTTCTGCAACTAATAAAGAAAATCCTCCTCTTAAGATTAGTCCTTCAACAGGTTTAAAAGGCATTACTTATAAGATGCCAATTGCAAGCGCGCAAGTAAAATCTTCAATTTTATTGGCAGGATTAAATGCAGAAGGTAAAACTCAGGTACAAGAAAAATATCCCACAAGGGACCACACAGAAAGGATGTTGAAAACTTTTGAAGCTAATATTTCATCTTCTGAAGGGATTGTTGAAATTGAAAAAAGTGATCTAAAAACTCCAGGGCAGATTGAAGTTCCTGGAGATTTCTCATCAGCAGCTTTTTTTATAGGTGCTTGCCTAATTTCAGAAAATTCGGAAATAAAAATTAAAAATGTGGGAATAAATAAGACTAGAAAAGCTTTTCTTGACTGTCTTTTAGATATGAATGCAATTATTGATCTTACAAATATAAGACAATTAGGAAACGAAGAAGTGGCTGATTTAGTCATAAAGTCATCGGACTTATTACCTGCAAAAATAATGGAAGATATCGTTCCTAATTTAATTGATGAGCTGCCATTATTTTTCTTGATTGCAAGTTTGATAGAAGGAGAATCAGAATTTAATGGTTTATCAGAATTGAAGCATAAAGAGAGCGACAGACTTTCAATCATGATCAATAACCTTCAAGAACTTGATGTTGAAGTCCATTTAAATAAGGATAGTCTAAAAATAATTGGTAAAAAGGATAGAATTTTTTCTGATGGATTATTTGATTCGCATGGAGACCACAGAATCGCGATGACAATGTTAGTAGCAGGGCTGAGATCTTCTGAAGGCCTTATAGTGAACAATGTAGATTGTATCAATACCTCTTTTCCAGAATTCATCGATCAGGCAAAAATGTTGGGGTTTAATTTTCAAAATGGATAAATTAATAACAATTGACGGACCTGGAGGCTCTGGCAAAGGAACAGTAGCTAAAATATTAGCTGCAAAATTAGGATGGGATATTTTAGATAGCGGAGCCCTATATAGGTTAATAGCCCTGATTTCAGAAAATATCAATAAAACTGATCCAGATTCAATTGGAAAAGAATTAAAAGATAAGAGTATCTTTTTTGAGCTTGTAAAAGATCAATACCACCTTTTTTTTGACGGTAAAGATGTAACAAACTTTATTAGAAGAGAGGAAATAGGGATAAAGGCTTCAGACTTGGCACATAATCAAAACATTCGAAACTTAATTAAAGACACTCAAAGGTCTTTTTACGATCCAAATATAGGTTTAATAGCTGATGGAAGAGATATGGGATCAGTTGTTTTTCCTGAAGCTGGAATTAAAATTTATTTAGATGCATCAATAGAAGAGAGAGCAAAAAGACGTCAAATTCAGTTGAAAGAAAAGGGTATGGAGGTTAACATGCGCAACCTCATCTCAAGCTTAGAAGATAGAGACTTAAAGGACAAAAATAGAGATGTATCTCCACTTTTGATTCCGGAAGGAGCAAAAGTGATTGATTCCACAGATCTATCAATAGATGGGGTAGTAAGTAAAATAATGGATTTAGTTTAAATTATGGAACAAGCAAACTTCGGAAAACTTCTAGACGAAAGTCTATCGACATTAGACTTTCAAATAGGAACTATCATTACTGGAGTTATAGTAGATTTGAAGCCTGACTGGGTTACTGTTCACGTAGGTTTAAAATCAGAGCCGGTTTTGGCCAGAAGTGAATTCTTAGCAGATGAATCTGATAAGGAGCTTGAGATAGGTGATGAAGTAAAAGTTACTCTAGAGGCTGTTGAAGACGGTTATGGTGAGACCAGAGTTTCAAGATTACGTGCAATGCACGATGAAAGTTGGCTTAATTTAGAAGAATCACTCAAAACAGGCTCAATAGTCAAAGGATACATAACCGGCAAAGTTAGAGGCGGAATGACCGTAGACGTAGCAGGAGTTAGAGCTTTTCTACCAGGTTCTCTTGTCGATTCTAAACAACTTGAAAATTTTGATCATTTAGAAAAAACTTTTCAAGACTTTAAGGTCATCAAATTAGACAAAGATAAGTCTAATGTAGTTCTATCCAGAAAAGCTGTTCAGGAAGATATTAATTCCGAGGAAAGAGAAAAGCTATTTGCAACTATTGAAGAAGGTTCGACAATAGAAGGTACCGTTAAAAATCTAACGGATTATGGGGCCTTTATTGATCTAGGAGGTATTGATGGCCTCCTCCACATTACAGACATTACATGGAAAAGAATTAACCATCCATCAGAGGTTCTCAATATTGGAGATCAACTTAATTTGAAGGTAACAAATTTTGATAAGGAGAAATCAAGAATTTCTTTAGGATTGAAGCAAATGTCTTCAGATCCTTGGGAGACAATAGAAACACTATACCCAGTTAATTCAGTACATAAAGCCAAAGTTTCAACTCTTACAGATTATGGTTTCTTTGCTGAGCTAGATAAGGATACTGAAGGTTTGGTGCATGTTTCTGAAATCGATTGGACTAATAAAAATATTCATCCATCTAAGGTTGTATCTCCAGGAGATGAGATAGATGTTATGGTCTTAGAACTTGATCTAGAAAAAAGAAGAATTTCCTTGGGAATGAAGCAATGTCAGGAAAATCCTTGGCTAATTTTCTCCGAAAATAATTCTGTAGGAGATACTGTCAATGGTTCTGTAAAATCTATAACTGATTTCGGAATGTTCGTTGGTCTTGACGGCGATATTGATGGATTAGTTCATCTTTCAGACTTATCTTGGACAGAAGCTGAAGAAAATGCGGTTCAAAAATTTCAAAAAGGCCAAGATGTTCAAGCTCTTATTTTGGCCATGGATCCATTAAAAGAAAGGATATCTTTAGGTATTAAACAACTAGAAGATGATCCAGTTGAAAACTTTATTAAAGATCATCCAAAAGGAACTTCTGTTACAGGAACAATCTCAAATATTGAGGATGAGATTTTAAAATTAACCGTAAAAGAAAGTATTCCTGTTTTAATGAGAAAAAGAGACTTTATAGACGACGAAAGTTCTACACTTCAAGAAGGTAATCAAATAAACTTTTTGATTTCAAATATTGATCGAAAAGAGAGAAAAATCTGGGGCTCCATGAAAGCACTTGAAAAAAGTAAAGAAAAAGAAATCTTGAAAGAAAATGAAATGAAAAATAAAGAGATTGAAGAGAGTTCTAAGTCTTCAATTGGTGACCTCATTAAAGAGGAGCTTGAAGATAAGTGATTTATGCAAAAATCAGATCTTCTTGAAAAACTATCTACTCAAAAAATATCTTTTTCTACCACTGATTCAAAAATTGCTCTTGATTCTCTAATTGATCATCTATCAAATCTCCTTTCTGAAAAGCAAAGAATTGAGATAAGAGGTTTTGGGGCATTTTCAGTCAGAGAGAGAAATCCAATCAGGGGAAGAAACCCAAAATCAGGAAAAGCAATAGAACTAGATAGTAGATCTCTAATTTACTTTAGACCTTCAAAGCTGATCAAAAATAGAATAAATAAATTGACCTCATAACTGATATAATTTTTAAAGTTTTTTAAATGGAAAAATTTATCAAGCAAGGGCAAATAATAGTCGGATTAGATTTTGATAATTCGCAAAGTGCTCTTGAAATAACTAAATTCCTGAATCCCGAAAATTACAAAGTAAAGGTTGGAAACCAACTTTTTACAGCATGTGGGCCACAAATATTGGAAGATCTAAAAATGCAAGGTTTTGATATTTTTTTAGATTTAAAATATCACGATACACCAAATACAGTTGAGAAAGCTGTCTTAGAAGCTTGCAAACAGCAAGTATGGATGACAAATATTCATCTTTCAGGAGGGCAGAATATGATTGAGGCTGCAGTCAATGCAAAGAACTCAGTTTCATCTGAAATTCTTTTAATAGGAGTTACTGTTTTAACAAGTCTTGATCAAAAAGATTTATCTGATATTGGAGTTAGCAACGATCTGAGGGATCAGATTATCTCTCTTATTAACTTAGGAAAAAGGGGAGGTATAGATGGAATTGTTTGCTCTCCCAATGATCTTGCTTATTTAAATAAAGAAGAAATGGATTCTTTTATATCTGTTTGTCCAGGAATAAGAGTTAAAGCAAAGAGCGGAGGTCAAAAAAGAACTTCAACTATTCATGATGCCATTAACATGGGCGCAGACTACTTAGTAGTGGCTAGAGAAATAATTTCATCCTCAGATCCTCTTAAAGTAATTAATGAAATTGATTCATACTTTATTTAAGAGAAATTTAATAATTTTTCTTTTTTTTATTTCTTTAATCAGTTTTTCAAGCTTATCTATTTCAAAACATAATGCAGTCGTTGTAACGAGACATCACTTAGCAACTGAAGTTGGTTCAAAGATACTCCTAGACGGTGGCAATGCTTTTGATGCGGCTATATCGGTTGCTTTCGCTTTAGCAGTTGTAAATCCCTCTGCAGGAAATATTGGCGGCGGAGGTTTTGCCTTACTTTATGATGCAAATAAGAAAACTATTGAATCCATAGACTATAGGGAAAGAGCTCCAATTAAAGCTAAAGAAAATATGTTTCTCGATGAAAATGGAAATGTTATAAAAGGTTTAAGCACATCATCTTTTCTAGCTTCAGGGATTCCCGGTACTGTTGATGGAATGTTTAAAATCCATAAAAAATATGGTTCTCTCCCAATCAAGAAATTAATTTCACCTGCTATAGATCTGGCCGAAAAGGGATTTATACTATCTAAATTTCAAGCAGAATACTTCAATAGTAATAGAGATAAATTTTCAAAAAATCCTGAGACAAAAAAAGTTTTTGTAAAAAAAGATATGTGGAAAAGAGGTGATCTTTTTAAGCAAAATGACTTAGCAAAAACTTTAAAAAGAATATCTAAATTTGGAAGAGATGAATTTTATTCTGGCGAAACAGCAAAAAAAATTGTTAATTATTTTAAAAAAAATGGTGGTATTTTTACCCAAAATGATTTTTTAAATTATCAGTCCACATTTAAGCCTCCTCTTTGTTCAACTTTCATAGATTATGATATCTGTTCAATGTCACTCCCAAGTTCAGGAGGCATTGTTCTGTCACAATCACTAAACATCCTAGAAAATTTTGACTTAACTTCTTACGATCATGACTCTCTTGATTACAATAGACTTTTAACTGAGGCAATGAGGTTTTCATTTGCAGATAGGTCAGAATTTTTAGGAGATGCAGATTTTAATAATTTTGATATAAGCAAGATAACTTCCAAAGAGTATGCAAAAACTCTTGCATCAATAATTAAAAGCTCTAAAAATAAAGTTGCTATTGATTATCCGGGAGAATATTTTACTGAAAGTGAAGAAACAACTCATTTTTCAATAATAGATTCAAACGGAAATGCTGTCTCAAATACTTATACATTAAATACAGCTTTTGGCTCTGGGATAATTGCAAAAGGAACTGGAATCCTAATGAATAATGAAATGGATGATTTTTCAATCAAACCAGGATTTCCAAATTTTTTTGGGCTAGTAGGTTCGGATGCAAATAAGGTTGAATCCAAAAAAGCACCGCTTTCATCTATGACACCGACAATTGTTCTTCAAGAAGGAAAGCCCTTTTTAATTACTGGCTCTCCTGGAGGATCTACTATTATATCTACCGTGCTTCAGCTTTTATTAAATGTTTTAATTTTTGATATGAAAATTGATGAGGCATCTAAAGCTAAACGTATTCATCACCAATGGAAGCCAGATGTTTTATTTATCGAGAATAAAAAATACTTAAAAGATATTGATGAATTAGGATTTGATACTATTTATAGGGAAAGAATTGGTGAAACACATTCTATACTTTTTCATAAGGATAGATACGAAGGTTTTGCTGACTTAAGAAGACCAGATGGCAAAGCAATATCAGTACACTAAGACAAAAGAAATTTTCTCCAAAGAAAAAGAATTACCAAAACTTCCAGGAGTTTATAAATTTTATGATGCAAATAATAAAATCCTATACATTGGTAAAGCAAAGAGCCTATCAAACAGGCTTAAGTCATATCTTTCTTCATCTAAAGATAGAAAAAAAAATGAACTAGTTGACAAGATTAAATTTCTTGAAATATTCATTACAAAAACTGAAAGCGATGCTTTGCTTTTAGAACAAAACTTAATTAGAAAACTTAAGCCACCTTTTAACGTTCAATTTAGAGATGATAAATCGTTTCCTGCTATATATTTTTCTTCTGGTCATGATTTTCCAGGAATTTATTTAACCCGAAATAAAAAACTAAAAGGTATAAAACTTGGCCCTTATGCAAATGTGACTGCAGCAAGACAATCAATTGATCTAACAAGAACATTATTCGGTGTGAGAAATTGTTCGGACATGGTTTTCCAAAATCGCACGAGACCATGCATACAACATCAAATTGGTAAATGTTCAGCGCCTTGTGTGGAAAAAATTTCACAAAAGAACTATCTTGAAGAAGTAGATGCAGCTATCAAATTTATTGAAGGAAAAGATAAATCCTTTCTCAATATCCTCTACTCAAAAATGGATGAATACTCATCCCTGAAAGAGTTTGAACGAGCAGCACTTTATAGAGATAAGATCAAAGCCTATAGGGATATTCAAAAAGATCAATCCGTCTTTACTATGTACGATAATGCGTTTGCGATAATTAAGAAAACTAATGAATACGTTAATTGTATTTCTATTTTAGAAATAAAAGATGGCTGGCTTACAAACGCAGAGAACTATTTTTCAAAAAAAGATAAGCACATCTCAGAAGAGGAACTTATGGAAAGCTTTCTTTCAAAAATTTTGATAGAAAAAAACTTGGAGAATTTAACTTTATTGTCAGATTTTAAGTTTAGTAATTTAAGTTCGCAGCTCAAAAATAAAAAAATAAACTTAGAGAAAAAGAATCATAAAAATAAAAAAATATTTGAGTTGGCATCAATACAATCTGATGATGGCCTTCAACGCCAGTTTAATTATCCTTGGATAACTGAAGGACTTTCTTTAATTGAAGATAAAATTCGATCAAATATAAACAGTATAGAAGGCTTTGATGTTAGCCATCTGTCTGGAGATGACGTTACTGCTTCATGTGTAGTATTTGATAAAGAGGGACCACAAAAAAAACAGTACAGAACTTTTAACATAAAAATTAATAAAAATGATGATTACCTCGCAATGAAAGAGGCTTTATCAAGGAGATTCAAAAGACTTGAAAAAGATGGAAAAAATTTCCCTGATTTAATCGTCATAGATGGAGGTAAAGGACAACTTTCTTCAGCAATCAAGGAAATTGAAAAGTATCAAGATTGCAACACCAAAATACTTTCATTGGTTAAGGGTCCAGATAGAAATTCTAAATACGATGACGTTCTTCATCTTTATGATGGAAAGATTGTAAGAATGGATCTTGAACAAGAAGGCAGACGCCTTCTTCAATTTGTAAGAGACGAATCTCATAGATTTGCTCTATCTAGGAGCAAAAAGAGGAGAAAAAATCTTACAAAATCAACTCTTGATGAGATTAAAGGGATTGGAAGTAAAAATAAAAAACTTCTTCTTAGGCATTTCGGAGGCTTAGAATCTCTTAGGAAAGCAAGCATAGATCAGATAGAATCTATCGAAGGTATTGGTTCTACCAGAGCAAAACTAATTTATGATTACCTGAATGAAAAATGAAGGAAATACTTTTTTGACGAGATCAAAAATACTTGAAGATAACCAAGATTACCTCATTGACTGTGTAAGAACTATTTCACAAGTTTTTATAGAGGTTATAAATAAAGGAGGAAAACTAATTTTTGCTGGTAATGGTGGGAGCGCTGCTGAAGCTCAGCATATGTCTGCAGAGTACGTTGGAACACTAGTAACGTCCAATAAAAGAGATCCAATTCCCTCAATTGCTTTGTCTGTTGATACTTCTTTTATAACTGCCTGGTCTAATGATAATGGATACGAAGATATTTTCAGAAGGCAATTACAAGCATTAGCGAAAGAAAGCGATTGTTTCATTTCTTATTCAACATCAGGTGAAAGTAAGAATATTATTAATGCTATAGATTACGCAAATTCTATGAATGTAAAAACAATTTCTTTCACAGGTATAAAAGAATCAACCGTATCTGAAAAGTCTTTTTTTACTTTCAAAGCGCCTTCAAGCGAAACTGCAATAATTCAGGAATTACATACCATCGTAGGTCATGAAATCTGCTCCATAATTGATAAGGAATTTTCATGATTCCAAATTTAATATCACTTTCGAGGATATTCCTTATATTTCCCATCATCTTGTGTATGTTAATTAATGATGTTCGCTTAGCCTTTTTATTCTTTCTATTGGCGAGTTTTACAGATTTTTTGGATGGATATGTTGCGAGATATCTCAAACAAGAATCTGTTTTAGGTGCAAACTTAGATCTACTTGCAGATAAAATTTTTGTAAGCAGTTTATTAATTTTCATTTCCTTTCATTTTGATAACCTCATTTTCTTAGTCATGACAATATTAATTATTGCCAGAGAAATTTCTATTGGAATTATTCGACAGCACTTATTAGAGACAAATAAAGAAAATAAAGCCAAAGTTAATTTCCTGGGGAAGTTTAAAACTTTTTTTCAAATTTTCACCATAGGGCTTGCAATAATCTTCTTGGACTCTAACCTTGCTCAAATTGTTGAGGTTGTTGTTGTCATCACAGCTGTCTTGTCTTGGCTTTCTCTTCTTAATTATTCATATGCCAAAAGTTAGAAATATCCCTTTCATAGATCTTAGTCTTAAAAAAACTGAGTTAGACAAAACAATTAGCAATATTTCTAAACTTATCAAAAATAAAAATTTTATTGGTGGCAACGAAGTTAAAAATTTTCAAGAAAATTTTTCAAAGTTCAATGAAAGTAAATATTGTGTTGGGGTAGCAAACGGAACAGATGCCCTAGAAATTGCTTTAGAGAGTTTAGATATTCCCAAAAACTCTGAGGTCATAGTTCCAAATTTTACCTTTTTATCTCCTGCAGAAGCTGTTGTGAGAGGAGGTTATAAATTAGTCTTAGCCGATATAAATTTGGATGATTTCACAATTTCAATAGAATCTCTCAAGAAGCTTGCAACAAAAAAAACAAGTGCTTTGATAGTAGTACATTTATTTGGAAACCCATGTGATATGACTGAAATCAGTAAAATTACTGATAAATATGATATCAAAATTATTGAAGACTGCTCTCAGGCTCATGGTGCAAAATTCAAAGGTAAAATCGTTGGTAATTTTGGAGATGTTGGAACATTCAGCTTTTACCCTACAAAAAATTTAGGAGCATTTGGAGACTCCGGAGCAATAGTTACAAACAAAAAAAGTCTTTATGAGAAAGTTCAAAAAATAGCCAATCATGGAAGGGTAGCAACTTATGATCATGTGCTACCAGGCAGAAATTCAAGACTAGATTCAATTCAAGCTGCGGTGTTAAATTTTAAAATTAAAAACTTAAATAAACAAAATGAATTAAGAATTGAACAGGCCTCTTATTTAATCAAGGCAATCAAATCGTCAAATATTAAAACTCCTAGATTAACATTAGGTCAGTCATCTGTATTTCATCAATTTCCAATTCTATCTAGAGACAGAAAATCTTTAATGGCTTTCCTAAGAAAAAAAGGCATCAATTGCGGGATTTATTATCCAAAGCCTTTAAGTAAGATGAAAGCCTTTAGAAATATTGTTTCGAGTAGAAAAGTTCATTCAGAAAACTCCGAGATAGCAAGTAATAGAATTTTAAGTCTACCCATTGGTCCTCATTTAAATATAAAAGATTCAGAATACATAGCTAATGCTATACAATCATTTCCGAAATAAATGGCTGAGTGGCAGAGTGGTTATGCAGCGGACTGCAAATCCGTGTACGCCGGTTCGATTCCGACCTCAGCCTCCAATTAATAAGAAAGATTAGTAAGAAAGATGTATAAAATTGGAATAGTAGGAAAAGGTTTTGTTGGGTCAGCAGTAGCTCATGGATTTTCTGAAAGCGTAGGCTACAAAGCTGAAATTAGGATACATGATAAAGATCCATCTAAATCACAAAATTCCCTCGAGGAGGTCATTCAAGAATCTGATTTTATTTTTATTTCTGTCCCAACTCCCTCAAAAAGCGACGGTTCTATAAGTTTAAAAACTCTAAAAGGCTGCTTAAGTGATATTTCTTCTATTTCTGAGAAAACAAATTCATCTCCAATTATTCTTCTTAGATCAACAATAATTCCAGGAACATCATCTGAAATGCAGAAAAAATTTCCTCATCTAAAAATTGTTTTCAATCCAGAGTTTCTGACAGAAAGATCTGCATATTTTGATTTTCTCAGTCAAACTAGATTTGTTCTCGGAGGAGAAAAAGAAAATGTTGAGAAAGTTGAAACCCTTTACAAACACCGTTTTGGAAGAGAAATTGCAGTGATTAAAACAGATTTTGAATCTGCAGAGTTAATAAAATATGTCTGTAATAATTATTTTGCTACTAAGGTTTCTTTTTTAAATGAGATGAAACTAATTTCAGATAGAATAGATGCAAATTGGGATCATGTAATGGAAGGCTTCCTCCGCGATGGCCGAGTAGGTCATTCTCATACACAAGTTCCAGGACCAGATGGAAAAAGGGGATTTGGAGGTAGTTGTTTTCCGAAGGACATACAAGCAATGATTAAATTTAGTGAGTCGATAGGCATTGAGCCGAACGTTTTAAAAGGTTCTTGGAAAACAAACCTTGAAGTAAGACCTGAAAAAGATTGGGAAAATTTAAAAGGGAGAGCCATAGAAGATGATTAATTATCTGCCCGGGTGGTGGAATTGGTAGACACAAGGGACTTAAAATCCCTCGAAGGCGACTTCGTGCCGGTTCAAGTCCGGCCCCGGGTACCACAGACTTAAACTATGAATGACAATATTGATTCAAATGAAACTGTCGTAAACTTGATCGATGAAATTAAGTTTCTGAATAAATTTAGGAAACTTCTTATTATCTCTTCAATTTTTTTTGGAGTAATTACCTTTGTTTACGGCCTTACCTTGCCTAAAGAGTATGTTTCTAAGGTTACTTTCATTCCAACTGATACCAATTCTGCAAGCGCTTCATCAAGCGCACTTTCAGGAATCGCAGGTTTAGTTGGAGTCACTGTAAGCGAAGGACCAACAAAAAAGTCGATAGCTCTAGCAGTATTAAAATCTAATATTTTTCTTGAAGAATTTGCAGACAAGAATGACATAACAAGGTACCTTTTTCCGGAAGCCTGGGATAAAAAAAATAGAAAATGGAAAGCTGAAAAACCTTCTGGAGATTCAATTGGCTCTGCATTGAGAGACTTGTTTAGCGTTTCTGGGTCCCAATTTGATATTTATGAATTGGAATTTGAGTGGACGGACTCTTTACAAACCTCAAGTTGGTCAAACCTAATAATTTCTGAACTAAATAATCATCTTAGGACTCAAGACATAGAAGAAGGGCAAAAAACAATTTCTTATTTAAAAAATCAACTTAAGATTAACGATGTTAAATCAATAGATAATGTTTTCTTTCAAGTCATGGAAGAGCAAATAAAAAGTAATATGCTTTCAAATGTGAAGGATGACTACATCTTTAAAATTCTTGATAAAGCCACTCCTGCAGGTGATCCATCCAAACCTAAACTTCTTCAAATGTTTTTTGTCGGAAGCATAATCGGATTATTTCTAGGAATTTTTTATATTTTTATAAGGCATAGATTTTTTAAAAGCTAGGAACCATTAATTTTTTCTTATGTATGCCGATTTAAAGTATCTTTTTAAAAAGAAAGAAAAATTTCAAATTTCACTCTTGTTGATTGGTTCCATAATCATGGCCTTTTTTGAGGTAGTCGGAGTTGCCTCTATTTTGCCATTCATGAGCATGGTTCTTGATCCCGATCAAATTTCATCTAACCAAATATTAAGCTTTCTTTTTAATTTTTTTAAATTTGATAATGTTGAAACTTTCCTATTTTATTCTGGAGTAGCTGTCTTAGTCCTTTTAGCTTTTTCAAATTTTTTTAGTGCTTTCATGTACTGGGCCATTACCTATTTTTCTAAGATGCAGGGACATATCATCTCTATGAGACTACTCAAACATTACCTTTCAAATAATTATTTGTTTTTTATTGAAAGAAATTCATCTGATTTAGGAAAAAATATTCTTTCTGAAATTGACAGAGTAGTCAAAGGTGTTGTCTTGCAGGCTTTACAAGCTATTTCTAAAGCAATCTTAACAATAGTAGTTTTTACATTTTTGATATACATAAATCCATTTATTGCCATTATTTCGGTTTTGAGTATCGGGGGGGCTTACTTTATTTTTTATATTATCAGTAGATCCTATTTATCAACAATTGGAGAAAAACAATCTATTGCTCTTTTCCACAGATACAGAACAGTCGATGAAGCAATGATGGGCATAAAAGATATAAAACTTAAATCTTTAGAAAGAAATTTTATTGGCAGATTTAGACAGCCTTCAATTGACAATGCAAGATTTTCAGCTCAAGGGCTTGTGATAGCAATTTTACCAAGGTATCTCCTAGAGACAGTAGCCTTTGGAGGGATAATATCCATCATTTTGATTTTACTCTCCAACGATGTTCTCATTTCAGAAATTATTCCTGTTTTATCGCTTTATGCTGTAGCTGGATACAGGCTACTACCGGCTGTGCAAAATATTTATTCTGCCCAATCAATGATCAAATATAACCGCCCAGCCTTAATGATAATTATCAATGATTTAAAAGAAATTGAAACTGAAGAAAAGAACGAACTATCAAATGAAGTCGATCAAATGATCAAATTTGATAAAAAAATTACTGTAAATGATATTTTTTTCAAATATCCAAAATCAAAAAAAAATGTCATTGATGGTATTTCTTTATCAATTTTAAAAAATACATCCATTGGGTTTGCTGGTTCTACAGGCTCGGGTAAAACGACTTTGATAGATGTTATTTTAGGCCTACTTGACCCAAAAAAAGGAAATATTATCGTTGATGAGACCATCATTAATAATCAAAATCTCTTATCATGGCAAAATAAGATTTCTTATGTACCTCAAACAATTTTTTTAATAGATGAATCAATTTCTTCAAATATAGCTTTTGGGATCAAGCGAGAGGAAATTGATCATGATAAAGTAGCGAAAGCAGCCCAACTTGCAAACTTAGATAGGTTTGTGGAGGATTTACCCGAAAAATACGATACTTTGGTCGGAGAAAATGGTGTAAA
This sequence comes from uncultured SAR86 cluster bacterium, assembly GCA_902529935.1. Lineage (GTDB taxonomy): Bacteria > Pseudomonadota > Gammaproteobacteria > Magnimaribacterales > AG-339-G14 > CACNYO01. The sequence goes on along the minus strand of CABZYK010000006.1, from coordinate 14,106 downwards.
GCTCAGTGGTGGCCAGAGACAAAGAATAGGCATCGCAAGAGCGTTATATAATGAACCTGAAGTGCTTGTTTTAGATGAAGCAACTAGTGCGCTTGATGGAATCACTGAAAATTATGTCATGGAAGCCATAGAATCTCTTTCTAACAAATTAACTTTGATTATCGTTGCGCATAGAATAACAACTATTGAAAATTGTGACATGATCTATTTTCTAGAAGAGGGGAAGATAAAGGATTATGGAACTTACAATGAATTAATTAGTAAAAATTCACAATTTAAAAAGATGGCTTCTTAAAAATGGAAATTTTAGCAGTAATCCAGGCGCGGGGAGGATCAAAAGGAATTCCAAAGAAAAATATTTATCCTATAAGTGGGTATCCTCTTATCAGCTATACGATAGTAGCTGCCATGAAATCTCAATTGATTTCTGACTTAATCGTTTCAACTGATTCAGACGAAATAGCTGATGTTGCAAGGACCTATGGCGCGAAAGTTCCTTTCATTAGACCGGATCACTTAGCTGGAGATAAAGTTTTATCTGTTGATTCATTACATCATGCCGTCCTTGAAACTGAAAAAATTTATAGTAAAAAATATAACTATGTCATTGAGTTACCTTGTGTATCACCACTGAGAGATCATCATGATATTGATGACGCATTAAATAAACTCATCCAAAATGAAAGCGATTCTGTTATTAGTGTTGTAAACACTGGAGAAAAACATCCAGTGAGATTGAAGAAAATCATTAATGAAGAAATTCATGACATAACTGAGGAATTTCCTGAGCCTGGACAAAATTCTCGTAGACAAGATTTATCTCCTCCTTCTTTCATTAGAAATGGAGCTATTTATGCCATGAGAAGAGATACTCTCATTAACGATAAGTCTAGACATGGAAATAGAAGTCTAGCTTTCGTTATGCAGGAAGAGAAATCAGTCAATATTGATACGGTTGAAGACTTAAAAATAGCTGAATTTAAAATAAATAATGGAGATTGTAATAATAATCCTTGGGAAGCAAAAAACTATGAAATTGAAAAAGTCATTAAAAAACAAAAAAATACTCTGTTAGTGACGACTCCAATTCATTTTTTACCAGAAGTTAAATCAGATCTTATTAAGTATTTCTCATGTATTTTTGCGCCAGAGGCAAAAAAAGAAACTCTGATTGAACTTTTTAAGAATGAATCAATCGATGCTTGGTTATGCAGTCCATGTCCAAAATATCAAATAAATGAAGAGGTAATCGGAAAGGTAAAAAATTTAAAAATGATAGTTACACCTTCGACTGGTTCCAACCATATTGATCATGATTTTTGTAAAAAGAATAAAATTGAGGTTCACAGTTTGAAGGATACAGATTTTGTGAGCAATATATATGCTTCTTCTGAGTATGCATTTACCTTAATGTTATCCGTAGTAAGGAATTTACCAAAGGCTTCCAAAAGTGCTCTCTCTTACAAATGGAGAGAGGTTGAGGATGAGTTCAGAGGAATAGAGTTAATTGATAAAAAATTAGGAATAATTGGTTATGGACGCATTGGATCAAATGTTGCTAGGTATGCAAATGCTATGGGAATTTCTGTGGGTGCATTTGACCCTTACAAAGAGATAGATAGTCCTGTAATTAAATATTCTTCTCATCTAGATCTCCTTAAAAATTCAGATATTGTTCTAATTGCTGTTCACTTAGATAGCTCTACAGAAAATATGGTCGATAGTTCTTGGTTTAATTCAATGAAAGATGGAGTTTTTTTTATAAATGTCTCGCGAGGCGAGATAGTAGTAGAGGAAGATTTAATTCATGCTTTAGAATCAAGGAAAATCAAGTCTGCAGGATTGGATGTTATAAGAAATGAAATATCCAGCGAATTAAAATCTAGCAAGGTTATAAATTATGCTAAAGATAATGATAATTTGGTCATAACTCCACATATTGCAGGATTAACTGTTGATTCTGAGAGAAAAGCTGCTGAATTTTCTTTAGATATTTTGAGAAAATCTCTGAAAGGTAATAAATGAAAGCTAAATCCATATCTGTGATTGTTTGCACCTATAACCATGATAAGTGGATTGAACGTTGTCTAAGAAGTCTCTTAAATCAAGAGCATATGGAAGAGGATGATTTTGAAGTCATCCTTGTTGATGATTGTAGTCAGGACTCTACAAAGTCTGTTTTACAAAAATTTAAAAAAGAAAAGAATTTAAAAATTATTTTTAATGATCAAAATATGGGATTACCGTCATCCATAAATAAAGCTATGCAAGATTCATCAGGTAGGTACTTAGTTAGAGTTGATTCAGATGACTATGTGCAAAGATCTTTTTTATATCACATGAAATTTTTCCTGGATTTTAATAGGTTTTATCAGGCTGTTTGTGTTGATTATTTAAGAGTTGATGAAAACGAGGAAGTCTTGTCTCGAGGAAATGGTATAAAGGATGAGATTGCTTGCGGTGTAATGTTTAGGAGAGAATGTTTATTTGATATTGGTCTGTACAATGAGGATTATTCCATGAGAGAAGGTCACGATTTAAGAAGACGCTTCTTAAAGAAATTTTCTATTGGGCATCTAGAGTTACCTCTCTATAAATACAGAGATCATTCTGAAAATAGAACTAAAAAACTTGATGATTTAGAAAAATTCAATAGTAAATTGGATAAAGAGCACGGAGACTAATATGAAATTCATCGCTGAATGTGGTTTGAACCATAATGGAAACTTAGATTTAACTTATGAGTTAGTGAGACAATCGTCTTTTTCAGGAGCAGACATAGTTAAGTTCCAACTCGGATGGAGAGGGGGAAAGGATGAAATGAATCACTTAGATAAGGATAGAGTAAACAAAATTATTAACTTTGCAGAATATATGGATATCCAACCAATGTTTTCAATATTCACTGAAGAGGCCTATGAATTAATTAAAGAATTTAATCTTCCTCTTTTGAAAATAGCATCTAGGACATTAGTTGATGACTATGATCTAGTAAAAAAAATCTTAGATGACGGCAATAATCTAATAATATCTTTAGGAATGTGGGAGAAAGATGAAAAGCCATTTGAGCCTAACGACAAAATTGATTACTTGTGGTGTATTTCAAAGTATCCTTGTCTAATTGAAGATTTGACTAATTTTCCTAAAGACTTTACCAGGGAATCTGTCACAGGCTATAGCGATCACACAATAGGCATCGAAACCGCACTGCTATCAATATCAAGAGGAGCAAAAATTATTGAAAAGCACTTTAGTCTAGATAAGTCTGATACCACTATACGAGATCATGTTTTAAGCGCTACACCTGATGAATTTAAAACAATGGTTCAAATAGGAAGAGAGCTACATAAACAAGTTGCCTTTGGCGTCTAGTATGAATTTAACAATTCTATCTACCGACACACCACATCATAGATTCTTTTTCCAAAAAATTAATCAGTCTTTCAATATAGATAATCTTGTTTTTGAAACCAACATCCATAAACCTAAATTTGATATAACTTCTCCTTTCTCAAATGAAGAAGATCGATTTGAGAAGGAAAACTTTTTTAAAGAAGTCCCTAACTCATTACCTGACTGCAATGTCATTTCTTTCCCTAGTCTTAACTCAATAGAATGCTTAAGCTTTCTTGATGAAATTAAATCAGATGTCGGAATTGTTTTTGGAACAGGAAAATTAAGCTCTGGTGTTCTAGAAAAATTTTCTAAATACCTTATGAATATTCACAGGGGCATACCTCAGTACTATAGAGGTTTAGATTCTGATCTTTGGGCAATCGAAAATGGAGATTTTAATAATATTGGGACAACTATTCATCTTGTTGAGCCTGAGCTTGATACCGGTGAGATAGTCGGTCAATCGACTTTAAAGATCGATAAAAAAATGAAAATTTTTCATTTGAGATATCACACTACTATCATTGCAACTGATTTAGTTTTAAAAGCACTTGATTCCATTAAAAAGGGTAATTTAAAAACAACTCCTCAGCATAGAAGAGGAGAATATTTTTCTTTCATGCCTGCAGCAAAGAAGAACGAAGCTGCTAGAAAATTCAGTAATTATTGTTTAACTTTAGGAACGTGAATCAAAAATTAACAATTCTTTTATATCATGGAGTAACTGAGTCCGTATCGAAAGGGATTGAAAACATTTCAGGAAAACATATTCATGCAAGAAAGTTTCACGATCAAATGAAATTTTTAAAAAAACATTGCAATATTATTAGCATGGAGGATGTTTATCTTCATTACAAAAATAATATTCCTTTCAAACTGAATACGGTTGCCATTACTTTTGATGATGGCTTTAAGAATAATTCTTCAGTGGCTCTCCCGATTCTTGATAATCTTGAGATACCAGCTACCTTTTATATTGCATCTGGATTAATTGGTACTGAAAATATGTTTTGGGTAGATAAAATTGAAGACTGTCTCAACTTAACAGAAGCACAGACAATTCAAATAAATATTTTTAATGAAAGATTAAAGTTCGATTTATCAACTAGAGAAGAAAAGATAAACTCCCTCAGAGACATTAAAAGGATTTGTAAAAAATCTACAAACTCAAATAAGGATCAAATAATTGATCAAATAATCAATCAAACCAAAGTTAATCCAACTCCTCATTGTGATAATTATAAAATTATGAATTGGGATGATTTAAAAAAATTAGAAGCAAGCAAAAATACCATTATTGGTGGACATTCAATGGGGCATGAAATCCTATCAAAATTAAATAAAGATCAAATGATTAAGAATATAAATACTTCAATTGAAATCTTAGAAAATAGATTAGGAATAAAAATAGATCATTATTCTTATCCGGAAGGGCAAGAAGATCATTATGATGAATATGTGATCTCAGCTTTAAAGAGTGCTGGAATTAAATGTTGTCCGTCTGCAATAAATGGTTTGAATAGTGCAGATATAGATCTTTTTAATTTAAGAAGAATTATGGTTGGATTTAATGAAGAACCTTTTCCAAAAGAAATGTTCATTGGTAATTAAATACAAACATGGATTTAAAAGAGATAAATAACTTTTCAAAATTACCTATTACTATTCTGAGCAGCTTTGGCCACAATGGTCTTGATTGGATACATAGCTTATTAGATGATCATCCGGAAGCAATTATTATGCCGGCTTATAGTTTTTATAGAACTCTTGATTTTTACTCATTGGAGACAGGAAAAGATCTATCAAAGATTAATAATAATGAAATAATCTCTGAAGAGTTTACCCATTTCATAATAAATGATCCATCTTACAATGTAGTCAGAAGGAGATTTTTAAAAGATGAAAATGAAGCAAATATTTTTTGCAATTTCCTTAATGAGTTTTTAAGTAATTCTTCTGAAGAAGTAAAAATCAAAAAATTGTTTTTAGGAATTAATTATGCTTTCTGTAAATCTAAAGAAATAAATCTTCAAGAAAAAAAAATAATAATTTCTCAAGAACATGTTTCATGGCACACATTAAATTATAAAAAAAAATTTAATTCTAAATTTGTTTTAATGATGAGAGATCCAAGAGCAGGATTAGCCGGAGCATGGAAAAGACAGTCAGAAAATCAGGGACGTCATAAAATGAACCCATTTGATTTTGATAAAACCATTCTTGCTGGAACTTACTTGGAAAGCTTTCATAAAAATCTTTCAGTTGTAGATAAAAGAAAAACTAAAGTTATGATCAACGAAGAGATGCATATTGATTTAAAGAAAGAAATGATGACTTTATGTAATTGGTTGGGAATTAATTTTTATGATTCATGTCTTGAAGAAAGTTTTCTTGGCAAAGAATGGCTTGGTGAGAGCTCTTATCTTGGTGTAGATGAACTAAAAGAAAGACCTCCATTAGACTTTTACGAACCAAAAAATGTTGAATCAAGATGGAGAGGTAGATTAAGCCAAAAAGAAATAAATATGATTGAAACTATTTTTGCTTATAGCTTTGAAAAATTTGGATACGTTAGAGATTTTAAACCTAGCCTTAAGAATAAGATAAAAGGTTTTGTAGATTATTTCTTTTCATCACTGTCTAATGTAGATGATGCGGCAAGCTTCATACTTTTTTTAAAAATTATAAGAAATTTTTCTAGAAGAATTTGTGTAAAATTTTTCCCAACGCTTGTTCCTTTTATCTTTAAAATACCTTAAAAAGTGCCGAAAATTTTAGTTACAGGTTCAGTCGGTTTTATTGGTTTCCATACAACAAAAAGATTGCTTCAAGATGGTAATGAAGTAATAGGTATTGATAATCTAAATGATTATTACGATCCAAATTTAAAACTAAAAAGATTAGAGTTTTTAAAAAGCTTACCTGAATATAAAAACAAATTTATTTTTGAAAAGGTAGATCTTTTTGATAATGAAGCTTTGAATGACATTTTTAATAAATTTGAAATTGAGTCCGTGATAAATTTGGCTGCCCAGGCCGGTGTCAGACATAGCATAAAGAACCCTCAAGACTATGTAAAAAGCAATCTGGTTGGTTTTGCAAATATTTTAGAGAATTGTAGGCATTCAAATATTAATCACTTGACTTATGCTAGTACCAGCAGCATCTACGGAGCAAGCACAAAAATGCCTTTCAAAGAGATTGATGAGGCAAGCAACCCTTTACAGTTCTATGCAGCAACAAAAAAAGCAAATGAACTAATGGCTCATAGTTATAGTAACCTTTACAGAATCCCATCTTCTGGGTTGCGCTTTTTTACTGTTTATGGGCCTTGGGGAAGGCCTGATATGGCTTTATTTTTATTTACAAAAAATATTATCGAGGGAAAGCCAATTGATATCTTTAATCAAGGTAACCATTTAAGAGATTTTACTTATATTGATGATATTGTTGAAGGAATTGTTAGAGTACATAAATCTCCACCCAAAGAAGATTTAAATTGGGACAGTACTAAAGGCAATTCATCTTCAAGTTCCGCACCTTATAGAGTCCTAAATATTGGAAATAATAATCCTGTTAAGCTTGAAGATTTTGTTGAAGAAATAGAGAAAAACCTAGGTAAAAAGGCAATAAAAAACTATCTTCCTCTTCAAACTGGAGACGTACCTGAAACATATGCAGACACCTATCTTTTAAAAGAATTGACTGGTTTTACACCAAAAGTCAGTATAAAAGAGGGTATAAAAAATTTCATAGATTGGTACATAAATTTCTATGGGATAGAATAGCGCCAAAAAATGATACATTTCAATAAAAATTGGCAATTCAATCTGTTGGGGATTTATAATTTTAACTCCTATGGATCTTTTCAAAACTTAATTCAATTTATTGAAAATAATCATAATAAAATTGAAGGAGATATCGTAGAAGCTGGTGTTTATCGAGGAAATTCACTTTTGTCGATCGCACTACTTCTGAAGAAGCTAGGCTCTTCAAAAAAAGTTTATGGATTTGATACCTTTTCTGGGTTTCCCCCGGTGTATCATGAAAAAGATAATTTAAAAGAATTTGATAATTTATTCGATGAAAATCTCATTGATAAAGAACATCTTGATGCTGTTAGACTTAATCAGAGGCTCCTACAAAACTTCCATAATAAAAATACCAGGGAAAATACACAAAATATATCTTCTTCAGGTGAATTTGAAGAGACAAGTTTAAAAATTCTTAATAAAAAGATTGAGTATTTACAACTTGAAAACGTAGTTCTAGTACAAGGAGATTTTTCTGAGACTATGAAAAATTCTCAAGGCATAGATAAAGTGATGTCAGCTGTTATTGATTGTGACCTTTATGAGAGTTATCAAGACAGCTTAAATTTTATTTGGCCTAAGCTCTCAAAAGGGGGTTTTATTCACTTAGATGAATACTATTCACTTAAATATCCTGGAGCAAGAAGAGCAACTCTAGAATTCATTAATGATAAACCTGATGCTTTCTTGGATGAAAAAAGTCTAGATGAAGATTTTGAAAGGTGGTTTCTCACAAAAAAATGAGTTTAATTTGTAATGTCTAAGGTAATTTGGATAACTGGTCTATCAGGATCAGGTAAAACTACGTTAGCAACTTTAGTAACGGATTCTATTAAGCAATCAGGCAGTCCTGTGATTATGTTAGATGGAGATATACTAAGAGAATGTTTTGGTATTAAAAGCAAAAATAATCGAGAGGAGAGATTGGAAATAGCTTTTACCTATTCAAGATTATGCAGGATGATATCTTCACAAGGGGTTACAGTTGTTATAGCAACAATTGCATTATTTAAAGAAGTTCATTCTTGGAATAGAGCCAACTTAAAAAACTATTACGAGATATTTATTGATACGCCTATCGATGAACTTATTAAAAGAGATCCTAAGAATATTTATAAGAGGGCATTAAGTGGTAAGATTAAAAATGTTGCTGGTTTGGATTTAGAAGTTGATCTCCCTAAAAATCCAGATATTCACTTTAAATTTGATAAAAAAATATCTCCTCAGAATATGAAAGATCAGATACTTAAGTTATACAATGAAGGCATTAATGAAAAAAAGTGAATTAACGAAACGTATTGGGCAAAGAATATTATCTGAAGCCAATGATCTTAAAAGAACCCTCGAAACTGTATCTCAAGATATTTCAGTCAGCCTTGATACACTAAATTCCCTTATTGAAGGTAAGTTAGACTCGCGAGTAGCTTTTGATATCGTACAAAAATTCTCTAAGGTTTATCCAGTCAAAGTCTCTGATATATTATTAGATTTTGAAAATAGTTCTGAAAGGGTTATTTTCTCAAAAAATAGTGAATCTAAAGCATCAAGTAGAGTTTACTCGAGACTAAACAGAGATGGTGTTGCAACTGAGTACTATGAGTACAGGGATGCAGCTATATCAAAACTAAGCCCTTTTAGACCCGAATGGATCAAGGAATTAAGAATTGTTGATAATAATGATCCAAATAATCCTGATGTTGCTTATAACAATGGTCACTTAATGCATCAGATGACAACATTTGTTGGACCTGTAAACTTTTATTGGGAGGTTAACGGCAAAAAATTCTGCAAGGAAATGAACACAGGCGATTCAAATTTTATTACTCCTTTTTGGAAACATAGCTTTACTTCTAGAGATAAGTCTAAAGAAGCTTATATTGTAGCAGTAACTTTTTCAGGCGATGTTGGAAGGGCAAGAAATGAACTTTATGCTTTAGGGGAGGAATCTATTCAAAAGTTTTGTTTTGATAATATCGATTATAATAATGCCGTAACACAAGTAATTAGGCAGGTTATGGATGATCAGCTCTTATGCCCAGAAAAGCTTCAGGAAATTTTTCAAAAAAAGCAACTATCTATAAATGTCGATGATCTATTAAACGAATCTATTGAAAAGAATCAAAAATCTTTAGACTCATTCTGTAAAGTTCTCGATCTACCTTTAGATATATTCAACCTTCCAATTAATGATACTCAAGACGAGGTAATAGTTAAGAATCATGACTCCCAAGAATCTTACTTTTACAATAACAAATTTAAGGATTATAAACTTAATGTGTTAGCTAAAAATCCAAGGATGCCTGAATGTCTTGGATTCAATCTGCAGGTCTTTTCTAAAGATCAATCTAAATCAAGTGAACTTAATTCAGCATTACATAACTTTATTTATAACTATGGAGAACACCCAGTTAATTTTTCATGGCTAGATGAAAATTCTTGGAAGCATAAAACTATTGATCCTGGAGATTCAATTTATATGTATCCCCATGTCACGCATAAGATGTGGGCAAATAAATCAGCTATAGCAAGTTTATTCCTTTTCAGGGTTCCCGGATATGTAAATTTGAGTGTTCAAAAGGAACTTTCTTCCTTTGCAAATGTAGATAGAATCATTGAAACATCCCCTTGGTTTAACTGATCAGTCGATAATACTTGGTAAATATAGATAACATTACACCTATAATCCTTGCAGCAGGCATGGGAACAAGAATGGGTTCGAATTTTTCAAATTCTCCAAAAACTTTTATCAAGCTAAATGGAAAAAAAATCTTAGAAATTCAATTAGATGGTCTTAAAAAGCAAGGTTTTAAGATGGTCATAATAGTCATTGGTTACTTAGAAGAAAAATTCAAGAAGGAAATTGGTGATGAATACGATGGACTGAGCATTTTTTACGTTATAAATAATAAATTTAATGTCACTGGGAGTGCTTACAGTTTTTTTCTTACATTTGATATGTGGAAAAAAAATAAAAAAAACATACTCATGCTTCATGCTGATATATTTTATGAGGAATCAATTCTCTCTGATTTCTTATTAAAGTCTTTGAATAATGAAAACTACATCTTACTTGATGAAAATTTCTCGGAAGAAACAAATGACGAACAGGTGGTTCTTGGCAAGAAAAAAATAGTTCACTCTCTTACTAAAGGAGAGCCTAAATCTAAATTAGATGTTGGAGAGTCATTAGGTATCAATTTTTTTACTATTGAATTTATGGAAAAATATTACAATTTTCTCTCACATTTTTTGCATGAAAATCAAGAAATTAATTGGGAACAATCTATAAAACCTTTCCTGTGTGAAAGTAAAACAATTCAGCTTTTTTATGAAGATATTGGTAATCGTCTTTGGAAAAATATTAATTATTTAGATGATTTAGAAAAAGCTAAGGAGATGTATAAAAGCTCAAGCATCTAGTATCATAAGCGACCTTATGAGTAGACAAAAAGTATATGTAGCTTTGTCGGCCGATATCTTACATCATGGCCATATAAACATTTTTAATAAAGCCTCAGAATTAGGCGAAATAACTGTTGGGTTATTAACAGATAAGGCTATTGCAGAACACAAAAGACTTCCCTTTTTAGACTTTAATCAGAGAAAAATAATTGTTGAAAACATTAAAGGTGTAGTTGATGTGATTGAACAAAATACTTGGAGTTACAAGGAAAATCTGTACAAAGTAAAACCTGATTTTGTAGTTCATGGGGATGATTGGAAATCAGGATATCAGGAAAGGTACAGAAATGAAGCTGCAACAATTCTTTCAGAATGGGGCGGGAAAGTGGTAGATATTCCATATACTAAAGATGTTAATTCATCTGATATTTCTAAAGCCATCAATCAAATCGGCACAACCTCATCTTTCAGATTGAAATCCCTTAGAAGAATGCTTGAAGCAAAGAAATATCTTAGATTTTTAGACATTCACAACGGTTTGTCTGCTCTCATAATTGAAAACATTTCTTTTCATGCTAATGATACTGTTCGTGAATTTGATGGAATGTGGGCAAGTAGCCTAACCGATTCTACCGCCAAAGGAAAACCTGATATCGAAGCAGTGGATGTAACATCTCGAATTTCCACTTTAGACGGTATTTTAGATGTTACAACTAAACCAATCATTTTTGATGGAGATACTGGTGGTATAAAGGAACATTTTCAATTTACTGTCAGAACCTTGGAAAGATTAGGCATATCAGCAGTGATAATAGAAGACAAAATAGGACTGAAAAAAAATTCTCTATTTGGAAATGAAGTTGAACAGACTCAAGATAGTATTGAAAACTTTAATGAAAAAATCAAAGCTGGAAAAGTAGCACAGGTAACGGATGATTTTATGATTATTGCTAGAATAGAAAGTCTTATTCTAGAGAAGGGAATGAAGGATGCATTAAAAAGAGCTAAAAGCTATATAAAAGCTGGTGCCGATGGAATTATGATACACAGTAGAAAAAAGGATCCAGGTGAAATATTAGAGTTTTGTGATGAATATAATAAATTCGAAGAACGAAAACCACTTGTTGTAGTACCTTCAAGCTTTGATTCAATATATGAGCATGAACTCTCAGAAAGAGGTGTAAATATAATTATTTACGCAAATCAACTTTTAAGAAGTGCTTACCCCGCTATGATTAAAACAGCTGAATCCATTCTGCAAAATCAAAGGGCTCTAGAATCAAGTTCAGGGATGATGTCCATTAAAGATATTCTTGAGCTTATTCCCGGTGGAAAATGATAAGTCCCAAAAAATTTTATGATTATCTAATTAAAAAAAATATAGATTTTTTCTCTGGCGTGCCAGACTCTCTTCTTAAGGATATTTGTGCCTATATTGATGATCATTCAAGAGCTAATCAGCATGTCATATCTGCAAATGAAGGAAATTCAGTCGCAATAGCTGCGGGTTACCACTTGGCAACTGGTAAAATCCCTATGATTTATATGCAGAATTCTGGATTAGGAAATGCCTTTAATCCATTAATTTCTCTTGCGAGTAGAGATGTTTATTCTATTCCTATGTTGCTTATGATTGGCTGGAGAGGAGAGCCTGGAGTCAAAGATGAGCCTCAGCATCAAAAGCAAGGTCAAGTAACTGAGAGTCAGCTTGAATCGTTGGATATAGATTATTTAATTCTTGATTCAAATTCAAACTTAGAAGAAACCATAAATTTGTCTATTGAAAAAGCTACTAAACATAATTCACCTGTCGCAATACTTGTCAAAAAAAATACCTTTTCAAAATATAATTTAAAAAAAAATCATAAGTCTTCAGCTCTCTTAACAAGGGAAGAAGTGATCAAGAAATTGCTTAAATTATCTTCAGAAGATGATATTTTCATATCAACAACTGGAAAAACATCTAGAGAACTATATGAAATAAGAGATGGTTTAGGAATGAGTCAAAAAGATTTCTTAACCGTTGGATCAATGGGACACTCTTCATCAATTGCTCTTGGGATTTCAATTGTTGAAAGGGATAGAAAAATCATATGTCTTGATGGTGATGGTGCGATGCTAATGCACCTGGGTGCCTTACCCATAATTGCGTCTATAAAACCTGAAAATTTTATTCATGTCCTTCTAAATAATCGTGCACATGAATCTGTCGGTGGACAACCTACAGTCTCGGGTAATATAGATTTCTCCTTATTAACAAAATCTATTGGGTATGAAAATTTTTTTGAATTTTCTCACTTGAGTGAATTAGAAAATTCATGGAATGGTGTTTACGCCGCGAAAGGTCCCTGTTTTCTTCAAATAAATGTAAAAAAATATTCAAGAGAGAATCTTGGAAGACCGGCGACTACTCCCATAGAAAACAAAAAAGGTTTTATGAATTTCTTAAATACTACTAGTGAAGAATCAAATTAAATTAGAAATCTTTGAAGATTTTTTTAATTCCAAAGTAATTCAGGGCAGCTCAAAAGTAAAAGAATTCTGTTCTGAGATTCCTAAAGGAAACATCTTAGTTATAACTACAAAGAGTTCACTTGAGAGAGATAAAGTAAAAACGCTGATTGATAACTTAGATGTCAAAAAATGTGAATTTTATACTGACGTAGAGCCAAATCCTGACTTGGAAAAATTAGATAGAGCAATTAATAACTTAAATAAAGGTAAATTTAATTCCATTATTGCCATTGGAGGCGGAAGTGTCATGGATAGCGCAAAAGCAATTATGTCCTTCCTAAATCTCCAAGTTAAAAATCCACTTTCAGTTCACTTTAGAGAAGGAAAAATCTTAAAATTAAAAAAAGAATTTTATTTCGCTGCTGTTCCTACAACTTCGGGAACAGGATCTGAAGCAACACCGTTTTCTACTATCTGGGACTTCAAATATGCAAAAAAATACTCTCTAGAAAGTAAGTTACTTTATCCAGACTTAGTTTTCCTCAATCCCGAGGTTACTTCTACACTTCCTTTTAACCAAACTCTTTTTCCTGGTTTAGATGCAACTTCACATGCTTTGGAAGCTATCTGGAACAGAAACACTAATAATAAAACAATAGAGATTGCAGAGAATTCACTGAGATTGATTGTAAATTCTTTACCTCATTTAATGAATGACCTTCAAAATTCCCAACATAGATCAATGATGCAGGAAGCAAGCTTTTTGGCAGGAATTGCTATAAGCAGAACGAAAACAGCAATTGCTCACTCAATCTCTTACCCCCTTACTAGTAAATTTAACGTTCCGCATGGAATTGCTTGCAGCTTTACACTTGCATCAATCATAGATTTCTTAGAAGAAAGAGATTTTAGATTTCTAGATAAAGCTCTAATAGTAGAGGTAAAAGAAATGCTGGAAAATCTTAATCTAAATAAACACTTAAACTCTTACATAGATAACGAACAGATACTTTCCCTTGTTGATTCAATGTATTCACCCGAA
>CABZYK010000005.1:0-119179 GCA_902529935.1 uncultured SAR86 cluster bacterium | reverse complement strand
TTTGGTTGGCCGAGTAAATCAAAAGCTGGTTCATATTTTTACCATGGAGAAAATAATCAGGTCTATATAGGTCTGGTTGTTCCTCTAGATTATTCAAATCCACATTTAAGTCCGTTTGATGAATTCCAGCAATGGAAACAACATAAAGATATAAAAAAGATCCTGGAAAATGGAACAAGAGTAGCTTATGGAGCTAGAGCACTCATCAAAGGAGGTTATCAATCTAGACCAAAAATGACTTTTCCTGGCGGACTTATTGTCGGAGATAATGCTGGAACACTAGTTTTCACCAAGATTAAAGGAACTCACACGGCAATGAAGTCTGGAATGCTTGCTGCAGAAACAGTATTTGATGCAGTTCAAAATAATAATCTAGATGCTGATTTAGAGTCCTATGAAGAAAAATTTGATTCATCTTGGATACAAACTGATTTGTATAAATCAAGAAATATGACGCCTCTTTTCCATAAATATGGAACGTGGATTGGAGGAATTTTAATGGCTATCGAACAATTCTTATTTAGAGGTCGTTATCCATTCACATTGACTCATAAAACACCTGACTATGCATGTATGAAAAAAGCAAGTGAGTGTGAAAAAATTGATTATCCAAAACCCGATGGAAAAATTAGCTTTGATAAACTATCTTCTGTTTTTCTTTCAAATACCAATCATGAAGAAGATCAACCTTGTCACTTAACTCTTAAAGATTCTTCTATTCCGATAAATGTAAATCTACCGACTTATGATGAGCCAGCTCAAAGATATTGTCCTGCTGGTGTCTATGAGGTTGTAGAGAAAGATGGAGAACACAAATTTCAAATTAATGCTCAGAATTGTGTTCATTGTAAAACTTGTGACATCAAAGATCCAAGCCAAAATATAGTTTGGATAACCCCGGAAGGTATGGGTGGTCCAAACTATCCAAATATGTAGTCAGTCCAATCTTCCAAGCGAAAATTCCTTATCATTACTTTTAATAAATAATTCTTTATCCCTCTCATAGGATTCGTCCACTAATTGATAAAAAACATTCCTACTGATCAGCCCTTCTAAGTTTTTTCTTACCTTTAGATATGGTGAAGGTTCTTGTGTATTTTTATCAATTTCAACTCTTAACTTATCTAATGTATCTAAAAGTACGATATCGCCAACATTGGTCTTGAACAAAAACACTTCTTTATCGTTTTTAATTTCTTTTTGGTAGGTAACGATAACGAATGGCTTATCTTCAACTTCAATCTTAATTTTTTCTACCGGGGTAACAAGGTAGTAATTTCCATCTTCATCGAATCTAAGAACCGTACTAAATAAACTAACCATTTTTTCACGGCCTATAGGGGAATCCATAAAATACCATTTTCCATCTCTGGATATTTTCATCTGAACGTTTTCACATAAAGGAGGGTTCCAATCATCTACAGGAGGAAGTGAACCTTTATTTTGAAGCTTCAAAATATCACTAAATAATTGAGCAGATGTTTTTGGGCCAGATTCCATTACAAAGTTAATAAATAAAAAGAACTAATTATAAAAACGATACCAGTAAATTTGTATATCCATGGAATAAAATTATTAAATTTATATAAAAATCCTTTACCTGTGAGTAATAAAGACAAAAATGCAAACCACACAAAAGTGCTAATTGCTATAAACACAGCATAAAGAATTAGGATATTTAAAGGAGTTTCGATACTCACAATTGCAAAAAATAAGGTAACAGTAAATGTACTTGCCTGAAGATTAAGAAGATTTGTCATAAATCCAAGGGTGAAATTTTTAGAACTTGAATGTGATACTGTTTCTGATGGTCGCTTAGTAAAAAAGGAAGAAATTCCCAAATACATTAAATATAAAATAGCTATAGGTTTAAGGACAAGAAATATATTTTCTTGGTATCTCATAATTAATTCCATTCCAAAAATAGAATACAGACAATGAAAAAATTCACTGGTGGCAATACCTAAAGCAGTAAAAATAGATGCTCTCCTTGTAGATGATAGAGATTGTCTCAGTACAACAGCAAAATCAGGTCCTGGACTTATAACCGCTACAAGATGAATGGAAGCAATTAAAAAAAATTCAGTCAAAATATCTGAGGTTCAAATTCTAAATTAATCTTGTAATTCTCCAAGACAGATGCCTGAATATGTGAGGCAAGATCAAGAATATCCTCCGATTTCTCAGACTTATTCTCTAGCACTAACGAGTGTTTTTCAGACACTCTTGCATCATTCAATGCAAAACCTTTTAAGTTCAGTGACTCAATTAAAAAAGCTGCAGATATTTTTACTTTATTATCAATGTATGAATAAAATTTAATACTTGGAAGAATTAGTTTTATTTTTTCTAATTCATCCAATGAGATAATAGGATTTTTAAAAAAGCTGCCAACATTTGGATGTTCTTGAGGATCTGATATTTTAGCTTTTCTAATTTTTAGGACATGTTTTCTAATGATAAATGGAGAAATCTCTTCTTCTTTTAAAAAGTTTAAATCCTCATATTCTAAGTTTGGTTGAAAATCTTTGGTTAACTTGAATTTAACTTTTACGACAATCAGAGAATCTTTATCTTGAAATATGCTTTTTCTGTATGAAAATTTACAATCATTGTTGGTAAAGCCAACAAAGCTGTTTGATTCCATATCAAAACAAATGACTTCTTCAATAAATTCAGATACTTCGCTCCCATAAGCTCCAATATTCTGAATAGGTGCCGCTCCAATGCTTCCAGGTATACCTGATAAATTCTCTAACCCAGAATAACCGTTTTCTAAGGACCAGAGCACAAAATCATCCCAATTTTTTCCCCCTCCAACTGTAATTAAATTATCCTCAATTGATATTTTATTAAATGAAATTTTAATTACAGCCTTGTTAAGCAAATTTGGTAGAACAACATTTGATCCTTCCCCAAGAATACAAAAATTAATTTTTTTTGTTGAGATAAAATTTTGAATATTTTTTAAGTCTTCAAGATTAAAGATTTCTATAAAAAACTTGGCAGTAGAATCAATTTTTAAAAGATTATTTTCTTTTAAGCTAAACGATTTTTTAATTTTATTTGATAATTTCATTTGCTCTAATTAAATCTTCTTCAGTATCTATTCCAAAGCTGCTTATAGAAGATGATTTATATGCTTTAATCTGATGCCCATTATCTAGAGCTCTCAATTGTTCTAAGCTTTCTCGAATTTCATTTTCAGATTGTTCATATTTAACAAATTTTTTTAAAAATTCACATCTATAAGCATAAATTCCAAGATGATGATAAATCGAATTTGATGATTTGAAGCCTCTTGAAAATGAAGTAGCAATATTATCAGTCACACTAATTTTCACTACATTAGTATCATCTGTATCTTCTTTTTTAAGTTCTTTATATAAGGTTGCCATTTCGAAATCACCATTGTAATTGTCTATCAAAGTATTGATGTCATCATGAGATATAAATGGTTCATCTCCTTGAACGTTAATTATTAAATCTTCTTCATGACATTTTATTTTTGTTATTGCTTCATGAATTCTATCTGTGCCTGTTTTATGATCTATTGAAGTCATAATCACTTGTCCATTAAATTTTAGAACTTGATCTCTTATCTTCTCGGAATCTGTAGCAATAAATATAAAGTCAGCATTAGATTTCATACATGATTCATACACCCATTGAATCATTGGCTTACTACCAATTTTCTTTAACGGTTTACCGGGTAACCTAGACGAGGACCATCTAGCTGGGATCACTACATAATTCATTTAGATTTTATTTCGGCTAAGAAATCTTGTTCAAAGTTATCTGAAACTTCAGCTTCTATCTTTAAATACCAATAATTCGTATGGTCTAGAAATGAGCATTTTATTGCATCTTTTTCTGTCATTACAGTAGGTTGATTCTCCATAATTTCAAAATCTACACTATGAAAATCATGATGATCAGGGAAAGCGTATTCTGATATTTCAAATCCCAGTTGTTTTAATAAATTGAAAAAATTAGATGGATTTCCAATTCCTGCAACCGCATTTACTTCTTTTTTTAAAGGCCATTCGAAAATATCGTATTCCTTTTGGCTTTTCATATGAACCCATTTAAAAGGACGATATTTCATTTCATATTTTGCAACTGAGGGCCATTTTCTATTTGAGCTGATTGTAAAATCAACCGTTTTAATTCTAGATTTTGGCTCTCTAAGTGGTCCTGCTGGAAGCAGTAACTCGTTTCCAAACTTCCTATTTCCATCAATCATTAGTATTTCTATGTCTCTTCCAAGAGAAAAGTGCTGCAAACCGTCATCGCTTAGAATAACGTTACTATCTGTATTTTTCATAAGATGTTTTGCTGCTTGTATCCTATTGGGACCGATAACCACTGGGCATTGAGAATTCTTAAACATTATAGCCGGCTCATCTCCAGATTCTTCAATTGGTGTATCTGAGTCAAGTAGCAGTGGATAGGTCTTTGATTTACTCAAATAACCTCTTGAAATTATTCCTGGTTTAAGACCTTCTTTTTTAAGTAATTTGGCAAGGTAAATAATAATTGGAGTTTTTCCTGTGCCGCCAACTGTCAGGTTACCAACAACTATTGTAAGAAGATTAGGTTTCCATGAATTTGAAATTTGATGTCTTTTTTGTCTGTTAAAAAGAAATTGGTATATCCATGAAAATGGAATAAGAAGTTTAGGCCAGAGGCTATTTTCGTACCATGCTTTTTCTAAGTTTGAAACATAGGATTTTGAAGCATCAATATTTACTAGGAGATTAGGAGTTGATTCAGTATCAATATTTACTGCATCGTCATCAAAATCAAATTGATTTCTATAGAGTTGAAAATAAGGTCCTTCAGATAATATTAATTGGCTATGCTTACCTCTTTCAACTATTTCTCCACTTTGAAGAACTAAAATTTCATCTGCTTGCTCTACCGTTGAAAGTCTATGAGCAATAGTAATTGTAGTTTTACCTTCTTTTAAGTTAGCAATCGCATCTGTTATCAATCTTTCAGATTCAGAATCTAATGCAGAAGTAGCTTCGTCCAATATTAAAAAAGGAGAATTTTTTAAGATGGCTCTTGCAATTGCAATTCTCTGCTTCTGTCCTCCAGATAATAGTGTTCCATTATCACCAATAACGGTTTTATAACCATCAGGAAAAGATTCTATGAATTGGTGAGCATTCGCTTTTTTTGCTGCTTCATAGACGTCTTCTTCACTGGTATCGATATCTCCATAAAAAATATTATTAAAAATTGTGTCATTGAATAAAGTTATCTCTTGTCCTACGTAGGAGATTTGATCTCTTAAAGATTCTAGAGAGAGCTCTTCAATCCTTGTTCCATCTATAGAAATTCCACCCTCTGTGGCATCGTAAAATCTAGGGATCAGATTAATTATGCTGCTTTTTCCTGCACCTGAGCTTCCAACAATAGCTAAATTAGAACCTTTTTCTAATTCAAAATTTATATTCTTAAGAGAATATTCTTCTGAACTAGGATATTTAAGGGAGACATTATCAAATTTTATTTTTCCTTCAGAATTCTTAATTATTTTTGAGCCATCATCTATTTCTGGCGTTTCATCAATTTGCTTAAAGATGTCCTCGGCTGCTGCAATACCTTTCTGGAACATAACATTAGTAGAGGATAATTGTCTGATAGGTTTTGCTAGCATTCCCGCACTACCAAAAAAAGCTATAAATGTTCCTGATGACATTGATGTAATTACAGAGGGATCCAAGGCAAACCAAGTGATTAAAGCTAATGCCAGAGATATTATTAATTGAATAAGCGGAGAGGCAATTGAGTTTGTAGATTCTAATTTCAAATTTTGAATTCGATTTGCATCACTTGCTTCATTGAATTTATCAATTTCAAGATTTTCATTACCGAAAATTTTTAATTCTTTATGTGCGTTTATAGATTCAGAACTAACGTGAGTAACATCACCCATGGCAGATTGGATTTTTTTACTAAGACGTCTTAATCTTTTCCCAGCAATAGAGACAATGAAGCCAATTAAGGGTGATGCAATAATTAACACTAGGGTTAATTTCCAATTTAAGTAAATTAAGTAACCTAATAGTCCTATTACTATCAAGCCTTCTCTTATAATAATTTTGACTGCATCAGTAACCGCACTACTTACCTGCATAACATTAAAAGTAATTCTGGATAATAAATGTCCACTGGAGGATTTATCATAAAAACTCACTGGCATCGAAATCAATGATTTGAATAAATCTACTCTTAAATTATGAATCAATTTATTCGAAATAAAGGCCATAAAAAAATTTGAAAGATAAAAACCGATTCCTCTTATTAGTGCTATGGCTATTAGTGCAAGGGGTAAGATTGTTTGGACTGTTTGATTTGGATTTTCTATAAAATCAACTATTCTTCTTAACCATTCCGCTGCCCCTACTTGAGCTGCTGCAAATAATACAAATCCAAAAAAACTGATCAAGAAATAAGGAATGCTTGAAGAAACATAGCCAAAAAGACGTGCAAGATATGAAGTATTGCTTTTCATGCCTAAAAAAGGGATATTTTACCTCTTTAGACGAATTTTATCTCTTAGCCTTGTATTAAATTGAGCTTACCTTGTTCGAGTAAATATTTTGAATTTGGCTTAAATTTCAAATTTTCATCGTGAGTTGCTATAACCACTGAAATGTCAATTTCATTAAATATATCGTCTATCAATTCCATGACTTCATCAGAAGTATTTCTATCTAAATCTCCTGTCGGCTCATCCATTACCAATAATTTAGGTTTATTAATTAATGCTCGTGCAATTGCGCATCTCTGTCTTTCTCCACCAGACAGTTGATCGGGTAAATGATCTTTTCTGTTAGAAATTTTTAATTTCTCTATAAGAAAATTTGCAAAATCTTTATCGAGATTATGAGTTATAGATCCTGGGAGAATGATGTTTTCATGAAGAGAAAATTCTTCTAAGAGATGATGAGATTGAAAAACTACACCAATATCATTTAGCCTTAAATTTGAGAGCTCTTTATCCGATAAAGAATCTATAAGTTTGTCTGCAAAAATCATTGAACCATTAGAAGGAATCTCTAGAGTACTTAAGATGTTTAAGAGAGTAGTTTTTCCAGAACCTGACTTTCCATAAATAATTAATCTGTCATTATCATTTATTTCAAGATTAAGGTTAATAAGAGGAGAAATTACGTTGTCTCCAGTTTGATAATCTTTACCAATGTCTTGTAATTTAACTAAGCACATTATCTTAATATCTTGGCTGGGATAATTTTTGAAGCTGATCTTGCGGGATAGATACTTGCAAATGATGTTATCAATAATGATCCTAATATAATTGAAATAATCCACTCAATTCTTAAGTCTGTAGGAAGATAACTTATGAAATACCACTGCAAATAACCAGAAATAATTACATCAAAATATGATGAGGCTATAAAAAATGACATAAACAGACCTAATAAGGTTCCAATAGATATTCCCCAAAAAGAGATTATCAAACCAAGATATAAAAATATTTGAATAATTTTCATATCACTCATGCCCACTGTTTTTAGGATTGCAATTTGTTCTTTTTTTTCATTAAGCATCATCATTAACATTGCAACTACATTAAAGGCTGCAATAACTATGATTAAACTTGTTAGCAAAAAAACTAAACTTCTTTCCATGCCAACAGCTCTCCAGAGAGTCCCAAACTGAGAACTCCAATCATTAACTCTTAGAGGTTGTTTAGAATAATTCTGAGCTTTTATTAAAGCATTGTAAGTTAAATCTGGAGCGTCAAAAAGATCATCAAATTTCAGTCTTATGCCTGTCACATTTCCTGATAGCGAAAGAAGTTTCGAGGCATCATTAATGTTTATGAAAGCATAATTTGAATCTAGATCATTAGATCCCATGCTATAAATTCCGGAAATAGAAAAAACTTTCATTTTTGGATAAATTCCAGTTAAAGAAATTTTAGGATTTGGTAACAATAAAGTTACTTTATCTCCAATGGAGACAGATAGCTGCCTTGCTAATAAATCACCTAAGATTAAGTTAAAACTTCCTTCGCTTAAATCATCAAATGATCCAACAATCATATTGTTTGGAACATTAGATACATTTGATTCATATGATGGATCAACTCCATATATAAGAGTTCCCTTTAATTTTGATTTAGAGCCAATAAGTGACTGAGTTTCTACATATGGTGCTGCTCCTTTAAGTCTGTCCATATCAGATAACGAATCAATAAGTTCGATTGGATTAGAAATTGATGAGTAACCGTAAATATTTCCGTGAGGAATTGAGTTTAATATTTTCTCCTTTAGTTCTTTTTCAAATCCATTAAATACCGAGGAAACAATAATAAGAACAGCTACTCCAAGAGATACTGAACCCAAGGATAGTTTGGAAACAAAGGATAAGAATCCTTCCTTTTTAGAATTGAAATATCTTAAAGCAATAAAAAAAGGAAGGTTTTGTCTCAATAGATTTTATTTAAGAGCGTTCTTTTTGGCTGATTCAAACATTTTGCCTTTGTAAGGAGGCATCATGTTTTTCAATAAGTCAGAACTAAATTGAGTTAGAACTGATTTTTGATGACTGAATCTCTTAAAACCTTCATGACCGTGATAAGAACCGATACCACTGTCTCCAACTCCACCAAAAGGCATATCTTCCTGACCGTAGTGCCACACAACATCATTAATAGTTGCTCCCCCAGATGTGGTCCTATTAAGAATTTTATTTTGGGTATCTTTATTTTTACCAAAATAATACAGAGCTAAAGGTCTAGGTTTTGAATTGACGTAGCTTATGGTTTCATCAATATCCTCATATTCTTTAATAGGCATAACAGGCCCAAAGATCTCTTCCTGCATGATTTTCATATCATCAGTAGGATTTAGAATAAAAGTTGGAGGAATTTTATGTCCTTCTTGTTGCTCAAAATCTTCATTTGCAGGATTAATTGTTTTAATTTCAGCACCCTTTTCTTTTGCATCTTCGATAAGACTGTTAATCCTTTCAAAATGTCTTTGATTAACAATAGAAGTGTAGTGTTCGTTGTATTTCATATCTGGATACATTTCGGAAACAGCTTTAGTGCTTTCATCTATAAATTCGTCAACTTTACCTTTAGGCATCATCATATAATCAGGAGCAATGCAGATTTGACCAGCATTCATTGTTTTACCACGCATCAATCTTGTAGCCGATAAAGAAACATCGGCTGTTTCATCCATAATTACTGGAGATTTGCCGCCTAGCTCCAGTGTAACTGGAACGAGGTTTCCCGCGGCAGATTGCATAACTTTTCTACCGTTGTTGGTCGATCCAGTAAAAAGTAGGTGATCAAAGTCGAGATTTCCAAAGGCCTCTGCCACATCAGGACCTCCTAGAAAAACTTCAACTTCTGCTTTGTCATAAAATTCATTAAACATCTTTTTAGTTAGATCTGATGTTTTCGGAGTTATTTCAGAGGGTTTAATCATTACTCTATTTCCGGCAGCAAATGCTTGCGCTATCGGAGAAATAATTAAATTTATCGGAAAATTCCATGGTTTAATCATTCCAATGGTTCCAAGAGGTTGATATTGAATTTCCGTCTTAGCGCCCAATAAACGCATCATTAATCTAGCTACAAAAGGCTGACTTGAATTTGATTGTCTGGTTTCTGACTTCATCCATTTTTTAAGATTTTTGATTGAATAATCAACACTTCCTAAGCTAGACATAACTTCTGATAAAAAAGTACTGTTTTTATCTCTAGTTCCGTAATCTTCACTAATAGTATCTACTATCTCATCAGAATATTTTTTTAACATCTGAGAGAGTCTATTTAATCTATCTAAACGTAATTCATAACTTGCAGGTCCTTCATCGATATGAGCTTTTTTTTGCAAAGCTAAAACTTCCTTCATTTCATCAAAAACAGAATCAGTCATATTTCCTCCTGTA
Organism: uncultured SAR86 cluster bacterium; assembly: GCA_902529935.1. Classification (GTDB taxonomy): domain Bacteria; phylum Pseudomonadota; class Gammaproteobacteria; order Magnimaribacterales; family AG-339-G14; genus CACNYO01. Next base: position 109,234 of record CABZYK010000005.1, on the reverse strand, counting down.
CATTACAATTCTAAACAGTTCTTTGTTTTTTGTCTTTCTCGTTAGAGCCTTTTATTGTGCTTTTGATGGCTTCCCAATCTTCATCCTTAAAAGAGCTCATCATCGAAAAAGTACCCCCGCCAGTGATGTATTGCGCTCCATCAATAGCAATCGTTTGACCTGTAAGGTATTCACAGCCATCTGCCATTAAGAAAGTTGCTAAATTCCCAAGCTCATCCATTTTTCCTACTCTTCCTAACGGAACATTACTTCTTTCAGCATCCTCAGAAATATCAGATTTTTTATCTCCCGTTTGAGGCATCAACCTTGCCCAAGCTCCTTCTGTTGGAAATGGACCTGGGGCGATAGAGTTTAATCTTATACCGTGAGGTCCCCACTCAACTGCCAATGACTTTGTCATGGCATTAATACCTGACTTTGACATTGCAGATGGAACAACAAATGGCGATCCAGTCCAGACCCATGTTGCCAGAATAGAGACAATACTTCCTTTATGCCCAAGTTCTAACCATCTTTTACCAACAGCATTAGTAATATAGAAAGTACCATGAAAAACAATTGATGCAATTGCATTAAAACCATTTGGAGATAAATCTTTAGTTCTTGAAATAAAGTTTCCTGCAGCGTTGTTTACTAACCCATCAAGCGGTCCTTCATTAAAAACATTTTCAATATTTTCTTCAATTGACATTGCGTCTCTAATATCAAGAGGAAAATAATTAACTTTTCCACCATGCTCGGACATAATTTCATCAGCAGCATCCTTAAGAACGTTTTCCCTTCTACCACAAATGTAAACTTCCGCTCCGTGCTTGACGAAGTGCCTAGTCATTTCCTTACCTAGACCCGATCCACCTCCGGTTACTAAGATTCTTTTTCCTTTTAATACATTTTTATCAAACATTAATTTCTCCCGTATGAAGCTTGTTAGTAAACTTTTGAGACAAGTTAATAAACATGATAATGAGTACAGATAGAATGGCAATAAATATAAAAGGATAATTTGGCGCAATCATATACAAAGGCATGGTTATGATAGGCGTCAGAAGATGACCCAATGGCATTACACCTCCCAACAATCCATTAATCAAACCCTGCTCATTTTTATTTACCGATAAAGACAGTTGAGCTACATTTCCAGAACGTGTGAGAGCTGAGCCCACTCCGTGTAAAGTAAGATACACAAACAATATGTAAATACTCGGTGCAAACGCAATTCCTAAAAAAGAAACTAGCATTATCAAAGGTCCTACTCTTAGTAATAAATAAGGAGAAAGTCTTAACCTATCAACTAAAAACAATTGAGTTAAAAGACCTGATATTGCAATCAACGAAAAACCAAATGCTACGTAAGGATATATATTCTCAATTTCAGGACTTAAATCTTGAAAATAAAGAGATGCTGTAAGTACCATGGTTGCATTCGACATACCCATAAAAGCGGCAACGAACATCGACGGCCAAATTCTTTCATCTAGATAATTTATTTTTTTTACTGTTTTATCGACTTCTGTATCAACGTGTGAGTTTTTCATTAATCTAAAATTCATATATCCAGCAATCAATCCAGCAAGACCAATGATTAAGAACGGAAGAGAGAAATCTCCATCACTAAGCCACAGAACTAATCCAACAAAAATTGGACCAACAATCACACCAAATTGCCAGCCTGCATCAAAACGGGCAAATCCAGTTGTCCGTAATTCAGGTGTTGTAATATCTGCAATCCTGCCCCCTGCTGCTGGACGAACGGCGCTACCAAAAAGTCCATTTATTAATCTTGTTAAAATTAATAAGGGAAGTACAAGATAGAGGGGGATTATTAATTGTCTTGCAGATTCAATTAATGTCGTTATCAAAATAAGAGAGATTGCGAATCCAATCATTCCTATTAAAAAAATCCAGTGTCTGCCAAATTTATCACTTAAATCACCCCAAAATGGACTGGAAATCATCCAGGCAACAGCAGAAATAGAGAAAATTAAACCTACTTGGAACTCATTAAAGCCTAAATTTCTAACTTCCGGAGGAATTAAAATAAACATCGTTGATTGACCTGCTCCTACAAACGCCAAAGCTATTGCTAACAACCATATTGATCGAGGAGCACTATTATTCGATTGCATAAAATTATTAATCTCTAGCTAGAGAGATAAGGAAAAAAGAATTTTTGCTGTGGGTAAAGCAAATAAATTCATCATAAGAAACTAGTGCATGAGACCACTCATGTTCGTATTTACTTGGCTTGATTTCTTTAAAAGATTCAGAATTTTCTAAAAATACAAATTTATAACAGTCAGAATAAATTTTATATACTCTTTCATTAAATTTTCCGATTGCCTCATTATTGATGACATTCTTATATTTAGTCTTTGCATTAACTACTGAATCAAGCGATTTTAAGAAAGAATTGTTGGGTGGTATTTCAAGGTAATTTTCTAATTGAATATTTTTAGATAGAAAAGGTCCATGATATTTAGGAAGATAATTAAAGATATTCCCAGTTAATTGGAAATTAAAAAAAGGACTAGCCTTGTATATTTCTAATAACTTTTTTGATGAATAAGATTTATTATTATTTATCGAAAAGAAAGAAATTAAACATTGGAAATTTGTACCCAATCTCAGATAGTCAGTACCATTTAAAAGTAAATCTTCACTTTTATGCGAAAGACTTTTTTTACTTTTTTCAGATTCCAATTTTTTCCTTAATTTGCTCTAAATTTTTATTAGCCTCTTCTCTAGCCAAAGTTTCACCAGCCTCTAATGTATCTTCTATCAATTTAGGATTATCTATTAATTCGAAATATTTATCTCTAAGTGGTGATATTTCTTGATTTATTTTTGCAAATAACTTTTTCTTGGCATCTCCCCAACCAATTCCGTCTTCAAATTCCTTTTTTATCTCATCTATTTCTTTTTCATTAGAAAAGTGATTAAAGTACTGAAAAATAATTGAATCTTTTGTTTCTTTTTTTTCACCAGGTTCTTTCGAATCGGTTTTAATTTTATTGATAGATTTTTGCAAAATTTTATCAGAAGAAAATAAATCAATTGAGTTATTGTAACTTTTACTCATCTTTCTCCCATCTGTACCAATCAATAAATCAAGAGATTCATCAATAATGGGTTCAGGTAATTGAAAAAAATTTTTATAAGTTTTATTAAATTTATCTGCTATGTCGCGAGTAATTTCTAAATGTTGTTTTTGATCTTTACCCACAGGAACATACTTAGGATTGAACATCAAAATATCTGCTGACATCAACACTGGATAACTAAATAAACCATGAGAAATGCCATAGTCATCATCGTTTTTATTTTCTTTGTTTAGATCGACTGCAGCTTTGTATGCATGAGCTCTATTAAGAAGCCCCTTAGGAGCCATACAAGACAAGATCCAGTTTAATTCAAGTATTTGAGGAACTTTCGATTGTCTGTAGAAAAGAGAATTTTTACTATCAAGTCCGCACGCTAACCATGACGCAGCTATTTTCATGGAAGATTCTTTTACGGCTACAGGATCATTAACTTTTATCAAAGAATGATAATCGGCTAGAAAGAGATAGGATTTAAATTTCTTGCTTAGTTCTATAGCAGGTTTTATAGCTCCAACATAATTGCCTAAATGAGGCGTACCAGTAGTTGTAATACCTGTAAGAGAGGAATCCATAGTGTAAGTATAAAAAAAAACACCACAAAAGTGGTGTTTAATCGAAGTTGAAGGGGTTCAGTGGGTTCTACTGATGCAGGCGATTGACCCTTCTCCCTGCAGGTGGCTGAGTTTCCTCAGTTCTTCTCACCCTTCTTCTTCTCATCTTTTACTTCCGTTTAATCGTCTCGAGTTAATTAAATTTTGTTAAAAGACTGATATCTATACTAATGATTTTTTAGTTTGATTCAATACCCAAAATGCACTTTTTAAGATTAATTAATTATTAAAAAAATTTTTTATATTTATTTATAAAATAAAAAGGCAAATTGGTTAGATTTTAATCAATTATAGATAAGATTTCTTCAATTGAGTCGTATAAGTTGAACATATTGAATGTTTTTTCATTAAAAAAACCTTCATCTTTTGCATGCTCAAGAAATATTTTAAGGGAATCATAAAAACCGTTCGTATTTAAAATAAAAATTGGTTTTTTTATAATTTTGAGTTGATTCCATGCCATGATTTCAAAGATCTCTTCATATGATCCAACTCCTCCCGGTAACAAAATGAAACAATCAGCAGCATCACACATGAGTGTTTTTCTTTCATGCATGGTTTGAACAATTTCTAATTCTTGAATACCTTCATGACCAGCTTCCATATCAAGTAATCTTTCAGTAATAACTCCATAAACGTCACCTCCTGCAGAAAGACAGCCATTTGCAAGTTCATTCATCAATCCTAATCCTCCTCCACCATAAACAAGTTTATGATTTGAGATAGCAATTTGTTTACCTAATTCAAAAGCTGTTTCGGCATAGAGAGGATCCTTACCAATTGATGAACCTAGAAAGACACAAATATTCATTTTTGTTATGGCGGAGGGGGTGGGATTCGAACCCACGAGGCCATTTCTGACCTGCTGGTTTTCAAGACCAGTGCATTCAACCAGACTCTGCCACCCCTCCTTTTTGGTTTGCTTATTCTATATGAGTTTCAGAACGAAGAAAGATTTTAAAGGAAGCAATTATAATTTTTCCTGCTAAGATTGAAATTCAAAAGATGGATTACTGTTTCTTCTGATTTGCAAAAAGAAAATTGTAAGAATAATCAGATTTATAATTCCAGATATACCTGCGATAGTGAATGCTAAAGTGTAGTCTCCATTAATATCAAATAAATAACCTCCAAGAAAACCTCCTAAGCCCATTCCTATCCAGCCAAAAAAAGATGTAATACTCATTGCTCTGGCTCCAAACTTTGCTGATACCATCATTCTTGTGCACACTAAAATGCTAGACATGACGCCAGAATAAGTAAATCCAAACAAAGCGGCAATTAAATAGATACCTAAAGGTGAGACTAAATGCGGGAACCAAACCACAAAAATAGTTTGCCCTAATGACATTAATATATAGCCGGGCAATGCTCCAATATAATCTCCAAGCATGCCCCCAAAAATTCTTCCAAAAGCTCCACAAATCATTAAAAGCATTAATACAAATGTAGAAAATTCTAATGAGAAACCTTTATCCGTGAGTAACGGCACTAGATGCATTATTGGTACCGACATGCATACACAACAAAAAATTACAGCAAAACTTATCCATGCGACTACTGCTTTTTCAGATAAAGGAAAATCCCTCTCTTCTATTTCTTCATCTTGTCTCGCTCCTTCCCTCCAAGGTGATTCCTGAATTAATAAAGCAATAGGTAAAGATATTGCTAAGTATATTAAAGCTAAATAAATATAGGCGTCTCGCCACCCTGATGCTTCGATCAAAATACCACTGATGTGAGGAATAAAAGCCTGTCCAACAGCACCACCTGATGCAGCAATACCCAGTGCAAGACCAGGATTCTCTCTGAACCAGAATCCAACGTTTGCATACAAAGGTGAAAACAACAGAGCTGATCCAAAAGCTCCAAATAAAAAATATAAAAGGTAAAACTTATAAATTGAATCGAGCGAACTTAATGAGAATAGGATAAAGCCCATGCTTACAGCGCCTGCTAGACCAAACCATTTAGTTCCATATTTATCTGCCACGTAACCCCAAAAAACTCCGAAAGCTGCTGATGAAAAAGATGCCACTGTGTAAGCAAAAGAGGTTTGTCCTCTAGACCAATCAAATTCAAGAGACACTGGTTTTAAAAACACAGAAATTGAAGCCATAGACCCAAAAGCAAGCCCACTTAAAGTAAAAACAACAACGACCATAATCCAACCATAATTAATGCTGTTTTTTTGGAAAATATCTTGTAAGGCTCGCATAGACTTCTACTCTAAATCTAATGCATATTTTTTTAAAATCTCAATATCAATTATTGATGTAGATTTTTGATGGCTTTTTCTTAAGTAAACCATAGGCGCCTTTCCATTTTTGTATGCTTCAAGCCACCTATTTGCACAAACACACCACTTATCGCCTTCTTTTAATCCTGGAAAATCAAATTCTGGTCTAGGCGTAGATAAATCATTTCCCATACTTTTTGAAAATTCTAAAAAATCATTAGTTATTAAAGTACAAACAGTATGCGTTCCTAAATCTAATTGATCAGTATTACAAAAACCATCTCTATAAAAACCTGTTATTGGATTTGTGCAGCACTCTTCTATATCTTCATTAAAAATATTTTTTTGCATATCATCTCCAGTGATCAAAATCTTTGAAATCAAAATAATTGATTCCAGATTTAACATTGAAAGAATTGTTAACCACTTGCTTTGCAACTGCCTTAGCTGAGATGCTTCTGAATTTTTTTAAAGGTCCGTATAAAAAAGGATCTACAAATATTGAAGCCATATCGGCTAAAAGAATATCAAATCGATATATATTCCCTCTTAAATGTCCAGGTTGGATTATATTTGTAGAATCAAATCCAATGTTAATTATTTCTTTCTCTATCTTTCCTTTAGTATTCAAATAATAATTCCAAGAATGAGGATCGGCACCAACTGCTGAAATAATCGATATATTTTTTGCTCCTGCATCTTTTGCTTTTTTTGCTATTTCAAGTTGATAAGTAAAATCTACCAAAAATAAATTCTTCTTATGATTCTTATTCATAATCCCCATTACATTATGAAACAAGAGTGGGTAACCCAGTGAAAGAAAGACATGATCTATTTGTGGAAGTTCTAATTCCGAAAGTTTTTTAAAATCTATAATCAGTTGTTCTGTGTTCTTGGGCAAGGTATTAATCATCCTTCGACTTAAAGCCAAAGTCTTATTTTGAGAAAGGCTTAGTTCATTAAGAATTTTGCTTCCTAAGAATCCTGTCGATCCGGCTAACAAATTCATCTCTGAATACCCTTATTTAAATTATCAGCCACCCAGCTTATGGACCAATTATGTCCCAATTTATTATTGTTATATGTGTCAGGAAGTCTAGTAACCTTGCTTCCTATGATTTCAACATTTTGTGGATCATAATTTAAATTTTGAAAAGCACCATCCAGTTTTTTGATTGTTCTCCATTCGAATAAAGAGGATTTTTTAGGCACTTGAACAGGTGTTTTATAGTTGCATATGAGAGAGAGACTTCCTAAGCCTTTAAGCGGTGCTGCAATAGTATGAATCTCTATAGGTAATTCACCTGTCCATTCTTCCATAAAAGACGCTACTAATAATCCACCATAACTGTGACCAAATAAAATTACGTTTTGGATATTCTTATTCTCCTTCAATTTTTCCTGTATCAATTCATTAAGTATATTTATGGATGGATTAATACAAGAATTATCGTCCCATCTAAAAAATGTGATTAAGTTTGTCTCTGAATTAATAACTTGCAGAGGATAAATCCATTCATATCCCCTACTATTATTCCCATGAACCGAGATAACTAAAGTTTTTTGCTTATTATCAATAAGCTCTAATTCATGAAGACCGTTAGGCATCGCCATAAGTTTTAAGCCTGCTTCAAAAACATTATCAATCGATTTAAGTTGATTTAAATTAAGTTGTTTGTCATCTTCTAAAATTGTGTCACCAGAACAACTTATAAATAGAAACAGAAAAATTAGATTAAATAAAAATTTATTCATAAAGAAAATATTGGTAATTCCTAATTATTAAAAACAACTTTTATGGATCCAGAATTTTTATCATCAGCCACTTGAAATGCTTGTTGTGCATCTTCCAGATGAAATCTATGCGAAATGATAGTTTTCCCTATTTCAATATTTTGAGATATTAATTTTGCAGCAACAGAAAAATCCCTCACTCCGTCTGTTGAGCTATACATAATAGAAGGAAACACTTGAATTTCATTCATGATCATTCTCACTCCAGGTAAATTTATTCCGTTTAGAGGAATACCTAAAAGAATAAGCCATGAGCCAGGTTTGGCAGTCTTTGCAGATAACTCAAGTGTTTGATCATTAGCAACACAATCAACAACCCGATCATAATATCCAGACAAATCACCTGCACCTAATTTTAATCCTGCTTCCTTCTGATGATCATATTTTGCATACAAATCAACATCACAGCCTAAATGTTTAGCTGCAAGAACTGTGCATAAACCAATTGTTCCGCCACCAATAACAGCTACTCTATGTGATTCATTTGTATTAGTTTTTATCAAACCATGCAGGGAGACTGCCAATGGTTCAACGAGACATCCGTCCTGCAATGGAACTCTCTTATCCAGCTCAAACAAACAATGTTCAGGTACAAGTATTTTTTCTGCCATCCCCCCGTTAGATGATATGCCTAGACCTTGAGAATTGTTTTTGCAAATATGGTAGTCACCCTTATGGCATAATGTGCAATCCCAACACGGAATGATAGGTTCAATTGCTACATGTTTTCCGTTAGAAGTTATGCCAGCTATCTCATGTCCTGCAACATGAGGAGAATGTGCACCGGAATTCAATAAATGAAGATCACTGCCACAAATTCCAGCTGAAACAATATCAACTAGAACACCTTCACCTTTGGGAGTTGGAGCGTTAGCGTTGAAGCGAACCTTTCCGTTGGCATAAGAAACTGCTTTCATAACTTAGGCTCTCATAATCTTTTAAGTGCACATAGTTTGTTACCCGAAGGATCTCTCAGATATGCTAAATAAATTTTAATCTCATCGTATTGTCTGATTCCAGGTGGGTCTTCAATTGATTCTCCACCATTCTCTATTCCGGCTTTATGCCATTCATCTCCCATTGATTCATCTATTATATTAAAACCAATAGTGGACCCATTGGCTGAAGTAGCAGGCCTATTATTTATAGGTTCAGATATGCAAAAGGTCATTCCATCCAAAAAATAGAAATATCTTTTTTGCCCTGTTAAATTTGGAAATAACCTTCCTTCATCAGCGCCCAATACACCAAGAACTTTATCGTAAAACAATTTTGATTTCTCTATATCGTTTGCACCTACCATGATATGACTAAACATATTTTTTCCTCTCAATAATTTAAATCAGGTATATCTTTTAAGAACGGCATAGAAGCGGCGGCTCCTTTTTTGGATACTGAAATGCTAGCAACTTTGTTTGCAAATCTACTAGCAGCCAATAAATCTTTACCATTCAAGATCCCATAACTCATTGCGCCTACAAAGCAATCCCCTGCTCCAACAGTATCGATAGCCTTAACCTTTTCTCCAGCTATAAAAGTTTTTTTTCCTTTTGAAAATATCAAAACACCCTTTTTTCCTAAAGTAACAATCAAGTCAATAGATCTTAATAACTCAGGAAAGTTAATATCGTCTATATTTAAATCTTGGTTAATCAAATTAAGTTCAATCCCCGATAGCTCTGAAAATTCTATTTCATTTACAATTAAAACATCTGTCAATGTCAGTATCTTGGATCTGATTTTTTTGTAAGGTGCAAGATTTAGAATAGTTTTACAATTATTTTGTTTTGCTCTTTTAAATAAATTAAACGTTTCTTTTTCATTTACTTCCATTTGACAAATGATTATTTCGGCTTCAGATAAAGAACCTTCATCTATATACGTATGCTGAGTCAATTGATTTGTTCCGGGATATGAAATTACTTCATTGTTTGAGTTTTCTAGAACATTTATTAAAGCAGTACCTGACTGTCCTGCTTTTGAATTTATTAGAGAAGTATCGATATTTTCAGATGAAATCATTCTTATTAATTTCTCTCCAAATTCATCTTTACCGACAGTTCCTACAAAAGCAACTTCTGCTCCTAATCTTGATGCTGCTACAGCTTGATTTGCTCCCTTGCCTCCCAAATAAAATTCTATAGATGATGCAGTGATAGTTTCTCCTTCACGTGTGGATCTAGGAATGTATGCAAATAAATCCATGTTTATACCGCCAAACACAATCACTTTCGCCATACCTAATTATTAAGTTTTTCTGTGATTGTTATTGTTCTCTGTATCAAATCTTCAAGTCTAAGCTCTCCTAATCCTGCGATGGATGTATTAACTTTGCCATTCCATGGTAGGTGCCATTTTTCTGGAACATTACAATCAGCAAGACCAACCAAGCCTCCTACAGTAGCCCCATTACAATCTGTATCCCATCCTGCGGCAACAGCTTCTCCAACAGCTTGATCAAAAGATTCAGAAAAACTAAGAAATGCCCAAACAACAACAGCTAAATTATTTAAACTATGAACAGGTGACATGCTTTTATATTTTTTTAAAATTTCATTAATATTCCTATTAGAATTTTTAATACCTATCTGTACTGCATCAAATGCAGAAGAGTCTTGATCAATTAATTTAAGGGCTTCTTCTACAGCTTTTTTTCTCCCATCAGTCGAAGGAATAGCTGCTGCTAGAGCTGCAATAAATGCTGAACATTCAACTGCGCATCCCCTATGAGATAACTGTGCATCAGTTCTAGCAAGTTGAGCAGCTTTCTCTGGTTTTCCTGGAAGAGTCCACCCATACATATCTATTCTTATTTGAGCTCCAATCCAATCATTAAATTTATTATCGCTTGCTATGTTTAGATCAAAATCTCTTTCACCTCCAAATTGATAACTAAAATTCATATTTTCAAGAATTTTTATATACGCCTCTCTTTCAGCAGTAAAAGTTGCACCAGCGGGTAGCATGTTTATCCATGATCGGGCTACATCATCAGTTGTTAAATCAAGACCATATTGTTCAAGCATCATCAGTGCTAAAACTGTGTAAGTAATGTCGTCATCAATTTCAGCTTTAGATATTTGATTTTTACAGCAATTGAGGGCGACGCCTCTTATGTTAGGGTTTTCTATATAGTTTACGTAATCTCTTAAAGGTAAAGAATTTGCGTCTTGTAAATATTTTTGAAGTGAATCAAAACCCTCTCTCATGGATAACATTTCCAATGGTTTGCCTAAAAGACATCCTGAAATTCTTCCTTGCCAAGCTGCTCTAATCCTTTCTTCCATAAAAAACCTCAAAGATAAATTGACATAAAGAAAATGAATAATCAATATGATAAAAATTCATTTCAATGAATATTGGGAGATTCAATGATATATAAAACTGTTACTGAGTTAGTAAAATTAATTCAAAAGAAAGAGGTTTCTTCAGTAGAAATATTAGATAGTTTACTAAAGAGAATTAAAGATAAAAATCCTCAGATAAATGCAGTAGTAGCTCTTGATGCTGATAGAGCTATGGAAAAGGCTAGAAAGGCTGATGAACTTACCATGCAAGGAAAAAAAATAGGTCCTTTGCATGGAATTCCAATGACTATAAAAGATGCTTATGAAGTCAAAGGTTTAGTCTCTACTGGAGGCGATCCGAATTGGAAGAATAATATTCCAAGCAAGAATGCAGAAGCAGTCCAGCATTTAGTTAATGCGGGAGCTATCATTTTTGGAAAGACAAATGTTCCTTATCACTCCGCAGATATACAAAGTTACAATGAAATATATGGGGTATCTAACAACCCATGGGATTTTGAACGAACTCCAGGAGGTTCCTCTGGAGGATCTGCTGCTTCTCTTGCAGCTGGAATGTCCCCTTTAGAGTTAGGTTCTGATATAGGTGGATCAATTAGAACTCCTGCTCATTTTTGTGGAGTTTATGGACATAAGCCTACATATAATATTGTCTCAGAAGTTGGGCATTTACCCCCACCACCAGGATTTATTCTCACCGGAAATGGCTTGTCAGTTGCAGGACCTCTTGCAAGAAGTCCAGAAGATCTTGAGATTGCAATGAAAGTTTTAGCTGCCCCTCAATCTCAAGACAGTATTGCTTGGAGCATAAAATTGCCTAAACCAAAAATTAATGATGTCAATAAATTGAAAGTTGCTGTATGGCCAGAAGAGGAATCAGCAGAAATTGATGAACAAATAAGAAGTCTCATTAACGAAACCGCCGAGGATCTGAGATCAGCTGGCGCTCAAGTTGAAGAGGTTTCTCCACCTTTTACGTTTAATCAAGTTGACGATATTTACAGCAAACTCGTCCATCCAATCATGTCAGCAGGAGCTGATAAAGACACACTTGCCTCCGTAGACGCGCTTGCCTTAGATCTCAAGGATGATGATTTTTCTGAACTAGCTAAAATTGCGAGAGGTACTTCATTGAGAGCTCGTGATTATGTAGTTAATAATGCCAGAAGGCATTTCATTAAACAAAAATGGCAAAAATTTTTTGATGAATACCATGTCATGCTATCTCCAGTGTGCGCTGTTCCAGCGATTAAACACAATCATGGACCATTAATTGACAGAACAATTACTGTAAACGGAAAAGAAAAACAATATTGGCATACTACTATATGGGCCGGGCCTGTTGTGATGGCTAACCTTCCAAGCACAAGCGTACCAATTGGATTGACAAAAGAAGGTTTACCAGTAAATCTACAAGTGATAGGTCCTCATCTTCATGATTTAACCTGTATTGAAGTCTCAAAAATGATTAGAGATATTAGAGGTGGCTTTAGAATCCCGCCTGGTTTTGAGTAGCTTATTTTTTAAACCAATCTAGGTAAGATCCCATAACAGCAGAGAATTCTTCTCTTTCAGAAAGCTCTATCAAATGATTAATAGTTTTAGGATATGAAATTTTTACATTTTTTGAAATTATCTCAAAACCTTGATTAGCAAGTGATTCCTCGTAATGACCTTCTCGCAAGAATTGAGAAAAATCACAAACAAATGAAATATCTGCGAGAGATAGCTTATTTCCAGCAATATATTTATTGGCAGACAAGGAAAGTTCAATTCCGTCTAAATAAAATTCATATGCAGATGTCATTCTCTCATAAGTGTAAGAATTCAAATTTTCTATCGATAAAATATAAACTTGATGTTCTCTTGAAAAAACTAGATTTGCATCTAAGAAACTATCAATTCTGGAACTAAGTGAAGAATCTTTTCCGCCGTAAAGTTCAGTTGAAGAGCTAATTCTATTTACTGCTCTCATAATACTGTTGGATTCAAAAACGCCTATTTTATTCTCTCCTACGAAGGCTGCGGGCACTGTTCCAAATGGATGTTGAATGAGGAATTCTGATGTTTTAAAAAGATCTCCGGTGAAGCCCCTTTTGCCTTCTAACCTATGAGGACTGCTTTGTTTTTCCTCTTCTTCTAAAATTCTTGCGTCATAATCCCAGAGCCAGTTTGGAAGGTTTTTTGGTTTATCACCAATGACCTCAACTTCAACATTGCATAATTTCCCAGCAATAACTGCTTTCCAGACTCTAGGATTTGGTAAATATGAGAATATTCTGATCTTTGACATTAATATTTTATCCGAGGGATTTTAAAAAAAAGTGTTTCCGGCATAAAGAAATATAAGTTTCATTTCCACCAATTAGAATCTGATCACCCTCTTCAACAATTTTTCCATCTTCAGAAACTCTAACAATCATTGTAGCTTTTCTTCCGCACCAGCAAATCGTCTTAATTTCTTTTATATTGTCTGCCCAAGCTAAGAGATATTTACTTCCTTCAAATAATTTTCCCTGAAAATCCGTCCTGATGCCAAAGGTTAAAACAGGAATATCAAAATCATCTACTATTGTAGATATTTGTTTGATTTGCTTCTTTTTTAAAAATTGAGCTTCATCGATTAAGACGCAGGCAATTTTTTTTATTTTTGATGCAGTCTTAAAAAGTTCAAATAAATTTGTATTTTCATCAAAAACTTCAGCTTTCTTAGAAAGACCTATTCTTGAAGTAATGTTTCCTTTTCCACCCCTATCATCCTTTTGAGAAGTAATTATCAGTGTATCCATTCCTCGCTCTTGATAATTATGGCTTGCCTGAAGCAATGCTGTTGATTTACCAGCATTCATAGATGAATAATTAAAATATAATTTAGCCAAGTCTAAAAGGTTAAAAATACAATATAATTGAATTAATGAGTTTTTACGAAAAAAAAATATTACCCAGAGTTCTTGATTTGCTTTGCGGATCATCTCCTATTAATTATCAGAGAAAAAAAATTGTTCCTAAAGTAAGTGGTAATGTCCTTGAAATTGGAATTGGCTCTGGATTGAATCTTCCGCATTACAATGTTTCCAATATAAGCAACATAACTGCTTTAGATCCAGCAGAAGAATTAACTGATATTGCAAAAAAAAGAATTTCTGAATTAGATCTCGATATTGATGTAATAAACTGTGGAGCTGAAGAAATTCCACTAGAATCAAAATCCTTTGATTCAATACTTGTTACTTATACCTTGTGCTCTATTGAAAACTTAGACGACTCGATGAAGGAAATAAGAAGAGTAATCAAGGATGATGGAACACTATTTTTTTGCGAACACGGAATTGCTCCCGACCTAAAAACAAGGAATTGGCAAAATAGGATAAATCCTATTTGGAAAAGGTTAATGGGTGGATGCAATATCAATAGGGACATACCTGAAATAATTTCTAACTCAAAATTAGAGATTGTAGATCTAGAGACAATGTTCCTTCCAGGTACGCCCAGAATTGCGGGTTTTAATTATTGGGGAACAGCAAGAACTAATTAGATTCAATAAGTCAGACATCTGTAAGTAATTTGGCTTTTATGTTTTCCTGAATCGAATATTTCTTTTAATTCACCTTTTTCAATATCAAGCATCAAATTCCAATTGCCATAAGAATTATTTAAATTGGCAATTTTTTTATTAGCTTTAATAAATTTCTTACTCTTTCCTGTAATTTTATATTTCAAAGGTGTAAGTTTAAATTTTTGTGGGTATTTTAGAATTTCATTTTTTTTAAAATCTATTTCGTAAATTAATACCATCCTAGTCTGGTCGATGGTTTTTTTTCCTTTCTCGTAATGGACACTTTGAACATTCTCACAATTTAATTTCATATCCATTGAAAAAAGAAAGGGTGTGAATAAAAGAAGAATTAAATATTTCATTCCTAAAATACAACTAAACGCCCTCAGAATTACCAAATGTCTTAGTAATATCTGGTCCCCATTGCATTCCTGCAGCTTCTGAAATGTCAATTACTCCTGGTTTTACTTGATTATCAAACAAATCTCCATCAGTTTGATGTTCATGAATGTGCCCGTAGGGAGAACGCCAATAATCGAAAATTTGACTTCCTGCATAGTGTCTTCCTATACCCCATTCATGTTTATAACTTTTATCTTTTAGAACTTCATGACCTAAAAAAATGTCATCTACTTCAACAACTTCATAGGCGCAGTGATTTAATCCACTTATGAGATCGGATGAAAGATTACTCTGCAATAGAAATGAATGATGATCAGTTAATTTTTTTCCAAGATCACATCTACAAAATAGAGCTACATAAATACCGGAGCCTTTACCTAGTTCCACTTTATCGGAAGGAATAAGACCTAAATGTTTGTTATACCAATCAAAAGAAACGGATGGATCACTAACGTTGATTGCTAGATGCCCAAGTTTTTTTATTTTAGAACTTCGAGGCTTGCCAACTCTTCTAGGTTGATTTTTTCTTAGGCTAGTTTCTTTTCCAATTCCTCCAGAATTAAATGGTTCTGCAATGAGATCTTTCTTATTAAACTTTTTCGTTTTCATGCCAAATATCACTTCAACTTTCAAGCCATCTGGATCGAGGGCTTCGACCATAAAACCGCCTCCAGGAGATTTTAATTTTTTTACTTCGCTAAAATCTTCTGATTTAGATAATTTATTTAAGTCGTTTATCGATTTTGCATAAAAAGCAGAGCCAATAAATTTCTTTTTTCCTTTTATTGTCTTATGTATAAATTTATGTGGACCCAAACCTTGCATGTAAAGTTCAGTATTAGTCTTTTTTGTAGTAACTAGTCCAAAATCTTTAAGAAATGCTTCCTGCTTATTTAAACTTGGTACTTGCAAAATAGGGTATGCAACATCTATAACTTTAATCATCTTTTTATTCTAAAATATTTTAAATGTCCGACAAAATTTTTGATATTGGAATTATTGGTTACGGTCCAGTTGGTGCAACTTTAGCTGGCTTACTATCCTCTCTTGGGCTCAGTGTAGTTGTTATAGAAAAAAATGAGGGAGTTAGTCCAACCGCAAGAGCAATTAACACTGATTCTGAGCAACTAAGAACATTTAATTATCTTAATATTGCATCTGAAGTTATTTCTAATTCAAGAACAGTCTGCAGAGTTCATTTTACAGATTCAGAGTTCAATCCTTATTCAACGATAAATGTTCCCAAAGAAGATATTTTAGGGTGGCCTCCTACTCTTCTTTTTTATCAACCAGAACTCGAGACCATAATTAGAACAAACAATAGAAAATATAAAAAGTTAGAAATTTTAGAAAATACTGAATTGATAAATATTGAGAACAAAAGTCCCATAAGATTAAATATTAGAAATAATAGAGAAAATTCATCAATTTATTGTAAATATCTTGTTGGTTGTGATGGTGCAAATAGTTTTGTCAGAAAATATATCAAAGCAAGGTTGATTGATTTTGGTTTTGATCAAGATTGGATTGTTGTCGATGCTCATACAACAAAAAAATTAAATGTTTCTAAGGATGAAGTGCAGCAAATATGTGATCCTAATCGATTAAAGACGTATGTTCCTGGCAGAAGAAATCATGAAAGATTTGAATTTAAGCTTTTAAAAGGAGAATCTGAAAAAGATTTCTCAAGAAAGAAAGTATGGGAACTTTTATCTCCTTGGATAAATAGAAATAACAGCAAAATAGAAAGAGCAGTGGTTTATAAATTTCATGCCTGTATCGCAGATAAATGGAGAGATAAAAATATATTCATTGCAGGTGATGCGGCACATCAAATGCCACCATTTCTTGGCGCTGGAATGGGAACAGGTATAAGAGATGTATTTAATTTAGCTTGGAAAATTTATTTAGTAATAAAAGGTAAGGCTGGTGAAAACCTTCTTGAAACTTATCAACTTGAAAGAGAACCTCATGCTAATTGGACTATTCAACAAGCTAAAATAATTGGTGAAATGATGGAGCAATTTTCTTACAAAGAAAAAGGTGGAAAATATATTCCCTCTAACACAGGCTATGGTGAAGTTTTTCCTCATTTAACAAATGGATATTATGGAGATCCAACTGATGGACTTATCGCAACTCCATTTTGTAGATTTGATTTAGATGGTTCTAAAAAAGATAGTGATGGATATTTTGGATGGAATTTTGGATTGATTACCAAAAAAAAATTAACAAAAGAAATAGATTTAATTTTAAAACAAATGAATATTAAGGTTCTTACAGTCATTCATCCTAAACTTAAAAATTATTTTGAGGGTGCTAACTACTTATTGATAAGACCTGATAAATACCTATTTTCTAGATCGAAAACCACATCAGAATTAAAAAAAGCTTTAAGTGAATTAGAAAACCAATTTTCTCTAATTACATAAATTTTTGTTTTGAAAAATTCTCAAAAATTTTATTGAGAGTCCTGGTTATAGAAAAACTTAGGAATCTAGAAAACCTATCTTGCATATTTTTTTTAGGTTTGAAGGAAACTTCAAAAATATCAAATTTTTTGTTTTGTTCAATAAGATAAGAATCACTTGTCTGGATTTTATCAACTAAACCAACTTCTATAGCCTCAATACCCTGCCAGACTTCTCCGGTAGCAACTTTATTAACATCCAAAGATGGACGATATTTAGCGACATGTTTTTTAAATAGTTCATGAATATTTGCCAAGTCATCTTTGAATTTTTCTCTACCTTCGTCTGTATTTTCTCCAAACATAGTTATTGTTCTTTTATATTCACCTGCTGTATGCATTTCATATTCAATATTATTTTTCTTAAGCAGTTTATTGAAATTTGGAACAGCTCCTATAACTCCAATAGACCCAATAAGCGCAAATGGTGAAGCTATAATTTTATCTGCGATGCATGCCATCATATAACCTCCAGATGCAGCAACTTTATCGATACAAACAGTTAATTTGATCTTTGAATCTTTAAGACGAGATAATTGAGCAGCTGCAAGACCGTACCCGATAACTGTCCCTCCTCCGCTTTCTAAATTCAACACAACTTCCTGACACTTAGTATCAGCATTAAGGATTGATGATATTTCTTCTCTTAGCTCCTCAACTTGGGATGCCTCAATGTCACCGTTGAAATTTAAAACAAAAATATGCTTTCGGGATACCTTTTCCTTTTTTTTGTTTTTATTCTCTTTTTTTATGTTTTTCTCTAAAACTTTCCTCTCTTTTGCTGATAAAACTGAAAGTTTTAGATCATCAGCAGTATTAGCATATTTAGTAGAGAGATTTTTAACACGCAAACCTCCAGAAGAAGAACCAGAACTAGATTTTATAGTGCTTATGATTATTAGAATCGGGATAACGATAGCTACGGCTACTGTTAGTGCTTTTAATAAGAAGATTAAATACTCAAATAAGATTTCCATAATTTAAATAAAAAGACTGACTACTGTTCCGGTTAGGCAGGAGGCAAGTGTAGCAGCAAAAAGTGCTCTAAAAGCAATTTTTAATAACGTGCCTCTAATATCTGGACATATTGCTGAGAGACCTCCCAGAAGGATGCCAACACTAGATATATTTGCAAAACCACATATTCCATAAAGCATTATTAACTGACTTCTCTCGCTTAAGATATTGGTATCTAAATCTCTTAAATCATTAAAGGCAATTAGTTCATTGAAAATCGTTTTTGTCCCTAGAAGGTTTCCAGCAGGAATAATTTCAGAAAAAGGTATCCCCATTAACCAGGCAATAGGAGCAAAAATAAAAGCTGCAATTCTCTGAAGAGATATAGGCTCACCATAAACATTTGGAATGATACCCAATATGAAATCTGCCAAAGCTACCAAGCTTAAAAAAACTATAAGCGAAGCTATTACAGACAAGAACATGTTTAATCCGTCTTTTGTACCTACGCTAATAGCATCCATTGAACTCTCATACATCTTTAAATCTTCTTTAGCGGCCTTTAATTCTGTTTGGGCTGAGGGTATCAATATATTTGAGAACATTATTGCTGCGGGAACCGATAAAATAGATGCTGTTAAGAAATGACCTATGACACCTGAAAATTTATCATCTAGCCAAGTGATGTATAAAACCATAACGCTTCCAGCAATGGTCGACATTCCGACAGTCATGATAATAAGCAAATCTCTCTGGTTCATTTTGTTTAAATAGGGCTTAATCAATAAAGGAGCCTCTAGTTGACCTAAAAATATATTAGCTGTAGCAGCTAATCCAATTGGTCCTTTTGCATCTAGGGGCTTCTCAAATAATTTTGCTAAAAGTTTTATAAGAAAGGGCAATATTTTCCAATGCCACAATAAAGCTGAAAGAGCAGATAAAAAAATTAACATTGGCAGGAAAGTAAATGCGAATATCGGTAAATTCTGATTGTTCGAAACTTCGAAGGGTGCCTCCCCTCCACCAAGATAACCAAAAACAAATGAGCTCCCTTCAATTGCTGATAATCGTAATGACTCAACAGCAATGCTCATTACGTCAAAAAAGGACGATATAAACGGTATCTCTAAAAGGATAAAAGCTAAAGATGTTTGAATTAATAAAGCATAAATTATGAATTTAACTTTTATTTCCTGAATAGATTCACTGAAAGGAATAGCGATCAAAATTAATACAACAATTCCTATGAGTGATTGAATAATCATTATTATTTTAATTTAATTTCAGCTAGCCTTTGATTTAAATAATCGTCTGCTGTTATTGGATCAGGATAGTGATTGTGAGTACCTAACAAGGATTCAAGAGGCTTTATTAAAAAATCAGATCTAGGATGAAGAAAAAATGGAATAGATATTCTTTGAGCATTCATCTGTTCTCCATTTGTCACTCTATGAGTTGCAGAGACAAGATATTTATTTGTATATCTTTGCAACATATCGCCTACATTAACTACTATTTCATCCCTGGAAAAATCTGCTTTGAGCCACTTATCTCCATTAAGCACTTCAAGTCCAGGTTGATGTCCACCAATTAGAAGAGTTATGAAGTTAATATCTTCATGGGGAGATGCTCTTAAAGAATCTGTATTAAAGTTTTCAATTTTAGGATAATTAATTATTCTCATAATGCTGTTACCTTTTTCAATGATCTCATTGAAAAAGTTACTTTCTAAACCCAAGCCTATACCTATAAGCTCCATAATATCTCGACCTAAAAGATCAAACTGATTATATAAATCCAAAGAAAGTTTTTTATGATTTTTTAATTCATTGATCCATATATTTTTTGGATTAGTTAAATTGTCTCTCCCAACATGCCAAAACTCTTTCAAATCTGGTCGATCGTAATTTTTGGCAGTTTCTGTTTTGAATTTAGTAAAACCTCTTGCTCCTCCAATATCTGGAACTATGAATGATTCTTTTACTTTGTCGGAAAAATTAAAAAACTCCTGATAAATGTCTAAACAATTCGCAATTAAGTCTTTATCAATGGTGTGATTAAAGAAGACACAAAAACCATAATCATGAAATGCATTTATGGTATCTTTTGCGAGAGATGTTTTATCTTTATCAAATAAGTCAAAATCTAGACGGGGAATACTTTCTTTACCTGAAATCATAATGTCCGGAGATTATAGCAACAAAAATGTTTCAATCTTGAATGTTGGTAATGTTTTAGTAGATATTGAAATAACTATATCTGACTATGAATTATCTAAATTACCTATAAAAAAAAGTGGAGCAATAGAAATTGATGCAATTCAATTGAGTGAATACTTAAATGTATATCGAGATCAAATAACAAATAGATATCTTGGCGGATCAATATTTACAACTGCGGCTACATCATCGGTTTTTAAGGTTGATAATACTTTTCTTGGTTCTGTTGGAAAAGATCATGATTCAAAATTCTTAATAGATACCATGAATTCATATCCTATTAAAACTTATCTTAATGTAGATCTTCAGCAAACTGGGTGTTGTTTAATTTTTTTAACTCCTGATAAAGAGAGAACAATGGCAGCATGTCCTGGTGCAAGCAGTCAATTAACTCTTGCTAATTTTAGTGATTTGGAAACTATAGACTATATATTTACTGACTTATATTCGCTTAATTCAGATATTAATAAAAAAACAATTAGTCACATATTATCATCTAATAAAAATTTAATTCTCAGTCTTTCGGATATTAGCGTCATGAGAAAACATATGGATTTTATAAAAAAATACTCTGATCAAACCTTTTTAATAGCTGGTAATGAAAATGAAATGAAATTTCTTCAACAGTCTATGAAATCATCCTTCTTAGAGAGTTCTCATAAAACAAATAAAGTATATTTAATAACCAAGGGTAATATTGGCTCTGAAGTTATTCATAATGGTAAGTCATTTATCTCTAATTCCATTGAAACTGAAATAGCATCTTTGAACGGCGCAGGTGATACTTTTCTTGGTGCTTTTTTAGGAAATTATTTTCAAAGTAATGACATTCAGCAATCTGCAGATATAGCTAATTATTTCTCTCATTGCTCAATTCAGAGGTTTGAAGCCTGTTTAGATTTTCCAAACCTACTTAAAACGAAAAACGCCGCAAAAGCGGCGTTTTCGTCTTAGATTAAATCTTAGAATCTGTAATAGAATCCAAATTTAACTTCATAAGTACTAGCGTAAGGGCTAATGCTTGAACCTCTTGGAGAATATAGTCTGTCGTATACATATCTTCCTTGATCATCAATCTCACTTAATCTAGCTACTTTTTGCATACTAGGAAATCCAGGTTCTCTAAAAATTCCATATTTAGAATTTATTAAGTTACCTAGGTTTTTAATAACCATATAAATTTCTGCTTCATGATCTGGGGCAAATCCAGGAAATTCTTGAGCAAGTTTTAGGTTAATGGATGTATTCCAAGCACCATCGATTGAATTTCTAGGGCAATATTGTCCCCTTGGACATCCAGCCGCATCTGTTATAGCAAAGAAAGCTGCAGGACTTATGCCATCAAATACAACGTTTGGATCAGCTGCATTGGTTGGTACGTAAAGTAATGACTGATCGGTAAAAGCAGGTGTTTGGCCGTGTTCTTCACCATCGTAAGTATATGAATAAGATCTACTTTGGAATCTATTAATAAATAACGAAGCCTTAAAACGATAACCACCTTCTATAGTGACGGGTTGATATCTCAATGTTGCAGTAATCCTCTCAGGAATAACATGATTTGATTGAGCAACAGTAGGATTATTTCTGTCCGTAGTAGCAACTCCCGTGAAGTTAGAGTATGCAACTGATGAAGTCATTGGTGTTACATCTTGAAGAGACGTATTAGCATAACCTATAGAAAATCTTAGATCATTTTCACGCCATAACTTACTCAATGATAATGAATAAGTTAGACCAACAGGACTTTGACTTGAATTGGTAAGTTGAAAATCAAATGGGCCAAAACAAGTAAATGAATCTCTAGCGTTTCCTCCTGCACAATTATAATAAGGTCTTCCAGTAAAATCAGTTTCGCCAGTTGGGGAAACATTAATATCATTTATTATTGCAGGATTTTCAACTTCAGTTGCGATTACGTCCATATTGAATAAAAGATCTTCAACTCCAAAACTAGAATTTAAACCTAAAGCAAATTTGTGGACAATCGGAACCTCAAAACTTGAGCTAGTTGTATTGGTATCGGTATCAGCAGATCCACTTTGAACTTTAGCAACTAAAGAACAAGGGACAGCATAACCTGGACCTGCATCGGTAGGTGCGCCCGTATCACTGTTACACATAGGCTCAGTAAAGATTTCCATATTTCGTTGATTAACTTGAATTGCAGTTACACCATCATTAGAGAACATGTTGGAGTACCATACATTAGGATTACCTCCGGAGAAGCCTCCATAACCACCGTAAACATTAGTGAATTCAGTTACTTGAGTGTTAAATCCAATACGGAGCATCAAGGCATCAGCACCGTCATGAGTAATTGTGTTCGAGTAACCGTAAGCAGCTTTAAAAGTTGCATTTTCTGCAGGTTTTCCATCCACCATATAAGTGTCGTATCTTAGTCCGATGATGAATTCAGTATTATCAAGTTGGATTTCATCTTGGAAGAAAATGGTAGCTAGACCATAACCCCAATCTGCTGCGGCAGCATTTTCATCTAGTGAAGGAGTGTTTCCAAAATAAACTCTTGCTAAACCTGCATCAAAATCATCAATACCTCCATAGAAGTCCCATTCACCATTTAGGGAATGTTGCATGAATAAATTGAAAATATTTGTATCTTCAAATTCAATTCCATAAGTCAAAAGATGGTTATCAACTAAGTGATCAAGGGAGAATTGAAGAATAGTTGTAGCATAATCCATTTTATTAGCTTGTCTGGAGTCATCCGTACCACCCAAATAAACAGTTCCCTCAGAATTATTAGCTGGATTCACAACATCTATTTGGAAGTCTCCAAAAGGTCCACCAAGTCCTATTTGTCTATTATCAACATCTCTATACCCTACTCTTAACTCACTACTTAAATTGTTAGAGATTTGAGAGTAAAGCTCTAAGTTAAGTGCAAGCATTTCATGACCTCTTTCATAAAAGTGCTTGCTAAATTCAAATTCACTAGGTGATGAATCTGATGCTTGGTTGTTAAAACCATCATTGTAATTAAATGTAATTGATAAAGAATTATTTTCGTCGGCTTCTACATCAAATTTTGCAAGAAATTTATTATCGTAACTGTCTAATGCACCACCAATTGATCCAGGATCAAAACCATATTTATTTTTTGCAATACTGACAATTCTATCGAAATCTGCAGCACTTAAAAAATCTAATTCTGAAGGAGCGCCAGAGCCCTGTGGTCCAAAAGGGTCAACATCAACATCATCGTATCTTTCTACAGATATGAAAAAGAAAGCTTTATCTTGAACAATTGGGCCGCCAAGAGTAAAACCATATTTATTCTCTTCAAAAGGCACCATGTTTCCTTTTACACCATCAATTTCAGTACCGACTAAATCGTCACCTGCGTACTCATAGTAAGCGCTTCCACTTATCTCATTAGTTCCAGATTTAGTAACTGCATTTATTACACAGGCTGAAAAACCACCATATTTGACATCAAATGGAGCAAATTCAGCAGATACCTGTTTTATAGAATCGAAAGAAAAGGGTAATCGATTTGTAGGATAACCATTGCTGTTTAATCCAAACCCATCATTCATTGGTATCCCATCAATAGAAAAAGTATTGTATCTAGGGTTTTGTCCGTTACATTGCAGACCTCTGTATGCTGAAGATGAAGTAATATCTACGTAGAGTCTTGGATCTTCTGCAAGAACTTCCTTTATGTCTTTATCGTAAGCTACAGCAGCATCAAGGTCCTCAGCGTTAAATACTTTATTTGGACCTAAAGCAACCTGCGCTTGAGCTAACTGTTCTCCTGTTACAACAAGAGACTCGAAGTCAGACAGCACAACATTTAGAGATAAAGTTTGACCAAGATTTAAGAAAACATCTTGATAAATCTGTGAGCCTACACTTGAGGTTACAGTTACAGTATAAGGACCTCCAACTGCAAGGTTTGTTAACACAAAAACACCAGCTTCATTACTAGAGGTGGTGCTCGACTTATTTGTGGAATTATTAACAATAGTTATTTCAGCATCTTCTAAAGCATTACCAGATAGATCGGTTACAACACCCTTAAAGTTTGATGTTGTTTCAACGGCAAATAGAAAACTGCTCAAAAAAGCTATTAGAAATAATTTAATTAAATTTTTGGGGATCATGTTTATTCGCTCCTTTAAATAATGATGAATTCTAATTAAAAATTTATATAGCTATGTTACAACTTAGAAAATTTTTAGGTTAATTTTTTAATTATATTAAATATATTTTTTAAGAACTTCAGGATATAAGAAATTTCCGTCTTCTGTTTGATAATTTTCAAGTATCGAAGCAAGAGTTCTTCCAATTGCTAGTCCAGAGCCATTTAATGTATGACAAAACTCATTACCTTTGTCAGCTTTATATTTTAAATTAGCTCTTCTCGATTGAAAATCAGTAAAATTTGAACAAGATGATATTTCTCTATAGGTATTCTGACTTGGAAACCAAACTTCCAGATCTACTGTTTTTGCAGCAGAAAATCCAGTATCACCTGATGATAGGATGACTTTTCTATAAGGTAACTCAAGTAACTCAAGGATTTTACTTGCATCCTCTATTAATTTTTTATGCTCATCTTCGGATTTATCAGGATGACAGATCTTAACAAGTTCAACTTTATCGAATTGGTGTTGTCTTATTAGACCTTTCGTATCTTTGCCGTAGCTGCCAGCCTCACTTCTAAAACAAGGTGAATGGCAGACGTATTTGAGAGGTAGTTGCTCCAATTTAAGTTTTTCATCCCTATGAAGATTAGTAACAGGAACTTCCGCTGTTGGAGCTAAATAAAGATCAGGAGTTTCAGTTAGCTTGAATAAGTCTTCTTCAAATTTAGGAAGTTGCCCTGTACCGATTAATGAAGACTTATTTACGATATAAGGAACATACAGTTCCTCATAACCATGAATATTTGCATGGGTATCAATCATAAACTGTCCAATTACTCTGTGTAATTTTGCTAATTCTCCACTTAAAACTGTAAAACGACTTTTGGCAATTTTTACTCCCCTACCCTGATCAGTTTTTTCAATAAAGACAGAATGGGACTTGGGCTCAAAAGAAAATTCAGGAATATTACCAACTTCCTCAATAATTTGATTTGACGTTTCATCTTCTCCAAGAGGAACAGACTCATCCAAAAGGTTAGGTATGTTCATAAGAAACTCGTCAATATTATGTTGAATAGATTGAAGTATTTCCTTATCTTGTTTAACGAGTGTTGATAAAGATGAAGCCTGATCTTTTAAATCATCATTATCCTTAGACGAAGAAATTTCTTTTGATAATTTATTCAAACTTTCTTGGTTAGTTTCCAAATTAACTTGAGCTATTTTTCTTTCTTCTTCGAGCTTATTCCATTTATCAATATTCAGAACGTAACCTCTCGAAGATAAATTTTTTTTAATTAATTCCGGTGAATTGATTAAAAGTTTTTTATCTAACATGCTTAATTAAGAAAAATTTTTTCTGTTTTGTCTGAAAGTTCTGGTTCAAATGATACCTTTTTATCTAATTTTTCATATTTAAATAAATTTATAGTTGATATTCTTTCAAATAGATCCTCGTAAACTATTTTTTTTATTTTTTTATTTCCAAAATCAATCTTTATATTTTTTAGATAAAAATTATCAAACGGATCAGAATATGAGCAAGTTCTATCAGAGCAATTTGCTTCAGAAAAAAAACCACAAATTAAATTTGGCTCGTTAAACAATAAAAATGCTGGTGATTGATTTTTCGATTCATCAGATTCTTCTATTATTAATTGATCCATTTCAAGATCATGCCTAAAAATCTTATTCTTATTGATTATTAATTCCTCTTTGGGGGCTGAAGATGAGACCTTTATCTTTGCATAATCTCTGTAAATATTGCCTGCAATAAGATCTGATGAATCATTAAAATTCTGCTCATACTTTACTTGGAAAGTTATATTTTCATCCAAAAATAATTGTATTTTTGAAATATCGCACGCTACTAAACTAAAAGAATTTAAAATTAAAAACAAAAATATAGATGATTTAATCAAGTTCAACTTTTTGAGATAAAACTTCTCTGTTCCCATTGGAGTTCATTTCACTGACAATTCCTGCGCTTTCCATCGTTTCTATTAATCTTGCTGCTCTGTTGTAACCTATTCTAAATTTTCTTTGGACAGCTGATATAGATGCTCTTCTAGAATCTATAACAAATGCAACTGCCTGATCATAAAACTCATCTTTCTCTTCATCGGATTCGCCATTTGGTCCTTCAGAAGATTCTGGAGATTTAGTGACTTCTTCTAAATAGCTAACAGATTCTCTGTTCTTCCAATCCTCAACCACTCTAATAATTTCTTCCTCGCCTACATACGCACCATGAACTCTCAAAGGAATCGATGTACCAGAACCTATGTAGAGCATATCCCCTTTTCCAAGAAGTTGTTCAGCGCCTACTTGATCTAATACAACTCTTGAATCCATTGAAGAGGCAACATTAAAAGCCATCCTTGCAGAGATATTTGCCTTAATTAAACCGGTAATTACATCAACAGAGGGTCTTTGTGTTGCAAGAAGCATATGAATCCCTGCTGCTCTAGCTTTTTGAGCAAGGCGTGCAATTAGATGTTCTACTTTTTTTCCAACCACCATCATTAGGTCAGCTAATTCATCGACTGCAATTACTATTAAAGGAAGTTCTTCTAATTCAGGAGGATTATCATCTTCTTTTTCTGGGTGTCTTTTCCACAGAGGATCCCTTAAAGGCTCACCATCCTCTCTAGCTTTTCTTATTTTTGAGTTTAGACCGTTTAGATTTCTTACAGAAAGTGATGCCATTAGTCGGTATCTTTTTTCCATTTCATTTACACACCATCTGAGACCATTAGCTGCCTCAGACATGTCGGTGATAACTGGGCATAGTAAATGAGGCAAATCTTCGTAAACAGATAATTCAAGCATTTTAGGGTCAATGAGAACGAATTTAACTTGATCGGGAGTTGCTTTATAAAGGATGCTCATCAACATGGAATTTAATGCAACTGACTTTCCGGAACCTGTTGTTCCCGCAACTAACATATGTGGAAGTCCAGCAAGATCTTCAACTACCGGAACACCTTCAATGTTTTTACCAAAAGCCAAAGATACAGAGCTTTTTGCATCTTCAAATAATTTTGAGGCAATTATCTCGCTCAGCAAGACATTCTCTCTTTCTGAGTTAGGAACCTCAATACCAATTGTTTCCCGACCTTCTATTACTTCAACAATTCTTATGCTTCCAACACCAAGAGATCTGGCTAAATCCTTATTCAAATTAGAAACTTGTGAAACCTTAATACCTTTTGGCAGTTCTACTTCAAACCTTGTTACAACTGGACCACGCATAGTCTCTTTGACAACTGCATATTCACCTTCAGGTCCAGTAATTTTGAATTCAGCCAACTTAGTAATTAATGCCTCTTTTAAGATTTCGAGTTCATATTTCTCCTTTGATGAAATTTCTTTTCCAATAGTCTCTTTTTCATCAAGTAATCCAATTTTAGGCATATCGCCTGGAGCAGGATCCTTAAATAATTCCTGCTGTTTTTCTTTATGAACTTTTTTCCCTTCTTCAACTTTTTTCTCTGCGGGAACAATTTTAGGTTCTGGCATTTCGTTGATCTTTGCTTTGTGCTCATCCAGAAATTTTTGTCTGCTATTTTTTTCTTTTCTTTTATCTAAAAAAGTTTGAACGTTTTCTCTAAAAGACAGTGAAGATTGTTTGATATAAAAAGAAGAGTTAACAATAAAGTCTAAAAAATTGGATATAAAATTTTTCCAATTTATCTTAAAAAAAGCTGTGATCCCCAATAGAAATAAAAATACTACAAAGATAGTTGCGCCAACTTTATTTAAATACAAAATTAATGGAGAAGAAGTAATTTTTCCTAAAATTCCTTCGGAGCCTTGAGGAAAATAATTTTCTCCAAAATTGAAATGAATTGCTACAAGGGCGCTTGAAGAAACAGCTAT
This sequence comes from uncultured SAR86 cluster bacterium, assembly GCA_902529935.1. Taxonomy (GTDB): domain Bacteria; phylum Pseudomonadota; class Gammaproteobacteria; order Magnimaribacterales; family AG-339-G14; genus CACNYO01. Next base: position 80,586 of record CABZYK010000005.1, on the reverse strand, counting down.
CAGCACTAATCCAAATGGCATGGCAACAAAAAATCTTACCCAAGAGGATTGAGTTACTATCTCTTTGGTCTCTTTGTTAAACAAATAGGCAAAAGCAACTAAATAAAATAAAGAAGGAACTATCCAAGCTACGACACCAAAAAAAGAATAAAGAAGATCACTAATCCATGCTCCAATCAATCCAATTGCATTTTGATATGAAGTTTCACCTACGATGTTTTGTGTTGTCCAAGCTGCATCTTCTCTTGTAAACGAAGCCAGTGAGATTGTGCTTATAATAGCTATTAAAAGCAAAAAAAGTATAAAAGCATCAACTAAGTAAGTTTTTATTGATGGGCTTAAAGATATAGAATTGAATCCGTTAAAAGATCTTTTATTTGATTTGCGTTTGTTCACTAGTTTTTAGGTATTTTAACATTTTTAAAGATAGAAAATCATTATGGATAACAATCAGAAATTAATAATATTAGGTTCGGGACCAGCTGGTTACAGTGCGAGTATTTATGCAGCTCGTGCAGGCCTAAATCCAACATTAATTACAGGATTTGAAGTTGGTGGCCAACTTACGACAACAACCGATGTAGAAAACTGGCCGGGAGATTATGAAGATCTTCAGGGTCCTGACTTGATGATTAGAATGCAGAATCATGCTGAAAAATATGGCGTCAATATAGTTAATGACCAAATCGAAAAAGTTGATTTGAGTGGCGAGATAAAAATCTTAGAAGGAATGAATAAGTATTCATGTAAATCTTTAATCATTAGCACCGGAGCATCAGCAAAATATCTTGGTCTTCCATCTGAAGATAAGTATTTAGGGAAGGGAGTAAGTGCATGCGCTACTTGTGATGGTTTTTTTTATAAGGATGAGGAAGTAGCTGTTGTTGGAGGAGGAAATACTGCTGCAGAAGAGGCTTTATATTTAACAAATTTATGTAAAAAAGTGCATCTTATACACAGAAGGGATAGCTTGAGAGCAGAAAAAATTCTTCAAGATAGAATCTTTGAAAAAGCTGATGAAGGAAAAATAAATTTAGTTTGGAATAATGAACTAATTGAAATAAAAGGCGATGGTAATGTAGTCACTCATTTAAATCTCAGTAATCATGATGATATAAATGTGAAAGGAGTTTTTATAGCAATTGGCCATAACCCGAACACTGAAATTTTTAAAGATCAAATAGACATGAAAGATGGATACATAATCATCAACACTGGCTTAAAAGGAAATGTAACAGGAACTTCTGTGCCAGGAGTATTTGCGGCTGGTGATGTTGCAGATTCAGTTTATAGGCAAGCTATCACTTCTGCAGGTTTTGGATGTATGGCAGCTTTAGATGCTCAAAAATTCATAGAGGAAAATAATATTTAAATCTTCCTCATAGTCTTCACTTTATGAATAAATATAAATATTTAGAAACTAAACTCAAAAGCGGTGTTTTCTATATTGAGTTAACTCGAAAAAAGTCTATGAATGCTCTTAACACAAAAACTCTTGATGAATTAAAAAAAGTCTTTTTAGAAGCTTCACAGAACAGGAAAATTAAAATCATAGTTCTTCATTCCAATGAAAATAATTTTTCTGCTGGAGCAGATATAAAAGAAAAACTAAAGATAAAAAGTAACTTAGAAAGATGGCAAAGGAATTATGGTAAAGAATGCATAGAAGCCATTCTCTCTACTCCTCAAATAACTATCTGTGTCACTAATGGCTATACTTTAGGGGGTGCCGCAGTAATCGCAACAGCTTGCGATTTCAGGATAGGCAATAAAGATACAATTATTGGTTATCCAGAAATTGTCTTAGGGATGAATCTAAATTGGCTTGGACTACCTTTACTTCAAAATATTGTAGGATCCACAAAAACAAAAGAAATGGTTATTTCTGGCCTTAATTATTCTACGGAAGATTTAAGTAAATTTAATTTTTTTGATGATCTGTTTGATGAGTGTGACAAAATTAAAATTATCAATAAATGGGTTAAGAAGTTTAAATCAAGGTCTCCTTTAGCTTCTCAAATGATCAAAAAAAGTATGAATGTTCTAGCTTTCCATGATGCCCTAGCAATTATGCATATGGATTATGATCAATTTCTATTGACTCAAAATTATTCAGACAGCTAATTTTGTTTTCATAGATTGATATTCTTCTACCATTTGATCTACAACATCTTTAACAGGGGGCGCATTTTTTATAGTTCCAATACCTTGACCGGATCCCCAAATGTCCTTCCATGCTTTCGAAGAATTATCTTTCATAGCTGAACCAGAAGAACCAAAATTCATATCATCTTTACCAGAAACTGGTAGATTGTCGGGATCTAATCCAGCTTTAACTACACTAGGCTTTAAATAGTTACCATGCACGCCAGTAAATGTTGAGGAGTACATAATATCGTCAGCAGCACTTTCAACTATCATCTGTTTATATCCTTCTGAAGCATTTGCTTCTTGAGTTGCGATAAATCTTGTACCAACGTAGGCAAAATCAGCACCCATCGCTTGAGCTGATAAAACAGAAGAACCTTGAGATATTGATCCTGATAAAGCTATGGGTCCATCAAAAAATTCTCTGACTTCACTTACCAAAGCAAACGGGCTTAATGTGCCAGCATGTCCTCCAGCTCCGGCACATACTAATATCAAGCCATCAGCACCCTCATCAATTGCTTTTTTTGCGTGTCTTATGTTTATAACATCATGCATGACGACTCCACCATAACTATGAATCGCATCTACGACGAATTTGGGAGCTCTGAGGCTTGTAATTATCATTGGAACTTTGTATTCAACACATACTTCAACATCGTGTTCTAATCTATCGTTAGACTTATGGCAGATTTGATTAACTGCAAAAGGGGCTGCTGGTGAATCTGGGTTATCTCTGGTGTGTTGTTCTAGTTCTGCAGAAATCCTTTGAAACCACTTTTCTAATTCTTCGGCGGGTCTTGCATTTAAAGCAGGAAAACTTCCCACAATACCCGCTTTGCATTGCGCAATTACAAGCTCTGGATAAGAAACCGTAAACAAAGGCGCTCCGATGACCGGTATTCTTAAATCTTTCAATAATTCTTTAACTTCCATTAATTTACTCCTTTAGGTTATTGAGATGAAACATAAAGAACAATCGCAGCTGTTACAGCTAAAATAACAACTACAGATACGATTGCATCAAATTTGCTATCTTCTTTATCAGTTTTCTTCTCATAAAATTCATCGTTCATAATTTACCCTAAATTAACTCTAATCCTTCCAACCTGATTACCTTTTAAAATCTTTTCAACTTCGTCAGATAAAGATTCAAGATAGACCTCTTTTGTAATTTTTTCTAAATCAATCTTCCAATCGTTAGAAAAATTGTTCCAAATTTCTTTTTTTACTTCTAATAAAGATTCAGCAGAATCAATACCTATCAAAGTTACTCCTCGGAGAATAAAAGGAAAAACACTTGTTTCTAGTTTATCGCTCGCGACATTACCGCAGCAAGTTATCGCTCCTCTCTGAGAAGTTTGGCTAATGAAATTTGATAAAATGTTTCCGCCAACAGTATCGACACCGCCTTGATAAATCCCTTTTTGAAGAGGCTTTCCTTGTTCTTCCATATCGCTCCTCATAATTATTGAAGATGCGCCTAAAGATTCAAGATATTCAGTTTGATCTTTTTTTCCAGTTAATGCAGTAACCTTAAACCCCAATTTAGATAAAATCATAATAGCTACTGAGCCAACTCCTCCAGACGCCCCAGTAACCAAGACATCTCCAGAATCTGGAGTTAAGTCATTTTGAAGTAATTTTCTTACACATAAGCCTGCTGTTAGTCCGGCAGTTCCAATCGACATTGCTTCAGCTTCGCTTAATTTATTGGGAAGAGATATAGCCCAAGTAGCTGGAATTGAAATATATTGACCAAAGCCTCCATATGTATTCATTCCAAGATCATAGCCGGTAACAATAATCTTATCTCCCTCATTGAAGTCAGATGAATTACTTTCAACTACTTCACCAACAGCATCTATACCTGGAGTATGAGGATAGTTTCTTGTTACACCTTTGTTACCTGATGCGGAAAGGGCATCTTTATAATTTAAAGATGAATAAGATACTTTTATAAGTAAATCATTTTCCTCGAGGTTAACAGTAGAAAGATTTTCAATTGAATTGCTAAAACCGGAATCTGTTTCTTGTGTCAAGAATGCTTTGTACTTTATATCTTCCATGAGATGAGTATTAAACATTAATAAACCACTTTTTTAAAGGGATCAAAAAATGAAATCTAAGGTTATTGACATAGAAATAAAAGATGTAAGCATTTGGAGCATTTTTTATACAAAAATGTTTCAAAAGTGTATGATGCGGCTTATAAATGCTTACAAATAGTGCACTCAAGTGAATATTTATAGTGTTTAATAGTTTTTTCTCTTAAAGGAGCTTATATGAAAAATTTACAAACGTTTGTTATAGCCCTTCCTTTGCTAATAGTATCTTCACTAGCAAGTGCTGTTTCTGTATCTGGAAACATTGCCCTTACTTCTGATTATATTTGGAGAGGATGGACACAAAGCGCAGGAGGCCCTGCTGTAAGTGGAGGTTTTGATCTATCCACCGATAGCGGTTTCTACATTGGAACCTGGGGTTCTAGTGTTCAATTTGGTGATGCAGCTACTAGCGATTTAACTGAATTAGAACTAGATGTTTACCTTGGATACAGCACTGATATTGCTGACAACATTTCTTTAGATGTTGGATACATTACATACACTTATCCTGGTGCAACAGATGCTAATTTTGATGAAGCTTACATAGGTTTTGACATCTATGGCTTTGGAATTAGTTATGCTTCAGGAATGGACAGTGCTGCTGACTACGCGCAAATATCTTATGGTATTGATGCTGGTCCAGGTAGTTTCTCTGTTTCTTATGGTGACTACGAAGATACAAGTAACGACTTCCTCATCGGTTACGACTGGGGAGTAGGTGGTGATTTTGGTATCGGCGTATACTACTACGATCTTGAAACTGAGGATGGAACTATGGACGATAGTGGTGTAACTCTTACTATCAGCTACGCACCGTAAATCAGAAAAGATTTAAAAAAACCCTCTTTTATAGAGGGTTTTTTTATTCTCTAATCACAAATCCAATCTCCTCTTGAAGCTGCTCTAAATCTGTTTCTTTCTTTGAACCTATCTTAAGAAAAAAATCTTCAACTACATTCGGAAAAAAAATATAACTCAATACATTTTCTAATCTTTGCGAAAAATCTTTTATTTTATTTTCTTTGCAAAAAGATTTTAGTTTTGTTTTAGCAGTATCAAGGTCTTCTTGGCTATGTTCATCAATTTTAATTTTTTTTGCAAGTTCAGAAAGGTTCTTATTTATTTTTCCAGGAACCTTTCCATATTTTCCTAAAATTAAGTTTACTGTTTCAATATTTAGATGTTTATATCTTTCTTCATCGAGAACATTAAACAAAGCTTGTGCTCCAACTATTTGAGAACTGGGGGTTACTAATGGAACAAACCCTAGGTCTTGTCTAACTCTTGGAATTTCACTTAATACTTCTTCAAATTTATCATCAGCATCCATTTCTCTTAGTTGTGACTCTAAATTTGAAAGCATACCTCCAGGGACTTGATTAATTAACATGCTTGCATCAACGCCTTTCAAAGATCCTTCAAATAATTCATATTTTTTTCTAATTTTTTTAAAATGCGAAGATAATTCAGGAAATAAATCTTTATCAATATCAGAAAAAAACTTTGTATCATCAAACATAGAAACAATAGTTTCTGTGGCTGTATGTCCATAAGTCATACTCATAGAGGAAATAGAAGTATCAATGTTATCTATACCGGCTTCTATGGCTTTCATATTTGTTGCGGTTGAAAATCCCGTTGTAGCATGAGTTTGCATATGTATGGGGATAGAAATATTTTCTTTTAGTTTGGAAACTAACTCAAATGCAGCGTTTGGTTTTAACAACCCAGCCATATCCTTAATTGCCACTGAATCCGCACCAGCATCTTCAATTTGTTTTGCTAAATCTAACCAACTATTCAACGTATGCACAGGCGACACCGTATAGGCCATTGCTCCTTGAGCATGCTTACCATTTTTTTTAACTTCCTTAATGGATAATTCAATATTTGAAAAATCATTCAGTGCATCAAATGTTCTAAAAACATCAATACCATTTAAAGAAGCTTTCTCAACAAATGCTTCAACTACTTCATTAGAATATGGTTTATAGCCAACAAGATTTTTACCCCTAATAAGCATTTGAAGTTTTGTTTTTTTGAAAATTTTCTTGAGTTCCCTGAGTCTATGCCAAGGGTCTTCATTTAAATATCTCAGACAAGAATCGTATGTCGCCCCACCCCACATTTCGATAGACCAATAACCAACTTGATCCATTTTTTTTGCAACCTCGAGCATATCATCGAGTTTCATTCTAGTTGCAATTAACGACTGCTGACCATCTCTTAAAACAAGTTCTGTTAAACCAACTTTTCTTTTGTTTTTATTCAAGGCAAAAAATGCTATTTTTTAAATTATATATAAAAATGCACTCTTTTTTCAGCTCATCATTTCAGCCTTTTGTTCATAGAGGTAATTCTGTCAACTTTACTGAAAATACCTTAGAAGCTTTCCAGGATGCCGTTAATTTAGGCTATGAGTATATCGAAACTGATTTAAGAATGACCAAGGATGGAGAAGTTGTGACATTTCATGATGAAAGTATTTATAGAGTCTCAGGAGAACATAAAAATATAAGCGATCTTACTTACGAAGAGTTAAAAAATATTCCTCTTGAAAAAGGCGGCTATATTCCAAGATTAAGCGAAGTAATGGAGCAATTTCCTGAAACTAAGTTTAATGTAGATCTAAAAATTAACGGTCTTGTCAATAAAGTCGCAAAAATCATTGATAGTCATAACGCTTATGACAGAATATGCATTGCTTCATTTGACACGAAAAGATTAAGAGCATTTAAAAAGATAAGAAATCAAGCCTGCATTTCAATGGGGATTCTAGATGTTATCTTTTTAAAATTATTTAAATACCTAATTAGTACAGTTGACTGTATCCAAATACCTCTTCATTGGAAAGGGATTAAGGTTCTAGATAATAATTTAATTAAAACTGCTCACTCAAAGGACCTTAAAATTCATGTTTGGACTATCAATTCTCAAGAAACCATGGAATCTTTAATTAGTATGAATGTTGATGGAATAATGACTGATGATGCTGCATTACTTAAAAAAGTATGCTCAAAAGCAAATTTATTTTGATTTCGGTACAAGCAATAAAACAATCAGTCCAGGTATAAATAGAGCAAGAAGACTAAAAATTCCATTTCTTGGGTCTCCGGTCAAGTAAGCAACCCATCCAACTAATGCAGGACCGAAAACAACAGCACTTTTTCCTACGAAATTGTAAAAACCAAAAAACTCTGCCACTTTATCAGGTGGAACCATTTTGCTGAATATTGCCCTACTAACAGACTGAACTCCGCCCTGAACTAAACCAATTGCGACTGCTAAAGTATAAAAATCTCTAGCTGTTTCCATAAAGTAAGAATTGATAGTGATCAATATGTAGGCAACAATGCCAACAGCCAGAAATAAAAATTGTCCGTAACGTTCTGCGAGGTATCCGTAAATTATTGCAGAAGGGAAAGCAATAAATTGAACTACTATTAGGGCAGTAATCATTGTTGAAGCTTCTAAACCAATATCTGATCCGTAAGCAACAGACATTCGAGTAATCGTATCTACGCCGTCAATATACAACCAGTAAGCGATTAGAAAAATTGTAATATTTTTATACTTTGAAATATTGGAAATTGTATTGACGAGTTCCTTAAAAGAAGAGGTTATTAAATGATCCGTTTTGATAGATGGTTTTTGTTCTTGAACATTAGTAAAAAGAGGTATTGTAAAAATAAACCACCATATAGATACGGTAAGGAAACTTACCAATATAGCTTGAACTTCATTTTCAAATCCAAACCAAGAAGGATACAAATAAAATAAAACATTAAATACAAAGAGTATTCCTCCGCCTAAGTAACCCAAGCCATAACCAAAACCTGAAACAATGTTTCTATTATTCTCGTCGCTTACGTTAACAATCAGTGAATCATAAAAAATATTAGATCCTGATGCTCCTAGCAGTGAAATTCCAAATAAAATTGAAGCAACAATCCAATAACCACTTGGTATGAAGAAGAAAGAACCTGTTGCAATTATTCCCAAGAGAGCAAAGAAAACTAGAAAGTTTTTTTTTGCCCCTGCCTTGTCTGCAATTGTTCCTAGAATTGGAGCCATCAAAACGATACAAAATCCTGCAATTGAATTCGTACTTCCTAGGACTGCTGAGCTTGAAGGTCCATCAAGTTCTGATGCCCAATATGATTTAAAAAAAATCGGAAAGAAACCTGCTACAACTGTTGTCCAGAAAGCGCTATTAGCCCAATCGTATAAAGCCCATGAAAATCTTTCTTTATTTAATAAGTATCTCAACATAAAATGGGTTTTCAAAAAATCTGTCGAGAATTAGTATGTCACAAAATATGAAAGACTCTGAAATAGTAAGAAATTTAGTTGTTTTCTTTGGTTTAATTGCCATCTTGGGAATCCTTTCAGGGATACTTGGTCTTTATATTCAAAATTCTGAATTCAGGGAAAATGTTGAAGCAGAATATCGAGAGAATTTAGATAAAAAATAATTATTTGTTAAAAACTAACCTCTCGCTAGATCTTCTTTCTGGATGAAGCTCTCCATCTTCAAGCAAAACATTACCATTCACTATAGTTGAGTTAACTTTTGAACTTAATTCCCAACCTTCAAAAGGAGTCCATCCGCATTTAGATTTTTGTTCTTCGTTTGTAACTGTGTGTTTTATTCCAGTTTCAAAAACGACCAAATCTGCAAAATATCCTTCCCTTACATACCCTCTATCGATAATTTTAAATCTATCGGCTGTGTTATGAGATGCAAATTTAATTACCTCTTCAATTGTAAAAATACCTTTATTAGCTAATTCCAGCATTAGTTGAAAACTATGTTGAATTAAGGGAATTCCAGCAGGAGCTTCTGAATAAGGTAAAGATTTTTCATCTCTGGTGTGTGGTGCATGATCTGTTGCAATAATATCAATTTGATTATTCTTTAATGCCTGTCTCAATGCTTCTCTGTTGTTAGGAGCCTTAATTGAAGGATTACATTTGATGAAATTTCCCCATTCTTCATAGTCATCGGAAGTAAAAATAAGATGATGAATACAAGCTTCTGTCGTAATCTTTTTATCTTTGGTTGGTTTGGCTTCAAAGAGTTCAATCTCTCTCTCAGTAGTCAGATGAAGGACGTGTAAATCTGCAGAGTATTTTTTTGCCAAACTTGTTGCTTTTTCAGAGGATATATAACAAGCCAACTCATCTCTGATAAGAGCATGATCTGGAGGAGATAATTTACCCTTACGCTGAGCTGATATTTTTTCTAGATTATTTTCTATCGTTTTATTATCCTCACAATGAGTGACAATCAATATAGGTGACTCTTTGAAAATTAAATCTAGCGCATCATCATCATTAACTAATAAATCACCTGTTGATGACCCCATAAAAATTTTTAGTCCACAAATATCTTTTGGGTTAGCTTTTTTTATTTCATCAATGTTATCCGGTGTAGCTCCTAGATAAAAAGAGTAATTTGTCCAACTTTTTTCTTTAGCTAATTGAAACCTTACCTCTAATAAATCTAAAGTAGTGCTTGCTGGAGATACATTTGGCATATCCATGGTCGAAGTGATACCACCGTAAAGCGCTGCTAATGATTCAGTTTTAATTTCACCTTTTTGAGTTAATCCTGGCTCTCTAAAATGTACTTGGTCGTCAATTACTCCGGGCGCAACATTTTTCCCATTAATATCAATTTCTTTTTTAGCTTTTTCGGTAATCGAGGAAGAAATTTTTTCTATTCTTTTATCTTTAATAGCAATGTCAACTTGTGATATTGAATTCTCATTAATTAAGTTACAGTTTCTAAGGACTAGGTCAAAGTTAGGCATGGTTAGATTTTACGAACAATAATACACCCATAGTTTATCCCAGAACCTACCTCAAAAGTACAATCTATATCTTCAAGAACATCTTTTACTATGGATATCATCTTTTGGCTGTTACCACAGATTATTAGGATGGGCATATTCTCTTGGTTAATATATAAAAAATTTTCAACCTTTAAAGGAACTTCATGGTGACGAAACCCATGCAGATCTAATTTTAGATTAGTCATCTTTTTTAAATATTGAAATCTCTATTCCGTCTGGCTGAGTCTTTGAATATTCTCTCTTTGTAGGTACAAATTTACTCTTAAAAACTGATGAATCTCTAACATAAGATAAATAATCTTCCATATTGAATAAAACAACATTGTCGGCAAATATTACAGCCTCATCATTAAGCAATTCCAAGCATTGTAACGCTCTTAAGTCGGATAAATATTCATCCTTCCAATGATCTAAAAATACAAAATCGTATTTTTCTTTTAAGAGAGGAATAACATTTTTTGCCTTGCCCTTTAATGGTATCCATTGATCGCCGAGGCCAGAATGAGAAACAATTTCTTGAGATATTTCATAGTATTTATTACTAGCCTCTATCGAAGTTAGCATCGAGTTTTCTTTAAGATTTCTTAAAATCCTGATAGACGAATATCCTAAGTAGACTCCTAGTTCCAAACAATTGTTAGGTTTTTTTTCTTTAATTGCATTTTCAAGTAGAAGACCCTTTTCATCACCAATATTCATCAAAAAAGCTCTATTCCATCCAAAATGATCTATCGTATCTAAAATAGCTTGCGGATTATTTTTATTATCTTTAACTAAAACAAGGTCTTTAACGGTATCAACCTTGAATTTTTTTACACCAAAATATGAAACTAGATAATCAAAGATTTCATTCAATACAATTTTAGCTAGATCAAGTAATCGATTTAGATTTTTCATGGAATAAAGATTTAATTAAAAATTATAGTTAGTGAGTCTATAATAGCCACCCTGTTGGTGTTTATGAAGATTAAAATTTTACTAGTTTTTTTGAGTCTACTTTTGTCCTTTGAGATCATTGCAGATGAATCAGAAGATGGTTCAAATGAAGAGGAAGCTAAAGAAGAGTCAAAAAAAGACGATAGAGAACTCATCTCAGAATTTGTTGAAGAATTTATTTTTTATGAAGGCTTGCTAAAAAGCTATCAAGACCCAGAAAATGGAAATACTTACTTAGAATTGAGTGATGAAGATATCTCAAAAGAATTTATTTATTTTGCTCATATTATCAATGGGACCGTCGAAGCAGGACTGTTCAAAGGGAGTCATATAGATCAAGCAGTTATTAAATTTGAAAAGCAATTTAATAGCTTAAATCTTATAAGAGTGAATACGGGATTTTATTTTGATCCTAATTCAGAACTTAGTAGGCAATCTCAATCTAATATAAGCGATTCAGTTATTGAAAATTTTGAGATTACTCACAAAAATGATGATGAAACTACTTATCTTATTGATATCACTAAATTATTGAAAAGTGATAATTTAACCAAGTTAAAATCTGAACCAAGAGATTATGATTCAGATAGCTTTCAGGTTGGATCCTTGTCAAGATCTAAGACCGCTATTTCCAAAATTTACAATTATCCAAAAAATACTGATTTTGAAGTTGATTATGTTTTTTCAAATCCTGCAAGCTATGAATCATTAAGAAATACATCGGTGAAATTAAGATATACATTTCTTGAAATGCCTCAAGATAATGGGTTTGAAATACGTTTCGAGGATCCGAGAATAGGTTATTTTACAGACAGAGTAACAGATTTAAGTTCCACAGAAATTACTCCTTATAGAGACTTGGTTCAGAAATGGAACCTTCAAAAACAAAATCCTGATTCTGCTAAATCAAAACCAATCAAACCTATAAAATTTTGGTTGGAAAATACCACTCCTAATGAATTAAGACCTCTGATAAAAAAAGCTGTACTCGCATGGAACATAGCTTTTGAAAAAGCTGGTTTTATTGATGCAATCGAAGTTGATATTCAACCAGATGATGCTGATTGGGATGCAGGTGATATCAGATATAACGTATTAAGGTGGACTTCATCACCCAACCCACCGTTTGGGGGTTACGGGCCTAGTTTTTCAAATCCTAGAACTGGAGAAATTTTATCTGCGGATATTATGTTGGAATGGATTTTTCTAACCAATAGAATGAGATACGAAGATATATTTCTATCTTCTGAAATTTCATCTGAACGATGTAATTTCTCATCCATGAGAAACGAACAAAGAATTTTTGGTAATTTGGTTGCTGATTCAATGAACTTCTCACTTGAAGATACCGATAAGTTATTTGAAGAAGAATTAACTATGTTAATACTTCATGAGGTTGGCCATACTCTCGGACTTAACCATAATATGGGAGCAACGACTCTGCACAACAATGAAGATGTTCATAATCCAGAAATAACTTATGAAGAAGGACTATCTGCCTCAGTTATGGATTATCATGCAATCAACATTGCACCTCCAGGCGTGGAACAAGGACAGTTTTCTGATATAAAACCTGGTCTTTACGACCAATGGGCAATCGAGTTTGCTTATACCCCAAATTTATCCGAAGTAGAAATACAGAACATATTAAACAGGTCGCAAGAGAAAGGTCATTTTTTTGGCAATGATGCTGACGATATGAGATCACCTGGCAGAGGAATTGATCCAAGAGTAAATATAGGTGATATGAGTGATGATCCAGTTGAATATGCTATCGGTAGATACAAGCTTGTTCAGGAAATAATGCCAGGAATAGTAGAAAAAATTAAATCCAAATCAGATACTTGGGAATCTGTATATCAATCTTATTTTATATTGATGAGACAAATTATTACCAGTATGGATGTCGTATCTAGGCAGATCGGGGGTGTCTATGTCACTCGTCATCCTTCGAATACAAAATCAGCAAAAAAACCTTATGAAGCCGTTCCTTACAAAATACAAAAAAAAGCTATGGATACATTGAATAAATATGCTTTTAACAGTGAAGGATTAAAGCCTCTTGAGTCAGTCGCAGCTTACATGCAACGAGAAAGAAGAGGATTTGATTTTTATGATGAGAACGAAGATCCTAAATTTCATGATTACATTCTTTCCGGTCACAAAAGAATTCTTAATCATTTAACCAATAAAGATGTATTGAGAAGAATTACGGATTCTTCTTTTTATGGAAATGACTATAACGTTTCTGAGATGATGAGCGACTTAACAAAAGGAATCTTTCCAAGAGAAAAGATGAAAGAAATAGATACTATTACTCAGAATCTTCAAGCAACTTATGTTAATAAACTCATATCCATCACTAACCTTAAAAAATACGATGAAGTTGCTCAATCTGCTGCATTTGGTGAGCTATTAAAAATTCAAAAGCTGCTTAGAAGGCAATCGTCTAACGATGAGACTCGAAATCACAAAAAGAGACTTAGCCTCCAAATAGATAAAAAACTAACAGCTTAAACTTATAAACCCTTCAAGAACTTTTCGAAGTTTTCATTCACTGTGTCAGGTGCTTCTTGTTGCGTCCAATGCCCCACACCATCGATAAATTTAACGATTCGTAGATCTTCATATAAATCACTTCTCTTCTCTAGCATTTCTTTGGTCATTGATTCAGCTGTTGGACCATGAAATGCCCCTTTCCCTGCCCCATCTTGAATTGAATTTTTTAAGAAAAATGCAACGGGATCTAAAGTTCCAGAAATAAAACAAGAAGGTTGAGATATTTTTGAAGTTTCTAACTCAACTAATTCTTCATAATCAATAGTTTGAGCACGATATCTATTGAGAGGGCCTCTCATTCCAGAGTTTTCAAATTCTTTTACAAAGAACATTAATTCTTCTTTGTTTATCCAATCTGGATAATCGTCAAATACAGGCAGACAATCCAAAAATTTTGAATTAACATTTTTTTGATATTTAGGATTATCAGCATTTTCAGCTAAAAAAGACATTCCTCTTCCGTCGCTTGAAAAATATGTAAGCTCTAAAGCATTTTTTAAATCCTTTTCAAATTCTTCCTCGGCTACGCCTTCTTCTTGAAAATATAGTTGATAGAAGAATTTTCCTTTATACAGCATTTTCCATAAATCTATGGAAGACATTGGTCCTCTACCTGTGTAAGGAACTGATAATGCGCCAACACCAGAAATTTTTTCTGGGAAAAGAGCCGCAGTATTCCAGACTATAGGCGCACCCCAGTCATGTCCGAATAGTATTGCATCAGAGTATCCAAGATCTTCAATTACTGAAATAACATCCGAAGTTAAATTTTTCATCGAATATTCAGCAATTTCATAAGGCTTATCAGATTGACCATATCCTCTGACATCGATTGCGGCAACTTTATAACCTAGCGATGCTAGAAAAGGTATTTGATGTCTCCAGCTGTACCAACTTTCAGGCCATCCGTGAACCAAAACAATTAAAGGACCCTCACCTTCAATTGCTGCACCAATTTTTAATCCATTTCCATTAAGATGTTTATATTCCATATGTATAATTAGATCATGGAAAACCTAAAAGTAGCAATTATCCCTGTCACTCCACTAATGCAAAACAGTTGTGTTATTTGGAATGAAAATACTAAAAATGCAGCAGTCACAGATCCCGGTGGTGATCTGGATAAAATCAATGATTTTTTATCAAAGAATAATTTAAAACTAGTAAAAATCTTTCTTACTCATGGGCATTTAGATCATGCTGGGGGTGCTTTTAATTTATCTCAAGAACACGATGTAAAAATAGAAGGCCCTCATCCTGATGATGAATTCTTAATTATGGGTTTAGAAGATCAAGGCAGAATGTATGGTGTACCTGGAACAAAAAATTTCCTTCCCGATAGGTGGTTAGATGATGGGGACAAAATTGAATTAGATGGAATTTCTTTTGATGTATATCACTGTCCAGGTCATACTCCTGGCCACGTTGTATTTCACCAAGCTGATGCAAAAATTGCAATCGTCGGTGATGTATTGTTTCAAGGTTCCATAGGACGTACTGATCTACCAAGAGGCAATACTCAGAGTCTTATAGACTCCATTAGAAATAAACTTTGGAAATTAGATGACGATACTACCTTTGTACCAGGGCATGGTCCTTTATCTACATTTGGTCAAGAAAAGAAAACTAACCCTTATGTTGCTGATCAGTTATTCAAAGAATAATTACATCTCTTCATAAACAGCTTTTTCCATTACTTCTAGCAGACCTTTGCACTTTTCGTCGTAATGCGGTGATAATTGCATCATTACAGTACCTGCTATTTTTGATTGTGGATCAATCCAGAAATAAGTATTGAAAATACCTGACCATGATAAAGATCCTTTTTTTCTTCTCTCAGGTATATCCTCTTCGTTGATCAAAAAGCCGTATCCCCATTTTTTCTTTATTTCCGGAAACCATTCATTTCCATGAATCAAAACAGGATTAAACGTAGGTTGATAAGAATAATTTAAATCGCCGATTTGATTTGTGGTCATAAGAGAGGTAAGTGAATCAGATAAAAGTGGATTTGTATCTGAAAGGAAAATTCTCATAAATTTACAATAATCTGATGGATTAGAAAGGATCCCACCGCCACCGCTAAAAAATGACTGAACAGAGTCATCAAAAAGACCAGTTGAATGAATAAAATTTTCATTATCCATAAGGTGCATCTCTGCCAATCTATCCTTTCCTAAAAAGTCAGGATCGAAGGAGGTATCGTTCATCCCGAGAGGATCAAAAACAAATTCCCTGCAAATCTCTTCTAAATTTTTATTCAATAATTTTTCTAAAATGACTCCAACCCAATCAAGACCGACACCATATTCCCATCTAGAATCAGGATGGTATGAAAGCGGAACATTTATAAATTTTCCTTCTTTATCTGTGAGAGGAGCAATCTTTTCTTCTAAGATAAGGTGGGCAAGCAAAGGATCATGAAAATCATATGCAAATCCTGAAGTATGCGCTAGCAAATGATGAAGTGTGATGTCCTTATTGGCTCTTTCATAAATTACTTTTCCATCTTGAAGTTTTCCTACCTCTAAATCTTTTAGATCTGAATGAAAATTATGAACAGGTTTATCTAAATCAATCAGTCCTAGTTCAACACACTTTAGTGCTGCAAAAGTAACAATAGGCTTTGTCATCGAAGCAATTCTATAAAGAGTACTGTTCGAAGGTGGTTTATCTTCTCCTTCTAGTTGGTTGCCATAGTGCTCTAGAAACACTGTTTCGTGTTCATTAGTAACCGCAAAGGATGCAAAAGGAATGTTCTCTTGATCTATTTTTTCTTTTATTTTATTTTGAATATTCATATCAATTCGTGGAGCGGGCAGCGGGAATCGAACCCGCATCGTCAGCTTGGAAGGCTGAAGTAATAGCCATTATACCATGCCCGCTTTGTGTGAAATTTGATTATACACTTTCTGTAAAAACTATAATTGAACTTCTCAATACTAAAAAAAAAGGTTTAAATATGAAACAAAAGGAGAATTATGAAATATTTAGCGTTAATGTTTTTCGTTTTTGTGCTCTCTTGTTCTAAGTCTGTAAGTGATGAGCCTAATGCTCCACATAATTCTGCAGAATGGCAAATTTGGGCTTATTCCACTGCTGCTCCAAGTTATATTGGAGACTATGCAACGATCATCGGTGGTGATGGTTCTATTTTAAGAGAAGGATCAAACGGTTGGACTTGTATGCCAGGAAATCCAAGGCCTTTTCCTTCAGTTGGTTGGGATAATCCGCATCAAGCGATGCCTACCTGTTCTGATACTGAGGCAATGAAATGGATGGCAGCCTTTATGAATAACGTTGACCCTATTATGGATAGAGATGGCTATATGTGGATGCTACACGGAGACGTTGGTGAAGATAATTTGGTTCCAGGAGTGCTTTCGAAAAGTGATTCTACACCAGGACAATTTATTGAATCTGGTCCACACTTTATGGTTGTACCAAAGGATCCTGATACTTTAAAGAACTTCACTTCTGATTTTACCCGAGGAGAACCTTACGTTATGTTTCCTGATTCAAAATGGGCTCATTTAATGGTACCTGTGGGAGATTACTATAAGTATCAGCCTGAATCGTCTCCTTCAAACTAAATTAATGGAGTAATTATGAAATATTTATTAAGCATACTTTTTATAGTTCTTATTTCTTGTTCAAGTTCAACATCTGATGAGCCTAACGTGTCTCATGATTCTGATGAGTGGCAAATTTGGGCTTACAGTAAGGCCGCACCTGATTTTATAGGGGAATTTGCAACAATTGTTGGAGGAGACGGTAAAGTGATTCGAGAAGGATCTAATGGATGGACCTGCACCGCTACATTAGAAATGCCTGAAGGCGGATTTGAAACTCCTCAACACGGAAATACCCTTTGTGCTGATGAAGAAGGCTTCAAATGGGCCGAAGCTTATATGACTGGCGGTAAACCTAATATGGAAAGAGATGCCTATATTTGGATGCTAAATGGTGATATGGGAGAAGATAATATGAATTCAAGCTTCTATGGAGGTGATCACGATAAAGCTAAAATGATGGGACACTTTATCGAATCAGGGCCTCACTTAATGTTGATGCCGAAAGACACAAAAACTATAGAAAATTTCCCTACAGATTTCACAACAGGAGCACCTTACCAAATGTTTAAAGGAACTCCTTATGCTCACTTAATGATACCTGTTGACGGTTACTATGAGTTTCAGCCAGATTCTAATCCATTAAACTAAATAAAAGTGTTTTAAAAAAGGAGATTTTTGAATCTCCTTTTTTATACAATAAATAAATTTACAGTTCTTTCAATAAACCAATAACAACTTATGCCTCCTATGGCAAAAGCAGATATTGTTTTAAATTCATTTTTTAAATTAACTTTTGTAAAGAGAAAAATTAAAAAGAAAATTATTGGTAACAAACTCAGCTGGGCTAATTCAATGCCTACATTAAACAGCAATAAAGTTTGAAATAAACTTTGCCCTGAAAATCCTATTTCCATTAAAGCTCCTGCAAATCCAAATCCATGAATCAAACCGAATCCAAAAGGAATATGCCAAGGAATTTTTCTTAAATCTTTTTTATCTAAAATTTCGTAGGCTAAATATATTATTGTTAAAGCAATCACTGCTTCGGTTGCAGTTTGAGGTAATTTAACTACACCCAAGGATGACAACGCCAATGTAATGCTATGAGCAATCGTAAAGGATGTAATTGTTTTTATTAAATTAAACCAACCGCTAATTAGAAAAACTAAGCCAAAAACAAATAAGATATGATCATACCCTCCCAGCAGATGTTCAAACCCCATAAATAAATATGAAAAGTTAGAGTATTCAACTTCGTTCGGTACGACTAAATCTTTATTTTCTGAAGTAATATAGTCTTGAAAGACTTCATCGTTAATAAATCTAATTGTTACCATCACATCAGTCATAAATGACATATTGGTGACATTTAAAGTGGATCCTTTAAGCGATTGTGTACAATTTAATTCAATTATTTCTAATAGGTATTTTCCACTTCTTTTCGGAAATAAATCATCTTCAGACGAGCAAAATGCAGGAAAATTTATCCTTGATTTAGTAGATTGAATTAAGGGAAATTTCCAGTTAACTAGATAGTCAGATTCTGAAATTTGGGTAATTTCAAGTTGTGCGGGTGTAAATTCATGAGAACTAACCTCAAAGCTCGCAACAACTAATAAAAAAAAATAAAGAACTAATTTACTCAAAACTGTATTTTTTACTTAACGATACGTCGTAGGACTTTATTAATTCCTCTGTATACTTTTTTAAGACTTCATCCTTTTTTACTAATAAGTAGGCATCTAAAAGTTTGTCTCTGATGGAATTAAATTCAGGTAGATATGAATTTTCAATGTAAGATACATTTACTATGTGCCAACCATAAATAGATTCAATTATTAAATCGTTTTTAAGAGTTGTTAATTGATCTAATGAAGCAGCAAATTTATCTCCAAAATCTCTCTGTATTTGTCTTATTGTTTTATCAGAAAAATTTCTTCCTAATAAAAATGGATCACTCTTTATATTTTTATTTACTAGATATTGTCTCACTTCCTCTAATGAGCGAGATTCTTTTGAGAAAAAGATATGATTAAAACTTAATTTCTTAGGAATCCTAAACTCAACTTTATTTTCATTAAAATATTCTTTTAACTCCTTATCGTTTGGAATTTTTACTCCTTCTTCTTGTTTTAAAAAACCTAATTTTTGAACTAGTCTTCTTTTAACAATGATATCTCCGCTGTCTAAATTCAGCTTCAAAGCTTCTCGATATAAAACTTCGTTTTGTATAAAGTTTTCTATGATGGTCTTAAGTTCTTCTTCATTCGGAGGTCTTTGCATTTGATCGTTCCAAGTCGATACCAAAAAATCTATGTCATTATCGCTAACGTAAATCATATTTTCGTCATCACTATTTAAAAACCAATCAAATAGATACAAAAAAAGAGCAATCGATAAGAATATTAATATTTTTTTTGGCATTTTATTTTGGTGCTAATTCTAGATCGCTCCTAATATGCTTTGCAGCTATAAAATAATGAGTGGCAGACCATATTGTTGAAATAGGTATTACTATAAGTAATGCATAACGTATCGACTCTATTCCGTAAGTTGGATTAATCATATCGCTAACAAATCCAATAACCATAGGACCAAATCCTAAACCAATGAAATTAAGAATAAAGAATAATATCGCGGAGGACATTGCCCTCATTCTTAATCCAACCAATGAGTGAGTTATTGCTAAATTTGGTGCCAAATAAGCATTAAATAACATACCTGTGATGAAAGTGGTCATCAAAGCTAAATAAGTTTGGTCTGTTAAATATATAAATAAAGTAAAGGGAAGATAGATAAGTGTAGTTATAGCAGGTACCCATTGATACCATCTAGGATCTTGCTTGCCTAATTTATCGGAAAGATACCCTCCCATGAAGGTTCCAACTCCACCTGCAACTGAGCTTAATGCTAACCAAGTTCCCAACTCTCCTGTCTCAATATCATGCAATCTTAAAAATAATGAGGGAAGGAAATTACCTGCCCCATAGGAAACAAAAGCATGAATCCCGCACGCTATAGATAAGTGTCTGAATGATTTTCTTGACCACAGATGCTTTAGAGTCTCTTTAAGCTTTGGAGCACTTCCATCGTCAACTTTTTCTTCAGCCATTCCTCTATTGGGCTCAGCTACAGCTAATTTCAAGAAAATAGCTAGGGCTATCCCGGGAAGTCCAACAACAAGGAATGCTGTTCGCCATCCATAAAATTCATTTATCCAGCCACCTAATAGAAAACCAAATAATATTCCAATGTTAATGCCGGTTGAATAAATCGCCAAAGCTGTCGCTCTTTGCTCCTGATTAAAAATATCAGAGACCATAGCATGTGCTGGAGGGCTGCCTCCAGCTTCTCCAATAGCAACACCAATTCTTGCTAGCAATAGATGTATAAAATTTTGAGCAAATCCACTAACAGCAGTCATCGAACTCCAAACAGTTAAAGAAATGGCTATGACATCTCTCCTTATCCAAGTATCAGCTAATTTTGCTAACGGGATACCAAAGGAAACATAAAATATTGCAAAAGAGAAACCAGACAAAAGTCCTAGCTGAGTATCAGATAAACCCATTTCTGCCTTGATAGATTCTTGGAGAATTACTAGAAGCTGTCTGTCGATGAAGTTAAAACTATAAACGGTAGTTAAAACTCCTAGGACAAAGTAACCGTATGATTTTTTCTCATACAGCTTAGATGATAGGTAATTCATAAATTATTTTTGATAACCACTTTTCCAACTAATTTTCTTTCAGATAAATATACCAAGGCATCTTTTGCATCAGTTAGATTAAATTCTCTACATATATGTGGCTTTAAATTTCCTGTCTCCGCAAGTTCATGGATAATTTTTTTCGTTTCTGCTCCCTTTTCAGGATCTCGAATACCGTATTCACCAGCTCTGACGCCAATTACCGAAAAACCTTTTATAAGGGCTATATTTACTGGCAGGCTAGGCAATCTCCCGCTTGTGAAACCAACAATTAATAATCTTCCATTCCAATTTATACAACGAATGGACTCATCAAAAACATCTCCTCCTACTGGATCATAGATAACATCAGCTCCTTTACCATCAGTTAGATCTTTAACTTCTTCTCTAAAAGCAGTAATGCCATCTTTCAAAGTATTCAAGACATGATCTGCCCCCCATGATTTAACAATTTGGAGTTTCTCATCAGATGTTCCCGTTGCAATCACCCTATTGCCAAACATTTTTGCAAGTTGAACAGCAGCCATACCAACTCCACCTGATGAACCATGAATGAGAACTACATCATCGGGTTTCATCTGCCCTCTCCTAATCAATGAGACATATGCAGTAGTATAAGCAGTGGCAAAAGCAGCTGCTTCTGCCATGTTTAAAGCACCAGGTTTCTTTGTTATTTTGGATGCAGGTAAAACAATATAGTTGGCCATTGCCCCATGTCCCCAACCGCCAAACATTACTTCATCACCAATTTGTAACTCTTTTGCATCCGGACCAATAGATTCAATAATTCCAGAGCCTTCCATACCTAAGAAAAATGGTAGTTCTGGTTTTCTTTGATATTTTCCTTGGGACATCAACCAATCTGGAAAATTTAATGAAGCGTGTGATATTTTTATTTTTACTAAATCATTTTCGATTTCTGGTAGGTCTAAAGTTCCTAAATTTATGCCAGACATATCCTCGGATAAATATTGACAGAGAAGTCCTTGAGCCTGAGAAGACACTGCTAGAATCTACCTATTATTTGCCTGCTTCTTTTTAAGTCAGCCATTCTAAGAGCAAAAGCTGTGGCGATTGTTATTAGAAAGCAGACGACTTGAGTTATTGAAATTCCCATGAAGAAAAAAGCTATAAACTGGGTAATTGCAAATGAAGTTATCACAATATAAATGGGCCACAAAGTTGAGGTTGGATTTTTTCCTGCAAAAAATCTGTAAATGAAATAACAAATTGTAAGATAAAGAGAAGGAATGATTGTTCGTAATCTCCACTCGTACATTTCCTGCTCGGTAAAACCCGCACCGGGAAAAATGCTAATCAAATTAGGATCAATAATAAAAAAAAGGGAAAGTGTTGCAAAAAACACAAATAAGACAATCAAAATAACTTTTGTTGTTAAATCCATTTCTCCCTTCGAATGTTAAAATTATAACAATTAACTTACAAAAATTATGAATCCTTTTACTATTGCAAAAGACATCAAAAATATAGAAAAAATCCTAAAACCTGCATTAGAAAAATATATTCAAGGCGCTGGTTTTGCTAAAAGTGATGAGATCAATGAGATTCTCAAGAAGATCTCTGAACTAGAAAAGAGAATAGACAAAATAGAAGAAAGACTATAAAAGTTTAGGAATTACAGCTTTTCTATCTTTAGGATAATCTTCAAAGTTATCTTTGTACCATTTGTGGTTAGCAACAGCTCTTGGAAGTAAATTAGCTACTGTCCAGAAAAAAAATACAAAACCGGCTGTGCTAAATGTCATTATTGCCCACCCTAACCATTCTATAAACTCACCAAAATAATTCGGACAAGATACATATTTATACATGAACCCTTTTGGAACTTGATATCCCTCATTTTTCTTTCTTAAAGAGAATAAAATTTCATCTGATTTAATGTTTATAAACATTCCAATAAAAAAAAGACTAAGACCCAAGAAAAATGGAACAGAATAAAAATGGCTAGTTGCATAGTCTGATATATAAAACAGCCAAGTTCCTTGGATATAAACATTAACAAAATTAAATAAAAAAGCAGATAAAGCTATAGTCACTGGCATGCTCTTATTTTTTATTCTTGCTCTAATTGGCCAAATGAAACTTCGGTTAAAGTAATGAATCATAAATAAGATAGCAGCAAAAATTGAAAAATTTGAACTATTTGAAAAATTCAAAATCAAGAAAATTAACATTAAATAGAAAGCTGGAGATTCCATAAGGATCCAACCCCATCGAGAGCTTATTTCAAAGCCCCACCCTTTTTCTTGATGTCTTCCGTAAGGTGCTGTTTGATAAAATAAATAAATAAATACTGACAGGCCTACCAAGCTCCAAACCAGCATTACTAATTGATGAGTCGTCATTTTTTGCTTGGAAAAAGCATTAAAGAGGAAGTTTTTTTCATATAATCTGCATAATCAGGTCTATTTTCCAGGCTTCTATTATCCATCATTGGAATAGATGCAAACATAAACATTAATAACATGGCTATAGGGCAAATCAAAAGAAAAACAGAACCATTTGTACCGATTAACCCAAAACCACATAATCCAAACCAAAAACCTACTTCGCCAAGGTAGTTTGGATGACGAGAATATTTCCATAAACCCTCATTCATGGTCTTCCCTTTATTCTCATTATTCGCTTTAAAAATATGCATTTGTTCATCAGATATCTGTTCAAGTAAAACCATAGAGAGAGTAAACAAACATATTAAATAATCAAATGAAGTTACATCTGCTGAGTTTTCAATAAAATAAAAATATAAAGGGAACAAACACAAATTTACAATCAAAGTAGGAAAAAGATGAATCCCAAAAAGATTTATGAACCATTTGAAAGATCCAAAAGTTTCGTACAGATTCACATATCTAAAATCTTCTTTGGATAAACCTGGCCAAGTGCGCAACCAATTATGAGTCAATCTGAATGCCCAGTAACTAATCGGAATACCTGCCAGAAAAATACGTTCTAGGTTAATCCCGCTTTCATCAGATAAAGCAATGAAAAAGTAAATAGGAACTGGCGCTACAGACCAGTAAGGATCATACAAGCTAGAATTAGAATAGAAGGTACTGAATAGAAAAATTACTAAAGTGCTAACAACATGCGCAATGACAATATCAACCCATAAATGCAATCCAAATGAATCGGTTGCACTAAGACTAACTGCTGCTGCTGCAAGGCTAAGCGAATAACAAAACAAACATAAAATATGATGAGATTTCATAATCAAGGACTATTTTTCTGGATTAAACTTAACCGGGACGTCTTGGATGGCGTTAACAAAATTATTCGGGGTTAAGATCATTTCTCCATCCTGTTCCATTTCAGGAAACCTTGAGAATATTTTTTCATAGACAACTTCTAACTGCATGTTAGCCGTATGTTTACCTAGGCATAAGTGTCGTCCGTAACCAAAGGCAAGATGTTTTTTTGCATTCTCTCTAGTTACATCAAATTTATCGGGATTAGTAAATATTTCTGGATCTCTATTTGCGGCGCCGTACCATAGTGAAACCTTTTCATTTGGTCCGATCTCTTGATCTCCAATTTGAGTATCGCATTTGGTGGTTCTTCTCATATACCTTACAGGAGAAACCATTCTTATTGATTCATGAACCATATTTGGTAAAAGACTTTTATCATTTAAAACTAAGTTTTTTTGGTCAGGATTCTCAGACAATAAATTCATCGTTCCGCTGATAGAATTTCTTGTCGTATCATTTCCTGCAAAAATTATTAACAACCAGGAACCATCTAGATACTCATTAGGTAGTTTTTCTCCTTCAACCTCAATGTTTGCAATCACAGATAAAAGATCATCTTTAGGATCCTTTCTCCTAGATTCTAGAATTGTCCTACCATAATCAAACATCTCAGCGACCATATTAGTAAACATTTCTACTAGAGCAGGATCAGGAGCTGCTTGAGTGTGCTCTTCTGAAAATTCAATATCACCTTTTTCTGCAGCTTGAGTAGCAGCAATAAGTTGAGCCATTTCAAGAAATTTCATCCATTCGATGATTTTGGGTCTGTCTTCTTCAGGGACTCCTAACATTTCACACAAAGTAAACATTGGGACCTCTGCTGAAACTGTCTCAACAAGATTACATCTTCCCAAAGGTGCAATTTGATTCAATAGCTGATCAACTTTAAGCTCTACTTTTTTTCTTAAATTAGATACGTACTTCGGATTAAAAAAGGCCATATGTGGGTTTCGCATACTCAAATGCAACATACCATCTAGACTGAGCATATGATCCATGGTTGATCTATACAACGGTAAATCATCTTGTTGTTCAAAACCATGGGTAAGTGCAGTTCCGCCAGCTAGCTGAGATGAAAAAATTTCCTGATTTTTTGATACAAACTCAATATCTTTATATTTTGTTAAAACCCAGAATCCAGGTTCAGAATCTTCTGGACCAGTTTCATGAAAATATACCGGTGCGTTATTTCGTAGGTTTGCAAAATGCTGATATGGTTCATCACCCTTAGTAAAAAGCATAAGATCCGTCAGATCAAAATTTCTTTCGAAAGGAAATTTAAGATTATATTTTGGGGAATTAATCTTTACGAAGGGTTGCTTACTGCTATTTAGTTCTAATGCCATGACTTATTTTACTATAAAAAAATGGCACGCCCGGAAGGATTCGAACCTCCGACACCCAAGTTCGTAGCCTGGTGCTCTATCCAACTGAGCTACGGGCGCCCGTTAAAAATCTAAGTATAAAGTAGAAAGGGTTAAGTAGTCTTCTCTAAAGAGACTATCTCTTCTCGATGGACAGGAACTTGATTTGGTGCAGTAATTCCTAATCTGACTTGGCTGCCCTTAATTTCAAGAACAGTGATGGTTACATTTTCACCGATCAATAACTTTTGATCTTTTTTTCTGCTTAAAACTAACATCTCCCCCCAGAAATATTAATAAGCCTAATTTATTAGGAAAACTAATATTTTTCAAGATATTTATAATTCTATTAATTATAAATTTTTATAACTCCATGCCAATGGGAGGATCTGGAGGTAATTTGGGATCTAAAGAATAAGTTAAAGTTCTTAAACTTTTTACCAGATCTTGATTTGATATGTTTTCCTCAAAATCTTTCAGTTTCAATGGTTTACCAATAGTCACGGGAACTTCGGTACCCATTCTTCTTCTTACTTCCCTGAATAGTAGTGCAGATCTCAACATCAATCCAAAACGACTAGCTAAATGAAATAACTCAGAATTTTGTCCTTGAAAATAAATAGGAACTATAGTTGCATCAGTTTGTTTAATAAGCCTAGAAGTAAATACTTTCCACTCGCAATCAAAAGCAATTTTTTCGCTCATTTTCATCTTAGTCGACACACATCCACTTGGAAAAATAACAATTGATCCTCCGTTCGAGAGAAATTCTCTAGAAAGTTTTCTAGTTTCTAAATTTGTCTTAACTGCTTCTTTCGTTAATGCAAAATCAACTGGCAGGAGATATCCCTTAGTCTCAGGCGCTCTAAGTAATAAGGAATGAGTTAGAACTTTAAAATCATCTCTTACTAGGCTCATTAACCAACAGATAACTAACCCATCCAACACACCAAAGGGATGATTTGCAACAACTACAAGCGGGCCTTCTTTGGGTATCTGTTTTAAAGCTTCTTCAGAAAAATTGACATTCAAATTCAACTTCTTAACGCTTCCTTCCCAAAAATTTCTATATAACTCAGGAGATCTTTGATATTCGTTATAAAGTTTATAGAGCTCAGGTTGACCTGAAAGACTTTCAATGGTTCTTATGATTAACCTTTTTAGATAAGGATCATCAGGATCAGCGTAACTAAAATATTTTGAATCTATATATTCCATTTTAATGATGGCGGAGAGAAAGGGATTCGAACCCTTGAAGGAGTTTCCCCCTTACCCGCTTTCCAAGCGAGCGCATTCGACCACTCTGCCATCTCTCCATTTATTTCAATTCGAAGCTGGCTATTCTATCTCCATGAAATGATCCAAGCCAAATCTTATTTTCATAAGGAAGCGCAACAGTAGCGGCTCCCATTTGCCCTTTGGAAAAGCTATAAACACCTAGCACGTCTAAATTTTCCAAAGCTAAATGATGTATCGTGAACGGTAAAGGACATTGAATTATTGAGTAATCGCATTGTAAGCTCTCCAAACCAGAATAATCATGAGCAGCAACCCAGAGTCCTGAGTCTGTAACCAATAAGTTATCTTTGCCACCGCCTAAATGTTCAAATTCCACAGATGAGCTTTTTAAATTAAATTTAACTGTTTTTCCTGAAAACCAATAATTTATATATAAATTTTCTTCATTCGCGTCTAAATCAATACCATTTGGAAAAGAACCTTTTGTATTTGGTACTGATGCAAAGCCCTCTTCAAGGTTCCAAAAATATACTTCTCCAGTTGTATTTTTAATCATACTAGCGAATGCAATTGCCCACTGAGATGAATCAAAGTCATACATATGAGTAATATAAAAAGATCCATCGATCTTTAGTGCCACATCATTAAAATATTTATTTTCAGGTGCATCAACGCAACCTCTCCAAATTAATTCAATAGAGTCATTTTCAACTAACTCAAAGAGCTCAATAGATTCACTTGGAAGATGATTCACCACTGCAAGCATATACCTGCCATCATCTCTTTGAATCAAATCAATTCCATGAGGTGATAATTGTTTGCTTTTTAATTCACACTTTGGGTCTCCCCAAGTATTTTCTTCGTAAAGAAAATTTGGAATTCCTTTTGATTCAGTAACTAAATCATAGAATGATATTTTTCCGTATTTTGTATTTGGAGCTAAAGAACCAAATTCTGAAATAATTATTTTATTTTGTGATGGAGATAAATATAAATCCTCAGGGTTTTGAAATCCACAAACAATAGAAAAAGAATCATCATTGTCACAGCTCTTTATTTCTGTAAATTCATTGAAGCTAAATGATGAAACGAAAAATAATATACCAATAAAAAAATCAAACATTTTATGTTCTGATCCCTATTCCTCTTTTTAAGAGAACATAAACAAATATGGAAAAAATTAAAATAAATAAACAAATCATTAAAATGGCATAGTCAACACTGATATCTGATATTCCAATCATCCCGTAACGGAAGGAATTTACCATATACAAGATTGGATTGATTTTAGAAACTCCTTGCCAAAAGTCTGAAAGAAGTTCGATAGAATAAAAAACCCCCCCTAAATAAATTAATGGAGTGAGGACAAAGGTTGGAACGATACTTATATCATCAAAACTGTTCGCAAAAATTGCATTAATCATTCCAGCTAGAGAAAATAAAGTTGCAGTAAGAATCACTATCAAAAGAGTTAAAGGAATATTCTGAACTTCAAGTTTGGTAAAAAAGAGAGCTGTTATCATCACTAAAAGACCAACTATTATTCCTCTTGCCACTCCACCAACAACAAATCCAATAATAATTAAATATATAGGCATTGGAGATACAAGAAGTTCCTCTATGCTTTTTTGAAATTTAACTCCAAAGAAAGAAGCGACTACATTTGAATAAGAATTTGTAATAACTGACAACATTACTAATCCGGGAGCCATAAATTGCATGTAATCTACCCCGCCCATATCTCCTATCCTTTTTCCTATTAAAGAACCAAAGATTACAAAGTATAAGACTGAGGTAGCTACAGGAGGAATTAAACTTTGCGTCCAAATCCTGAAAAACCTATGCAATTCTTTTTTTATAAGGCTAAGTAAAGCATTAATTTGTTCTGTGTAATTCATTTTTCTGTTAAGTCCAAAAATAGTTCTTCTAACCTATTGGTTTCATTTCGCATACTCAGAATATTCAGGTTATTTTCATTCAAATATCCAAAAATTTCATTCAAACTTTGTGATTTATTTATCTCAACTGAAATTTGATATGTGTCCAATATCTTAATTTCAAAGGGACTGTTTGAAATACTTTTAGAATCAATTTCATCCTTTAAATCAAATATAAAGATCTCTGTATCTAACTCTCTTAGCAATGACTGCATTGATGAAGTTTTTACTATCTCTCCCTTATCAATTATGGAAATATTTTTGCATAGCTTTTCTGCTTCTTCTAGGTAATGAGTGGTTAAAATGATGGTTGTTCCGTTGTTATTAATTTCAATTAAAAAATCCCAAAGTGATCTCCTAAGTTCAATATCAACACCCGCAGTTGGTTCATCTAAAATTAAAAGATCTGGATTATTTATCAAGGCTTTTGCGACCATCAGTCTTCGTTTCATTCCACCGGAAAGATTTCTTCCCTGTTCTTTCCTCTTATCCCAGAGGCCTAGATTTCTTAAGTAATACTCAGATCTTTCTTTGATTATTTTTCTGGGCAAGCCAAAGTAACCAGCTTGTTGCTCGAGAATTTGCAAAACAGTTTCAAACTGATTGAAATTAACTTCCTGACCAACAACGCCAAGGTTTTTTTTAGCCTTGCTGTGATTTACATCAATATCAATGCCCATCAACTCAACTAAACCAGATGTTTTAGTTACTAGTGAACTAATAATGCCAATTGTGGTTGATTTTCCTGCTCCGTTTGGACCAAGCAATGCATAAAAATCCCCTTTTTTAACTTCTAATGAAATATTATTTAGGGCAACAAGATCTCCAGGATAGATCTTGGAAAGATTTTCTATTTTTAGAGCGTTCTCAGACAAATTTATTTAGATAAATAAGACATGCTATCTTCAAGACCTTTTAACGTGAGACCATACATTCGATCTTCGATTAAAGTTCTAGTTATGTCTATGGATGCAGAATAATCCCAATGTTCAGACGGCACAGGATTAAGCCATGCAACCTTATCGTAAATTGTAGTAATTTTTTTCATCCATAAGGAACCAGCCTCTTCATTCCAGTGTTCGATGCTTCCTCCAGGATTAGTGATCTCATAAGGAGCCATTGTTGCATCGCCGACAAAGATAACTTTGTAATCTGATCCATACTTATGGAGAATATCGTCTGTTTTAATTCTTTCATTATGTCTGCGTTTATTATCCTTCCAAACAGATTCATAAATAAAATTATGAAAATAAAAATATTCAAGATGCTTAAATTCGGTTTTAACTGCTGAGAAGAGTTCTTCACATACTTTAATATGAGGATCCATAGAACCACCAACATCAAAGAAAACAAGTACCTTCACGGCATTTTGTTTTTCGGCAATCATTTTAATATCTAATAGCCCAGCATTTTTTGCAGTGTGCTTAATAGTGCCATCTAAATCAAATTCTTCCTCGATTCCTTGGCGAGCAAATTTTCTCAATCTTCTAAGAGCCATTTTTATATTTCTCGTTCCTAGTTCTACAGAATCATCTAGGTTTTTGTAATCCCTCTGTTGCCAAACTTTAACTGCTTTATTTTGCTTTCCTTCGCCATCAACTCTTATGCCTTCCGGGTTAGAACCGGCATTACCGTAAGGAGATGTTCCTCCAGTACCAACCCATTTATCACCTTTTTCGTGTCTTTCTTTCTGTTCTTCTAGTCTTTTCTTAAATTCTTCTAAAAGTTTTTCTAAACCTCCAAGGGATTTTATTTTTTTTAATTCATCCTCAGATAAAAATTTCTCGAACTCTTTACGCAACCAATCTTCTGGAACTAGAGCTTCGATAATGTCATCAAGAGTTTCTAGACCCTTAAAATAAATATCAAAAGCTCTATCAAACTTATCGTAGTGTTTCTCATCTTTTACTAGTGTTGCCCTCGATAAGTAATAAAAGTCTTCAGAGTTAGCAAAAACTAGTTGTTTCTCTAATCCAGCTAATAAGTCTAAGAATTCCCTGAGAGTGCAGGGAACTCCAGTATTTCTAAGCGTGCCGAATAGGTTTAAAAGCATTATTGTTGATTTCCAGATTCTCTCCTTGCCATAAATGCAAGTCTTTCAAGTAGTTGAACATCCTGTTCATTTTTAATTAATGCTCCGTATAAGGGTGGAATCGCTTTAGTAGCATCTCTATTTTTTAGTATTTCATCTGGAAGATCATCTGACATCAGAAGTTTTAACCAATCAACTAATTCAGAGGTCGACGGTTTCTTTTTTAACCCTGGAACTTTCCTGACGTCAAAAAAAATATCTAAAGCTTCTTTAACTAATTTTTGTTTTATTTTCGGATGGTGGACTTTAACAATTTCTTGCATGGTTTCTCTATCAGGAAAAGAAATGTAATGAAAGAAACACCTCCTTAAGAAAGCATCCGGCAATTCTTTTTCGTTGTTACTCGTAATAATAACAATTGGTCTATGAATAGCTTTAACTGTTTCCTTTGTTTCATAAACATAAAATTCCATTCGGTCTATTTCTTGCAATAAGTCATTTGGGAACTCAATATCAGCTTTATCTATTTCATCTATGAGTAAGACTGCTCTTTCCTCTGATACGAAAGCTTCCCATAATTTTCCTTTTTCTATGTAATTAGAGATATCTTTTACCCTTTCATCTCCTAGTTGAGAATCCCTTAATCTTGTCACTGCATCGTATTCATATAATCCTTGTTGAGCTTTAGTAGTAGATTTAATATTCCATTCATACAAGGGTAACCCCAGTGATTCAGCTACCTCAAGAGCAAGCATAGTTTTACCTGTACCCGGTTCTCCTTTAATTAGTAAAGGTCTTTCTAAGTTAATAGCAGCATTAACCGCCATACTAAGATCTTCTGTTGAGATATAAGATTTAGTTCCTTCAAATTTCATAATAAATTCCCTTTGTAGCCTCTATCTTAAAAAATTCGAGACTTATTTTTTAATTCTTAGTTTAGCCATTTGTTTAGACTGACCAACTAACTTACCTGAACTATCCCAAATTTCTCTATCTTCTTCCATAAAGCCACCCGTAACAAATTCAGTCTTGGCTATTACTTTAAGGGGACCTTCAGATGGAAGACCTCTTACATGAGAAGCCAAAGATATGGTTGGAACCCAACCAACAGTCCCTAGTTTATTATAAATTGGCGGAGTAGTCGCATCTAAGAACAGCACTAAATCAAATAAGTCAATATTATCCTTTTCAGGCCAAGACATATAAAGATTCAACGTTGATGACGAATTTTCTTTATCTTTTTTCCACCACAAAGAATCTTGAGAATAAGCTTTTTCAATATTTTTATCTAACTTAGGGTTAAATCCCTCTTTGTATGGAATAACCTCGCATGATTCATAATCAGGGAAGCTAGGAACATCTCTTTCATAAATATTCATATCATTTTTAAAAGAAAAGTCTGTAAATGTGCCAATAAATATAATTTTTATTTTGTTATTTTGAATCAATTCTACTCTGGCTGTAGATAAGCTCTTGCTGCTACTAAGATGAGTTACATGAAGTTCTGTGGCTCCAAAATCAACTCTATCAAGATAATGTGCAGATATACTCAAAGGATCTTTATGCTCTAAAAATTCCGACATAGCTTTTGCAGCAAGAGTCATTGAATAACCTCCATTTGCTGTGTTACCAATACTCCAATTATCAGAAACTTCTGCTGTAAATAAATTATCTGATTTCTTAATTACAGTTGTGTCCCTCACAAATAATTCTTTAGAATTCATGTTTTTATATTAAAGGTATGAGCTAATTAATAAAGTTAAAATTGATTATGTTTGATATTGGAGCAAATTTAACAAGCAGTCATTTTTCAAAAGACCTTGATGTCGTTCTTAATGACTCCCTAAAAGCTGGTGTAGAAAAGATTTGCATTACATCGTCCAATCTAGATGATGTCAAAAATGCAAAAAAAATTACCGAGAAATATAAAAACCTATACTATTCCGTTGGCTTTCATCCACACAATGCAAAGGATTTTAAAATTGAATTTTTAAATGATATGTCAGTCTATTTAAACGATCCCAAAGCAATATGTCTGGGTGAGATGGGTCTTGATTTTAATCGTAATTTTTCATCTAAAGAGGAGCAAATTTTATGCTTTGAGTCTCAATTAAGTTTAGCTAATTCAATAAGTAAACCTTTGTTTCTTCATCAAAGAGATGCGCATGAAGAATTCTTAAGCGTTCTGGATAATCATAAATTTAATCAAAAATTAATTGTTCATTGCTTTACTGGGAACTTATCTGAATTGGAAGAATATTTAAAAAGAGATTTTTATATTGGAATTACAGGGTGGGTTTGCGATCTCAAAAGAGGTAAAGAGTTAAGAGAATGCATTAACCAAATTCCTGAGGATAAGCTTTTGATTGAAACTGACTCTCCTTATTTAAGCCCAAGGAAAAAAATAAGGCGGAATGAACCAAAATTTTTAATTGATGTTGCAGAGGAAGTAGCAACTTTAAGAAATGAGACAACAGAAAGTATTATTAATTCTTCTTACAAAAACTCTTTAAATTTTTTCAATCTCCACCGATAACGTTTGATGATATAAGGTCATCTATTTGCTCAGTCCATCCTATTGAATCTAATATTTCCTTTGTATCTTCTCCAATAGGATTCTGAAGGTGCTTGATTTTAGAGGGCGTTTCTGAAAATAAGGGAGCTGGTGAAGGTTGGATAACTTCATCTATAGTGCTGAAAGCATTTCTTTCCTTATTATGGGGATGATTGATTGCTTCATCCATAGAAAGCACGGGTGCAAAACAAATGTCTGTCCCCTCCATGATTTCACACCATTCATCGCGAGTTTTAGAAAGAAAAACTTTTTTAAATTTAGCTTTATATTCATTCCATTTCTCTTTATTCATTTGCTCTGAGAATTCATTGCTATCTAATCCCATCTTATCTAAAAGGATTGAGTAAAATTGAGGTTCAATTGAGCCGAGTGAAACAAACTTACCGTCCTTGCATTCATAACTATCATAAAAATGTGTCGCTCCATCAAGAAGATTGCTTTGTTGTTGATCAGTCCAAAATCCAGATGCTTTCATTCCATAAATCATAGACATTAACTGAGCGGTGCCTTCAGTCATTGCTGCATCTATAATTTGTCCTTTCCCACCGTTTTTGACGTTAACTAATGCTGCACATATTCCAAGAGCTAATAACATTCCACCTCCTCCAAAATCTCCAATTAGATTTAAAGGAGGAGCAGGAGGTTGCCCATTCCTACCTGTGGAGCCGAGAGCTCCAGCAAGCGATATGTAATTGATATCGTGTCCGGCTGCGTTTGCTAAGGGGCCTGTTTGACCCCAGCCTGTCATTCTTCCGTATATTAGATTTTCATTTTTTTGCAAACAAAGTTCTGGACCTAAGCCTAATCTTTCCATTACCCCTGGTCTAAATCCTTCTATCAAGGCATCGGCAGATTCTATTAATTTTAGAACAAGCTCTATTCCCTTTTCGGACTTTAAATCTACAGCTATGGATTTTTTTCCTCGACCGGATACTTCAAATTTTGAACCTTTGCCATAATTTTGTTTTCGGTCTACTAAAATTACCTCAGCTCCCATATCGGCTAATAACATCCCTGCGAATGGAGCTGGGCCAATTCCAGCGATTTCAATAATTTTTGTTCCTTTTAATGTGCTCATAATTACTTTAATGGTTTTAGATAATATAAAAGAGTTGGCAATAAAAGTAACGAACCTAAGATTGCCATGATCATAGCTAATGAAGTGAAAATTCCAAAGAATACAGAAGGATTAAAGTTTGACGACAACAAAATTAAAAATCCAATAACTATTGTAGATGATGTATAAAACATCGCTCTTCCTATGGTTGTGTGACTATTCTTGAGGCATTCTTCGTAGTCTTTTGATATGTCAAATTCTCTTTTAAATCTATGCAAGTAATGAATCGTATTATCAACACCAATCCCAATGCTGATCGCAGCAACGGTAACGGTCATAATATCCAATGGAACTCCAGAAAAGCCTATGGAACCCATGACAAAACCAGCTGCAAGAAAATTTGGAATCATACCAATCAAAGCTAAGCTGACAGATCTAAAAAGAAATAAAAACATCACGAAAATTGCTATGAAAACAATTCCCACACTGCCAATTAAAGATGAGAAAAGACTCTGAAGTAAATTATTATAAATAACTGATATTCCTGTAAGTCTAAATTGTTGATCATCAAGACCAAATTTATTTTCTAAATCATAATTTATTTCATCGATGAGATTCTTTCTGTTCAATCCATCTAAAGATTCTTTCACTCTTGCCTGAAGCCTTACTTGATTATCATCATCAGAGATATACGAATTAAGTAAACTTTCCTTAATATCCTCTGGTAACAGCTCTCTCATGAATGCTAATTCAAGATCATTAAGTTTTTTACCGTTAGCTATTTCAGCAAGTTTTATTCCACTTGATACAGATAAAACTTTTCCTATTTCAGTTCTTGATTCCAAATAGTCATGAATTTCTTCTAACCTATCTAAATTTTGACTTGTAAACCAATACCCGCTGGTAGAGTCATCCATACCAAAAGGATCATCAAAATCTTCAAAGTCATCCTCAATCTGCTCTGTGATAGGAGCGTTTATTACTAAATCAAGGGGTGCTGTTCCTCCCAGTTTCTGATCAATTAAAGATAGACCTTTATATATTTCTGTATCCGACTTGAAGTAGTCTATGAATTTGTTCTCAACAGATAGCATAGATATTCCAAGAACAGATAATCCAAAAACTATTAAAGAAAAGAAAACAATTTTAATTCTGGAATTCTTAAAGATGTTGAATATAAATAATGTAATTCCAGAGGACTGATCTTCTACAAAATCTTTCTCTTTTTTAGGTAACTTAGAAATAACTGCGGGAAAAAAAGAAAAGGTCACTAAGAAAGCGATGACGATACTGGTAGCCATCAATAAACCAAAATCCGTAATGGGTTTAATATCACTGACAATCAATGAGAGAAATGCGACTATTGTTGTCATAGCAGTATAAAGACATGGCACAAACATTTGTTTCGAAGCCATTAACACTATCTCCTTTTGACTTAGCTCAGAGTTTTTAGATAACAATTCCTGATATCTGACGACTAAATGCATTGTCAAAGATATTGCAATGATCATCAGAAGAGCAATGTAGTTCGCAGAAACAACTGTTACTTTCAGTCCTGCAAAGCTTATTAAGCCGGTAACCACAATTGCAGAGATAAAAGCGCTAATCAAAGGAAGTAAAATCCACCGAATTTGCCGAAAAATAAAGCCCAATACAGTTATAAATAGTAGACCTACAGCAAATCCAAAAAAAACTATATCGTTTAGAATAAATTGTATTGTGTCAGTGGATATCATCGGGCCGCCGCCAAGATAGATTTCAGCGTCATTTTTATATTTAGAGATTATTGCTCTTGTATCCGCAACCAACTTCTTTCTAGTGGCGACATTTTCTTTCTGCAAAACATCGATTTCTTTAGAAAGTAAATCAAGTTGCAATTGTTTCTCAATTTCACTTAGAGAAGAATCTTCATTAATTCGATACCTTTCTTGTATCTTAGAATCATATTCAGTTGTAGGCTTAAGAATAGCTTGTAAGGCTACGGTATCTAATTGTTCACTAACCAAAAGGCCTCTATAAACTGGATTACTAGAGAATTCTTTTTTTGCTAAAGATAAATCAACGTTCTTTTTTCTTAGAGATATTGGATTACTTGCAATTTCAGATATTGATTGTCTTGGACTTTCTAGCAAAGGAACGTCAAGAAAGTTTAAAACAGAATCAATCTCCTCAAGTTCTTCTAGCTCATCAGATAGTTCTTCTATCTTTGTTAAGGTTTCCTGCGTGAATAATTCATCAAAAGGGGAATAAGTAACTATTAAAAAGTCACCTCCTCCTCCAAAAGTTTTATTTGTATCTCTGTAGAACTTCAGATCATCATCATCTTCCAGCAATAAGGTATCCGAAGAAGCATCTAGCTGAAAATATTGAACTCCAAAAGCAAGACCAAAAGTTATCAGTAAAACAAGCCCTAAAGTGATTGAAGATCTGTAAACCACAAAATGTAAAATTTTTTGTACAAATGCCATTGTTTATTAGTTGCGTTTTTTAATAATCTGCTTATGTCGCTCGAGATATCTTAATCTGTCTTCTTCAGACTTTTCATTAATGCATTGATGACATGAGACCCCAGCAGAATAATGAGTTGACTCTAAATCTTTCTCTGAAAGCGGTCTTCTGCAAGCGAAACATTGATAAAAAGAACCTTTATTTAAATCTTTATCGACTGTAACTCTCTCATCAAAAACAAAACACTCACCTTCCCATAGTTTTTTGTCTTTACTGTTTGCTAAATAGTTCAGAATTCCACCTTTAAGTTGATGTACATCATTAATGTCTTCAGATTTAAAAATAGAAGATGCTTTTTCACAACGAATACCTCCGGTACAAAAAATGCCAATTTGTTTTCCTTTAAAATTTTTCTTATTTTCTTTTACAAAATGTTTAAATTCTCTGAAATTTCTCGTATCGGGATTCAACGCCCCTTTAAAAGTACCAACTGAGGTTTCATAATTATTTCTCACATCAATTAAAATAGTATTTTTATTTTCTGAAAACTCGTTCCAAAATTCTGGAGCTATATGTGATCCAGAATAATCTGTTGGTTTTAATTTTGTCCCAGAGGGAACAAGTTCTTGCCTCTCCTTAATTTTAAATCTCTTAAAAGGTTTTTTTTCTGTGCAAGAGCGTCCGATATCAATTGAAGGGAAATATTTAGCAATGTAAGTTTCGAAAGAATAAAGATTTTCTAAGTTCGCACAGGCTATCGTTGAATTTATACCCTCTGGAGTCAAAATTATTGTACCTACAATAGAAAGTTCATCAGCTTTTTTCGATAAACTTTGTTTTAAAAAGGAATAATCTCTCTCGCAACAATCATAAAAAGTTGAAATATGAAACATTGTTGTATTTTAATTTTCTCCGCCTAAACAGTTAGGTGAATTCAACTCCTGACCAGTTTTTTCCTGCCATTCATCTTTTGTGAAAGCATGGATAGCAATTGCATGAATTTTAGTCATCTGCTCTTTAAGAATTCTATAAATCATTTGATGTCGTTGAACTAATCTTTTTTCTATAAATTCATCTGAAACAACCACAACCTTAAAGTGAGACTCAGATCCTGGTTCAACATTATGATTCGGACTTTCATTCTCAACTTCTAAATGTAGCAAGTCCATTCCATCAGTTAGATTATTTTCAATTTCAGTTTGAATCATCTCAGTCTTCTATGTAATTTAATTCACTCAATTTTTCTTGATGGCTTTCTTTGGTGGTTGTTACCAAGGAGATTGTAAACAAAGAAATGGACCAAAGAATTATTGAAGCAGTTATAGCCGTAAATCCAAAATTAAATAATATAGTTTCATCAACTTGACCAGGTGCAGCATTTTTTGGCCATGCTGAGTAAGTCAGAATTAGACCAGCTGCAAAAGCTCCTGCACCACTCATGCATTTAGCTGCAAAGGATCGGGCAGCAAGTAATGTTCCTTCCATTCGTCTTCCTGTTTTGATTTCAACTTCTTCGACTGTATCCCATACCATTGAATTTAATGTCGTGAAGGAAATCACTGATGTCGCCACACCGACAAAATGGAACAGAAGTACAGCCCCAAGAACAATTGGAGAACCATTATCTGGCAATAAACCCAGCAGCCTAAGAGCGATAACGCCGTTTTCAACCGTTAATGATGTAGCAAAAAGGATTATTGCTCCGTTTCGCTTACCAAATTTA
This sequence comes from uncultured SAR86 cluster bacterium, assembly GCA_902529935.1. Lineage (GTDB taxonomy): Bacteria > Pseudomonadota > Gammaproteobacteria > Magnimaribacterales > AG-339-G14 > CACNYO01. The sequence goes on along the minus strand of CABZYK010000005.1, from coordinate 42,046 downwards.
TTTGCCAATAAGGGTGAGACAACGAGCCCGACAAGCGGGGCTAAAAATAAACTCAATCCAATTGTTAATATATTTAAAGGAGTAAACTCCCAGAAAAAACTATAAAAATACAATGTTAAATTAGTAGCTATCCCGCCTGCCACACCCATCATAATCATGGCAATAAAAAGGATTATGTAGTTCTTACTCACCGTCATCGTCTCGTAGAGTTCAGAGAAAATAACTTTTGGTGTTTTTCTTTGTATTTCAGGAGAATGTAAGTCTTTTATGTGTCTGTGCGTTCCTAGTGCGGTAACGACAATGGCTAAAAACATAATTGGACTGCAAACCAATCCGTAAGTCATCCATGTATCAGCAACAAATCTTGCATCTTGTGTGCCGGTATAGGTGCTATAAACAACAAAAATCCATAAGGAATTCCAAACAGCTAATCCACCCCACCAACCAAACCAATATCGATAAGAAAGCAATGAGCTTCTTTCCACGTAATCTTTTGAAAGCTCTGGACCTAAAGCATTACTTGGAATCTCATAGATAGTAATTGCAGTTCTTATAATTGCACCAACAATTAATAAAAACCAAAATAACTGAGATTGAGTTAAGTTATCGGGAGGATCCCATATCAAAAAAAATGAGATTGCTACGGGAACTGCTGAGAAATACATGAAAGGATGTCTTCTTCCCCATCTTGATTTCATGTTATCTGAATAATAGCCAATAAGAGGATCTGATATAGCATCGATCACTAGCATTAGAAGAATTGCTAATCCTGCTAAATCTGGAGACAGACCAAACACCTGAACATAGACAAACAATAGAAAATAATTGAAAGCATTATCCTTTATTCCATATGCTAAAGAACCAAACCCATAAAAGAATTTCGTTAGAAAAGGAAGTTTATGCGGATTATTTACTTTATCTGTTTCCATCTATCTCCTACGATTGAAGTATCTCATAAAATACAGATAATTGGAGTAAATGGTTGAACCAAATAGAGATATTGAGGAGCTTATTAATCTAGCTTTGAAATAGCTAAATTAGGTTTTTTCAAAGGACTTAAATAAATTGGTGATGACCAAGCTCTTTCCTCTGACATCGAAATACAGTTATCTTCTATGTCTGTCTTATACCCACCATAACAAAAATTTGTTTCGATACAGTTTCCTTCATCGTCATAGGTACATCTGAGATTTTTGCCATTTATTCGCTCACTTGGTTCTTGTATGGCTCGAACATAAAAAGTTGCATCTCGATTATCTGAAGCAAAATCTTCATCTTGAAATCTAATTTTGCAAGAAGCTTTGTTTTCTTCACACTCAAATGTTTTCCAAGGATCCATAATTAGTTCTTCTGGATTTTCTGATGTGTTGATTTCAGGCAAAACCTTAATAATTTCTATTCTTGATATTGAGTATCTTTCTGAACTAGGATTAAAACATTCATTCATGCAAAGATTTTTAATATCCTCTGCTGATCTTTTGCCTAGACTGTAATCTGGACAGCCAGGTTTTTGTTTAAAAGAACCAACTGCTTTAACTTGAAAAGTTGGATTCTCATCTATAGTAATTTCAGAGCCCATAGGAACTAATCCATTTTCTGTAATTAAATCAAACCAAAGCAAAATTCTTGGTCCGCTTGTCCCATAGGTTTCTCTTCTTTTAAATGCTTCCCAAACTCCTTCTCTACTTCTTGAATCAACATGAACTGCCGCCAAACCGCCTGTAGTAAAGAAGGTTTCTTGTCTTTCTGACTCCCAGTAAGCCAATGGGTTGGGTATGAACCTTTCTTCAATCTTAAATTCTACTGGGGTATCACTGATTTCATCTAATGGATAAGCAAGTCTTTCAAAAGCAGGATCCTTGATGCCATTTGATTCTGTAGTCAATAACCTATCAACGGCTTTGTATCCAGTTCCGGGCCGAGCTCTGTGATTATCGCTTGATGCTATGACACCAAAAATAAATTTCTCGTTATTTCTGCCTTTTTTGGTCAAAGCATACTGGAAAGAACCCTTGGGACGATAATTAAAACTTGGGATAAAACAATCCTTGCACTGCCCTGAATCAAGCCATGATTCAGGCGTTGCCCCTGGAACCACAAAATGTCCTGACTGACCTGCCTGTAAATAGAAAATCTCAGCTTGAGAAGCATCTTGTCTGCATTCATTTTCTCTCTTACCATTTTCTATGCATCTTTCATAAATAATGTTTCCAGCTTGCTTGCAAGAAGGAAGATAATTATCTGATTCTTCAGGACAAATTAAATTATCTCCGTCGAAAATAACTTCAGTCCAACTTCTATATTCCTCTGAATTTCCATGACCGGACATGATTTCGAAAGAAATTTGTCTATCCGGATCGTGAACATCATCAAGTTTGTCGTCCCATGAAGTTCCTAAAGGACTATAAAATCCCCATGTGTTGCCATGTGGGATTACTATCGAGTCGGTTTTTAAGGCATTTAATTTTGTGAAAAGTTCCTTGGGAGTATCAGCCGAGGCAAGACAATCCTTATTATCATCTGCACTACCGGTACAAACCGGAGAACTAGTAATATCTGTGTCGTATGCAATGAAATCATAATATCTTTGCCTATTTCCAAGATCGCTATACGCTTGAACCATCATATTTATCCTAGTTTCGTTAACTCTATTAGGATCTCTAAAATTGTTAAGGCTATCGCCACCGGCTGCGATTGGTGATTGAGGCAAATATTCTGAGTCAATTTCTTTCAGAATAACGTTTTTATGTCCATAGTGCTCTTCTCGGTTATCTCCAATTTGAGTCCATTCAAAACCTAAAAAGGTAATCATGTCTGGATTTTCTGGATCAGTACTTTTATTGCAGCTTTGGACTTGTTCGATTGTATTATTCCATTTGTGAGGAGTGCTGGCCTCAGCATGATCCGAAATAACCCAAAAATCCAACGCTGAACAAAATCTTGCATAATCGCAAGCATCTGAAACTGGATGAGGACCTCTTCCGTTATACATCGGCAGACTCCATAAAAAAGCATCGCTAGAATATGTGGTGTGGACATGAGTGTCCCCAAAAAGAATCTGTTTTGATGAATTGGAGTGCCTAAGTTGGCTCCTGATTTTTGAATTTAAAACTTTTTTTGGTAACTCACTCTTAATTGACTTTCCGCCAGGCTCCAACGATCCAAAATAACCGTAAAAAGCAAATAAAGTGTATGTAAGAACAACAACTAAAATTAAAAAAAATAAATAGGAAATTGATTTAAAAAATATTCGCATCAGACTACTTCCTATACTTATCTTCTGATTTATTTATGAAGTCTTTGAGAAAGTCTCTTGGATTTTCATTTTGAAAATTCATGTTCGCGTTTTGCCATGGTTTTGTATGAGGAATATCGAATAATTTTACATCTTTCTTTTTAAAAAAAGGAACAAGTATCATCCCGGCAATAAACCCACCGATATGAGCTAAATAAGCAACTCCGCCTTCATCTTGCAACGAGCTTGGAAGACTAAAAAACTGACCTAAAATCCAAAAACCTAATACAAGAAATGCGGGGATTCTTATGACTTGTATAAAAATGATTAAAAAGACAAAACAGCTGACATTGGCTCTTGGATGCAGCATTAAATATGCGCCGAGAACACCAGCTATTGCCCCGCTTGCCCCTACCATCGGTATGTTTGAATCAGGATTAACTAAAGCTTGAGACAAAGCAGCAATAAGACCGCAAGTAATATAAAACAATACAAACCTTATCCTTCCCATGGATTCTTCTACGTTGTCGCCAAAAATCCATAGGTAAACCATGTTACCTACGATATGGGCAATACCGCCATGGAGAAACATTGATGAGATAATTGTTAAATCAAAAAAAGAATTGGAAAAAAATCGATCTGGTATAAAACCAAAATCCAAAAATAATTGTCCAGGCATTCCAGCAAGAAATTGAAAAACAAAAACTATCGTACAAGCAACAACAATAAATTGCGTTACGTAAGGCCTTATGGATGTTGGATTATCGTCGTATAAAGGAAAAAACATTTATGTCTTATAGCCTAACTCGTCAACTGCGGAAGTATGCGAATCTCTAGTTATAGAATAAAAGTAAATGAATCCTAATCCAGCAAAATTTAGTATTGGCCCACTGATGCATACAAAAATGACTAAGTTATTGATGGGTTCTTGCATCTGCTCAACGTTAGATTGAGAGTTATCGAAACCTAGGAACTGCAATACAAAACCTATTATAAAAACACCAAGACCTGAAAATATTTTTTGAAATAATCCCGGACCAGACAAAAAGAGTCCTTCGTCTCTCCTTCCTGTTCTCATTTGGCTATCCTCAACAACATCAAACATCATTGAAATCATAACTACCCAACCCATTACAGAGAAGATATCAGTTACACATAGATGCATTAACATCACCCACCAGAGAGCATCGGATCCGTTAAGAGGGAAAGTCTGCACTTCAAAATAAGGATCAACTAGTCTTAGAATGAATGGAATATATGAAATTGCAATTGTTCCAGTAAAAGCTAAAAGTGCAATAATTCTTTTTTCTCTTCCTTTAGAAATTGCTACTGCGATAACTGCTCCAATAATTGCAGAGATTCCCCCTGCTAAGGGAAAGATGGATATATCTGACGGAGTCCACTGCCAAAAATAAACACTGATGTAATTAGCTATACCATTATTTAATCCCAAAAAAAGAGCATACAGACACCCAGCAAGAAAGATCATCAACCATGATCTATTAGAGAGCGCCTCTATGACTTCTGCTAAAACATTTTTTAATTTAATTGGTCCTGATGGTTCAACAACATGAAGATCCTTAATATGTTTATGAGTACTGGATGCAGCTGTTACTCCTAAAATTATCACTAGGAAAGCAGCAAAATAAGCAAGCTTTTCGTATCCTTCTGGGTTTAAGAAAGCTGTTGAGCCCTGAAATTGCTCTGTTTCAGGTAAAAAATATTCAAGCATCACGAACCCAATGACTATTGCTCCAACATATCCAAAGAAAATACCCATCCCATTGAGTAAATTTCTTCTATCGTAATCTTTGGTTAATTCTGGACCTAAAGCAGCCCTAGGAGTTTCGAAAAAGGTGATAGCTAACCTAATGAGTATTGTTAAAACGAGCAATTTTATAAACAAGTAACTCTGGTCATAAGAATTAGGCGGCGTGAATAATAACCAAACGCATATTGCTAAGGGAATGATACTGGCATATATAAAAGGATGTCTCCTTCCTAGCCTAGATCTAATTCGATCTGACCAAACTCCAACCAGAGGATCCGATATGGCATCGAAAAAAAGAGAAACACCAATAGCAATTGAAGCTAAATATGGCTGCAAACCTAATACTTGGTTGTAATACAAAAGAACCCAAGCACCAAAAATTACATTTTTAATCCCTACAACGCCTGATCCTGCTGAATGTAGAAAAAGTGTAAGGTTTGAAACTTTAAATTCTTTTACTTCTGACATTTATTTGATTAAAAAAAATAATATACTTTAGTGATAAAAATAATGCATTAAATTAATAGGGGGAAATCATGGGAAGATTAAATGGCAAGATTGCTGTAGTAACTGGAGCTGGCCGCGGTATCGGTAAAGAAACTGCACTTTTTTTAGCTGGTGAGGGCGCCAAGGTCGTTGTTAATGATTTGGGCGGTAATACAGATGGTACAGGCGGGACTCAAATAGCAGATGAAGTAGTAGAAGAAATTAAATCTGCTGGCGGAGATGCAGTAGCAAATTATGATAGCGTTTCCGAATTTGCTGGAGGACAAAATATTTTTCAAACAGCCATAGATGCATTTGGTGGAATGGATATCCTGATCAATAATGCAGGGATTTTAAGAGACAAAACTCTTTTTAATATGGAAGAAAATGATTGGGATCAAGTTATAGCGGTTCATCTCAAGGGTCATTTTAATTGCACCAAGCCTTTTGTCTCTTATATAAGAGAAACTAATAGGATGGACTGCAGAATAATAAATATGTCGTCGGTTTCTGGATTGTATGGAAATTTTGGACAAACCAATTACGGAGCTGCTAAGGCTGGTATTGCAGGGTTTACCAGAAGCCTATCTTTTGAAATGGCAAAATATAAGTGTACCGTAAATACAATCTCGCCTGGGGCAGCTACCAGAATGACCATTGACTTGATTAAAGCTGCAGGTAGAGATGTCGATGTGAATGATTGGAAACAAGGCCCACAACAACTAGCTCCTGTTATTACTTGGTTATGCTGTGATGAAGCATCTGATGTAACCAATCAAATAATTCATGTTCAAAACGGAACGGTAGGAATTATGCAGCAACCTGCTGTGATTGAGTCTTTCTTATCTGAGGAGCTATGGTCTCTAGATCAATTAGATAGAGTTATTGGAAACCTAGTTGAAACTAAGAAGAATCATGATTCTGAGGTTCAAAAAAAGGCAGAACCAAAAAAATCTTAACTAGCTTTGTAAATAGATTTTTTAGTTTGAGAGAGTACATTCCTTAGCATAGGAATAAATGTCTCAATAGGCTCTGTATCGTATTCTGGATCAAAAGAATTTTGATCGTATTTTGCACAAAATTCTGCACAATCTTTCCAATGCGGATTACCTTTGAATTTATCTCTCATGTTTTTATCCAATCCTAAGAAGTCAAAAAAGTAGTAGCCCTGAAAAATTCCGTGATGCTTAAGAATCCAATAGTTTTTTTCGGAAATAAATGGTTCAAGCATGGTAGCTGCAAAATCTGCATGATTCGCTGGCGCTAAAGTATCTCCAATATCGTGAAGGAGCGCGCAAACAATATATTCTTCATCTCTACCATCGCGCATTGCCCTAGTTGCAGTTTGCAAACAGTGAGTGTATCTATCTACTGCAAAACCACCGTGATCGCCTTTCAATAACTCTAGGTGTTCAATCATTCGGTCTGGAAGATTGACACTGTGCTGCATACTAGCTTCGGCGATTATTTGATAATCCTCAGCTGTACCTTTGGTCATAGTTGTGAATTTTGCTAATTTTTCAGCCATATTTGTACCTCTAGATATTATTTTACTAATTTTTAGCGATTTTTCATATCTTCCAACGCATCTTTATCTTTTCTAAAATGCAGATAATAGATTTCCGGTATTCCTAAGAGATTAAACGCCAACATAAAAATAAACCAATAACCCTCTTTTGCTTGAGCTGCTTTCCAGCAGGCTTTTGCTGTCCAATATATCTCCCATATGGATAAAAGTATCACCGATGCAATAAACATAATTGTTTCATTTTAATCTATAAATAATCTGAATGTGATTAGGAAATCAGTATCCAAGTAGCATTTCCGTTTGCAAGTAATTCTTGTTCAGCGCTGTACATAGATATATTGGTAAGTACTTTTCTTCCGCTTTTATCAGAATACTTTGCTGTGATGATGCATTTTTCTTCTACTCTTGGAACTCTTATGATCTCTACTGCTAATTTTCCTAAAACAACTAATTGCCCTTCCAATTCATTTCTATGTCTTCCAAAGTGGGCAGACCATCCGCTTGGACAATCCATGGCACTCCAGAGGTACTCGCTGTTAATATGTTTTCCATCAGAGCTGAGGCCTTTATCAGGAACCCAAGTAGTTGAAACTAAATCATCCTCAGAAGGTTTGGAATCTAAATCTTGAGGACCTGTGAATAGTCTCAATCCATCACCTTCCTTTCTATTTGGGCCGCATACAAAACAATCTGGCAATGCATGAATGGGTTCAAATTTACTTAATCCATTCTTAGAACCAATAAGAGCATCTGAAAAGCTGACAAATTCACACGGATCGTTATCAATTGTAGTTGTGTTCGCAATACACACTAAAGTTTCGCCGTCATACAATTCATAATTTTCATTACTTTTTTTGAGTAATAATTTTTTCTCAAGCGGTGGTGGCGCAACCAATTTAACTTCGCAGCATTTTCCTATTTCTTTTGCAATCAACCCTGCAACGTACCCTCCATTTCCTGAATTAGGCGGACCATTGAATCTCTTATTAATAAATATTTCCATCAGTCATTCCTCATTTCTTTCCAAAGGAAACGCAATCCAAAGAAGGCTGGCAGATAACACAGCAACGTAAAAATTATCATTTGAGCTACTAATGGAGGTTCTCGGAAAATTTGAAATGCAGGAGCATCAATTAAATCTGTAATTAATCTAACTAAAATAAGTACAAAGAGCATAGGTCCATTCTTAATGTAAATAGCAAAAAGAAAAGCTAATCCGATTGCAAGATTTCTTGCAATAAATAGCATAATACCAAGATTAAGTTCAGTTTCGCCAGTCCCTCCAAAAAAAGAAGGATTTACTAATGCGATTAGCGGACCGTAAAACATCGGTGAAACTAATAAAAATAAAATTAAAGAAAACCACCAAGGAAAAGAAATCTTTTTATTTGATAATTCCATGATTAGATTTTATGGTGGAGCTACGCGGGATCGAACCGCGGACCTCTTGCATGCCATGCAAGCGCTCTCCCAGCTGAGCTATAGCCCCGTTTATATAATTTGTTTAGCTACTTTACTATTTTTGAATATTTTTTGCTTGCGCGTGAATATGATAAATTATCCCTGCGTGAGGAAATAAAAATGCAAAATTATTCTTTTGATCCTGATTATCTCAGAGATAAATACAGACAAGAAAGAGATAAACGTCTTCGTGAAGATGGGAATGATCAATATCAAGAAGTAAGTGGAGATTTCTCTTATTTTGTTGATGATCCCTACATAAAAAATGCAATAGAAAGGCAAGCTTTAACTGATTCTTATGAAATAGTGATCATTGGAGGCGGTTTTGGTGGTGTTCTGGCTGCATCTAGACTCAAAGAAGCTGGGTTTTCTGATTTTAAAATCATTGAGAAAGGCGGTAACTTTGGAGGTACTTGGTATTGGAACAGATATCCAGGCGCATCGTGCGATATAGAATCCTATATCTATTTTCCTTTGTTGGAAGAAACTAAATTCATACCTGGCAAAAAATACACCAACGCACCCGAAACTTTAGAATATTTTGATGTTATCTCAGAAAAATTTGGGTTGAAAGAGCATGCTATTTTCCAAACTGAAGTAAACGACGTTAGATGGAAAGACGACGAACGACTCTGGGAAATAAATACTAATAAGGGAGATAAGATTAAATGTAATTATGTTGTTCATGCCAATGGACCTCTTAATCGCCCTAAATTACCTGCAATAAATGGAATTAATGACTACAAGGGGCATACTTTCCATACCAGTAGATGGGATTATCAATACACAGGAGGATCTTCAAAGGGAAATTTATCTAACCTTAAAGATAAAAGAGTGGCTGTTATTGGCACAGGCGCAACTGCAGTCCAATGCATACCTCACCTAGCAGAGTCTGCAAAGCAATTGTATGTATTTCAAAGGACGCCCTCTTCTATCGATGAAAGAAATAATACAGAAACCAACGAAGATTGGTTTCTAAATCAATCGCCCGGTTGGCAAGCTAAAAGAAGAGAAAATTTTGAAGGTTTTTTAACAGGAAATGTAAATGGCAAAGATTTAGTCAACGATGGATGGACGGAAGTTTTTAGGAGAATATTGGGTGCCATGTTAAATAACGGTCCTTCCAGATTTAGAATTTTTCTTTGGACTTTGGGTTCTGTATTTTCAAGAAAACTCTATACCGAGGGATTAAGATCTTATCTTCAAGGTAAATTCATGTCCCATGTTGGAGTTAAAAATTTAGCCAAACAAGTTGAAATGGCTGACTTTGAAAAAATGGAACAAATTAGAGCCAGGGCTGATTCTGTTGTCAATGATCCAGAAACTGCAGAATCACTTAAACCCTATTATCGACAATTCTGTAAACGTCCTTGTTTTCATGATGAATATTTGTCTGCTTTTAATAACGATAACGTTGAATTAGTTGATACAGACGGCAAAGGTGTGGATACGATCACTGAAAAAGGAATAATTTTCAATGGCAAGGAGTATGAAGTTGACTGCATTATATTTGCTACTGGATTTGAGGTTGGCACTGAGTACACCAGAAGATGCGGTTATGAAATTTACGGCAAGAACGGTTTAAGCGTTTCCAAAAAATGGCAAGATGGTTTATCTACCCTTCACGGAATGCACGCAAATGGTTTTCCTAATTGTTTTTTCTTTGGACCTCAACAAGGTGCATTCACTGCTAACTACACGCACTCTCTCGATGAACAAAGCATTCATCTGTCTTACATATTGAAGAAAATGAAAGAAGATAAACTGACTTATGTAGAAGCTTCCAAACAGGCTGAAGCAGATTGGGTGGATACAATAATAGCTAAGTCTCGTGATATGCGAGATTTCAGAGAGAGTTGTACTCCTGGTTATTACAACAACGAAGGTAAACCTAATTTAGAACCACAAAATAATCCTTACGGCGGCGGACCATTGGAGTTCTTTTCTATGATGAATAAATGGCGTAAAGAAGGAAAATTAGAAGGTTTAGAACTTTCTGGTAATTAACCAGCTATCGTAATTCTGTGTAAAAGCCTGTCATGGCCATCGTAACCCCCTTCAGCCATGTGCATGACAGAGCGGTTATCCCACATTAATAAAGTATCTTCAGTCCATTTGTGTCGATAAATATATTTATCTTGAAGAATATGCTCGTATAGAGATGCTAATAAACTTGCAGCTTCATCATCGCTCTTAGAATCTATCCCAACTGTATAAACAGGATTAACGAAAAGAGTATCAAGTTTAGATTCATTATGTTCTTTAATGATCGGATGATTTTGCATGGCTTTGGCTTTTTTGCTCGTAACTATGTTCATGGATCTATCCTCTAATTCTGTAGCATAAAATCCATCATCAGCATATGGCAACATCGCGCTATGAACACCGGACAAATCTTTAATACTATCTTTGAGGCTAGGCTCTAGATCGATACAAGCATCTTTCGTGGAAGCAAAAAGTGTGTCGCCTCCTACAGGCGGAATAATTTTTGAATAAAGTAGAGTCATGGCAGGAGGATTTTTTAAAAAAGACCAATCAGAATGCCAAGTTCCACCAAAAGGTGACGTTTTTTCTTTGGCAGATCGTTTAACCTCAACAATATGATTATGCTCAGGCATCGCTTTTAGATAAGGATCTTCACCGTAATCTCCAAAATACCTAGCAAATCGTGCAAACTCTTCATTCGTAATTTTTTGGTTTGGAAAAAAGACAACCTGATTTTCAATCCATGTTTGCCTTATCTCGTTTATTTGTTCTTCTGATAATTCCTTGGATAGGTCTATACCTTCAATTTTTGCGCCAAAATTATAGGAATCTATGTTTTTAGTGACTTTCATAAAGCTAAATAGTAACGTTAAAGACGATATAAATAAAATTAAAAAGTATTGGGAGTGATATGACAATTTCAAACGAAATCATAAATAAAAAATGGGTTCTTAAAAAAAGGCCTATTGGAATGGCAAAAAAGTCTGATTTTGAATTACAAGAAGAACAAATGGATGATATTTCTGAAAATGAAATTATTTTGAAGAATAAATTTATTTCTTTCGATCCTACTCAAAGAGGCTGGCTAAATGATGCTCCAGGGTACCTACCTCCAGTTCAGATAGATGAGGTTGTCAGAGCTATGGGTGTCGGAGAGGTAGTTGAGTCAAAGAACGATCAATATCAAGTTGGAGATTTAGTAATTGGTTTTACAGGCTGGCAAACCTATAACAAAACAGTTCCTTCGGATACAGGTAGATTTCGAAAGCTAAGTGATAAATTTCCGATTCCAACAACATTAAATGTCCTGGGAGCTACTGGTATAACCGCCTATTACGGAATGGTTGAACTTGGTCAAGTAAAAGAAGGTATGAATGTATTAGTGTCGGGTGCAGCTGGAGCAACCGGATCTGTGGCTGCTCAGATTGCGAAACTTAATGGCTGTAATGTTATCGGGATTGCGGGTGGAGAAAGAAAATGCAGCTGGCTGAAAAATGATTGTGACCTAGACGAAGTCATCGATTATAAAAACTCTAATGTTGCTGATGAACTTAAAACAAAGGCTAAAAATGGAATAGATTTATTTTTTGATAATGTTGGAGGGGAAATTTTAGAGTCAGCTCTCAATCATATAAATTTAAATGCCAAAGTATTATTGTGTGGCGGTATTTCAGGATACAACTCTACCGAACCCTTGCCCGGGCCCAGAAATCTTATGAATTTAGTTATAAGAAGAGCAACTATAGAGGGTTTTTTAGTGATGGATTATTTACCAAATTCTCAAAAGGCCTTAGAACAATTGGAGGAATATCTCAAAAATAATCAATTGAAACATCAAGAAGACATCTTAACTGGAATCGAAAATTGTCCGGATGCTTTAAATAGATTATTCACTGGCCAAAATATTGGTAAGCAATTAGTAGAGGTCTAGTTCAGATTTTCAGCCAGAAATCTTTCAATTTCTCTAAACATAATTAATCTGTTGCCTTGCTCATCAAAGTAGTGAGTGGCCTTTGGTATTTCAAAGTATTCTACAGAATCATTGCTATTTTTTATTTTGTTGTAAAACATTGAGGACTGATTATGAGGAACCTGTGTATCGTAAGTTCCATGAATAAGCAAAATAGGTTTTTTAATTTTATCTGTGTAATTAATTGCTGAAACTGAATCTAAATATTCTTTATCTTCAAAAGCATCACCGTGCATAATTTTATTCATTTTTGCAGAACCCCTAAAAAATGTTTCAGATCTCAATAACTTAGTAAAATCTGAAATACCTGCAATACTCACAAAACATTTAAATTTATCTTGAGATTGAAAACTTCCTGTTAAAGCTGCGTAACCTCCGTAACTTGCACCTACTATGCATGCTTTTTTACCATCGAGATCATAATTTTGGACTACGTAATCAAAACCATCGATCATATCGTTTTGCATCTTCTTGCCGGATTCTCTATAACCAGAGATTTGATAATCCTTGCCCCATCCCGCTGAGCCTCTGAACTGTGGTTGGAAAACTGCATAACCTTGACTGACCATTGCTTGAAGCCAAGGATCAAAATAATCAATCCTATCTCTTGCGGTTGGTCCACCGTGGGGAAAAAGTATGACGGGTGGATTTTTGATTCCTTGTGGAAGGGTTAAAAAACCATATAGTTGATAATCATCACGCGCCTTATATTCAATAACTTTAGTAATAGAGTTAACTTTGTTTTCTAATTGTGGATACTGACTCGAGATAAAAAAAGATTTACCGGTTTTTTTATCGAATCCAAAATATTTGCTTGGAGAGTTTGAATTGCGGATCGTTGCAATAAATCTTGAAAAGTCTTTACTGTAAGAACTAATATTAATGTAATGGTCTGGAAATGATTTTTTCAAAGATTTAATGATGCCATTTTCTTCAGGATCAAATAGGTCGCACTCCCTCGTAAATCTCTCGTAGCAGACCATCTTAATCTCACCATCTTCTACTTCTAAAGATGTAATTTCATGATCTTTCTTAGAATAAATTGGCTTGCTTAATTTTCCAGTTTCAACGTTAAATTTTGAAATGTATGAAAAGTTGCTATCGAAATTTGAGTAAATGAATAAATTTCCGTCTTTTTTATCAACGCCGCCAACGTAAAAGTTATCGGTTGCAAGGTCTTCGGTGTTAGCCCTGTAAATCTCAGTCCAACTATCATCCTTATTAGGTCTATAGAAAATCTTAGCTATACCCTCATCAGCATCATAGAAATCTGCAAATTGAATCTTGCCCTCTGAAACGATGAAATTGGTAACTCTGTCGCCGTCAGAATCAGTGAACGGTGATTCAATTTTTTTAAACCTATTGTTCTTTAAATTAACTTCAAAAATAGCAACGGCTCTTTCTCTTGGGTCGTAGTTAGAGACCAATATTTTATTTTCTTCATCTTCTAAAATATCAACTAAGGAAATACTTTCGTATTTTGAAATATTTGAATTTTGCTTATCTTTATAAATAGATTTATTTTCAATGATTTTGAAATTTGACCCATCTGAATCTATTGTGTTTAGATCGTAAACTCTGAACGTTCTTTCTCTTACCTTTTCTGCTTTACTCGTTTGGAAAATAATCTTCTTATTGTTAGCCCATTCTATCCATTCAAGTCGATCGTATTCGTTTTTAAGTGATGCGATGGGATTGAAATTAGTTGAGCCAAATTCTGTCACCACAATATATGGCTTGCCTTCAATGTTAGCTAAAGCAGCAATCTTTTCTCCGTCAGGAGATATGGTCACGTTGCTAAAAAAAGGGAGCTTTCCAAAATCTTTATAATCAAGAGCAACTGAAGTTAGAGAAAATATTATAAAAATTAATAGGAAAGATTTTTTCATGAGCGAATTCTAACAAATAATTATTTATGATGAAGCTCTAAGTTTGCCCAACTCTTCTCTTGCAACCGTCCTTCTGTGTACCTCGTCCGGACCGTCTCCAATTCTTAGATACCTAGTTGATTGGAATAGACTTGCCAGAATAGTATCTTGTGAGACGCCTTCTCCTCCATGAATTTGAATAGCTGCATCAATGATCTTAACTGCCATTGAAGGAACTGAAACTTTGATTTGAGCTATCTCGCTCCTAGCAATTTTGTTGCCAACTTCATCCATCATGTATGCAGCTCTTAATGTAGATAGTCTAGCCATTTCTAAATCTATCCGGCAATTTGCAATTACATCGTAATTCCCTCCAAGTTCGGCTATAGGTTTACCAAATGCCTTTCGGTTAAGAGAGCGTTTGCATAATAGCTCTAAAGCTCTCTCAGCGAGTCCGATGATTCTCATGCAATGATGGATTCTTCCTGGGCCGAGTCTCCCCTGGGCTATTTCGAATCCTTTACCCTCCCCTAAGATGATGTTTTCTTTTGGAACTCTTACGTTTTTAAACTCAAGATGACCGTGGCCATGAGGTGCATGATCTGCCCCAAAAACAGTTAGATATCTTTTTAGATTTATTCCAGGTGAATCGTAAGGAACAATAATCTGCGATTGACGCTGATGTTTAGGGCTATCAGGATTGCTTACACCCATAAAAATTAAAAACTTACAGTTTGGATGACCAACCCCTGAAGCCCACCATTTTTCTCCATTGATAACGTAATGATCACCATCCAATTCTATGGTTGAAGAAATATTTGTAGCATCAGATGAAGCTACGTTTGGTTCAGTCATAGCAAAACATGACCTTATCTCTCCCTCTAAAAGAGGTTTGAGCCACTTGTCTTTTTGCTCCTCACTGCCATACCTTTCCAATACTTCCATGTTTCCTGTATCTGGAGCAGAACAATTGAAAACTTCAGAGGACCAACCCACTTTTCCCATAATTTCAGCAAGTGGTGCGTATTCTAGATTAGTTAGACCATAACCGTATTCACTCGTGGGAAGGAAGAAGTTCCAAAGGTCTTTCTCTTTGGCAATTTTTTTTAGTTCTTCAACAATTGGAACTGCCTGCCAGGGATTCCCTTTTTCTCTAAATTCTGAAACTTGTGACGCATATGTTGATTCATTTGGGTAAATAAATTCATCCATAAAGGAATTAAGTTTTTCAATGAGTTCCTGAGTTTTTCCTGAGTGATGAAAATACATTTCTAGATTCCAACAGTTACTTTGATAAGATTATTCCAAAAACAAAATTAATTAGATAGGTAGGTTAATATGGATTTAAAAGAATTAGCAAGTAAAGCGATCAAGGGAGAATTGGACTTAACTTTCGAACATCATCCTGTGCATTCTTTTGTCGATGGCTCTACAGAAATCCAAGATAATCTTTTAGCTTTTAAAGGGATAGCTGGTTTTTTTGTTCTAGATACAGGATCCGGTCTAGTCATGCTTGATGCAGGCCATATTATTGATATTGAACGAGCTTATGAAGAAATTAGAAAATGGCGACCTAATGAACCTCTAGTCGCAGCTATATTTACTCATCATCATGTAGATCATATCTTTGCCGTTGAAAAATTTGATGAGGAGGCTTTATCTGATGGCAACGATAGACCCACGGTGTATGCAAACAAATTAATGCCAGAACATTTTGATAGATACATAAAAACACTTGGTTGGAACACAGCAATTAACAGACGACAGTTTGCGATTAACGTTCCGCATTTTACCTGGCCAGAAAAATACCGATATCCAGATATTTTAGTAGAAAGTAAAACAAGTTTTACAGTTGGCGATACAGAATTTTTGCTTAATCCTGCCAGAGGTGAAACTGATGATCATTTATGGGCATTTATTCCAAAAGAAAAAATATTACTGCCAGGTGATCTATTTATATGGGCTGTACCAAACGGAGGTAATCCACAAAAAGTGCAAAGATATATTTCTGATTGGGCTGATGCCCTAAGAGAAATGAGTGAGCTTGAAGCTGAAATAATGCTTCCAGGCCATGGTTATCCGATGTTTGGCAAAGAAAATATCAAGCAGTCATTAACGTCTACTGCAGAATTTCTTGATGACATAGAGAATCAAGTCATAAAACTAATGAATCAGGGTAAAACTTTAAATTTTATTATTCATAAAGTTGAGTTTAAAAAAAATCTAATGGAGTTACCTTGGTTGAAACCAGTTTATGACGATCCAGAATTTTTAATTAGAATGATTTGGCGTCGTTACGGAGGTTGGTGGGAAGGTGAATATGATAGATTATTTCCGGCTAAAAGGTCTGTTGAAGCATCTTTATGGATTGACCTTGTTGGTTCACTTGATATTGTGATCACAAAAGCAATGGAATTGAGCAACCAAAATGAACATAGGTTAGCAGCACACTTAATTGAAACTGCATTTTATTCTGACCCAAGTAATAGCAAAGTTCATGAAGCTAGAGAAACCATTTATGCTAATTTTTCAAAAGAACAAACTTCTTCGATGGGAAGAAACATATTGAACCATGCATCTTTAGCAAGCAAAGAAGGTTTAAGAGACTTAGCAGAACAGAAGGACTAATTTAACTCTAAATCAATCGCTTCTTTCATGACTATGATTGGTATATCGTTTTTTATAGGGAAAGCGATATTACCTTTTCGGCATATCAGCTTATTTGCTTCTAATAAAAGTTCTCCTTTGCATCTAGGACACACAAGAATGTCGAGAAGTTTTTTCGATACCATACGAATTAAAGCTTTCTTTTCTTTTAAAATAAGTTAGATTAATAACTAAAATAAGTAACCCTTAATTTTGGAGAAAGATTAATGAAATTATATAAGATTTTAATCGTTAGTATTCTTACTTTTATCTCGTTCAATACTATAGCTCAGCAAAATTCAACAGTGCCTGCTGAAATATGGATGTGTGAATTAAATAAAGGATACTCAATTGATGATGTAAGAAAGGTTTCAAGCGATGTTCAAAAATTTGCAAAGCAGAATGATATGAAAAGCGGTCAGTGGATTTTTACTACCTTCATGGGTGATATGAATCCTAATGGATTTGCATTAATGACAGCTTGGACTGATTTCTCAACAATGGGAAATGGATTCCAAGATTTCTTTCTTGGCGGTGAGGGAGATAAAATCTTTTCACAATGGCTAAAAGTAGCTACTTGCAGCGAGAGAAATCTTGTCCTTGTAGAAAATACTTTTAATTCAATGAACTAAAAAATAAATAGGAGATTTATTATGAAAAAAATATTACTAATTGTAGCCTTATTAGGATCGGGCTATGCCTTTTCACAAAGCATGCCTCCCACATTTCCAGTCGAAATGTACTACGGCTGTACTTATGAAAAAGGTAAAGACATAGAAGATATGATGGAAGTAGGTGAAGATTGGAGAGAATGGCAAGAAGAAAATGATCCAGTTGGTCGAGAAAATTATAATGCTTGGATATTTACTGCCGACTTTGCTGGTGCTTCTTTGCATGGAACATCAATGTGGTTTGGTGTTGCCAATAACTGGGAAAACTTTACTAAATCCCACTTTAATTGGGTAAGAAACGGTGCAGACATGTCAAAAAAATTCGAGAAGGTTATGGGTCCTTCTAACTGCTTGGGTCATTTGATGGGAGTCATGTTCCCAACAAGACAAGCTGAAGGATGGGAACCTGTAGATGTAAGGCCTGTTTTCACTTCCCTGTGTACAGCGAAAGAGAATACTTCTATGATGGATTTTAATTCAGCCTACTCAAAAATGAATGCATTTTTAGATGCTGGAGGTATGTCTGACAAAGTAGCAATGTTCAATATCTTTCCGGTAGCTGGCCAAACTTCAGATTATGATTTTGCAACAATGATGGTTCTCAGAGATGATGATGCTCTTGGGGAGCTCGCAACTTTAATGTCAACTGGCGGGGCTGCAATGCAAAGTTCATTATTTGAACCTCTACAAGAGTGTACCCAAAATTCTTTGATGCTATCTTCTCCTCTTCCAGGAAATACTAGTTTCAATTAATAATCATTGGTCAAAAAAAGGAGCTCTGAGAGCTCCTTTTTTTATTCGAGATAATTTTTAATCCTTTCCTTCGACTCTTCGTTTCCTAGAAGGTATAAAAGCTCGCCTATACCTGGAGCATTAGTTCTTCCGGTAAGAGCATATCTCAAAGGTTTGCCTAACTGGGGAAACTTAAGGTCATTTTCACTTATATACTCTTTTAACCTTTGACTAATGGATTCTAGATTATCTTCTTTTGAAAAATCAAAACTATCCAAGAAATTCTTTATTATTTGTTTGTTATCTTCATTGGCTAAAGTATCCGATTTATCAATAATGGGTGTTTTAAGAAACATCTCTATGTTTTCATCGATTTCTTTCAAGCTTTTTGCCCCAACTTTTAAAACATCGATTATGCCGTGGATATTTCTAACCTTTTCATTAATATTACTTCCAATTTCATTTAATAAACTCAGCAAACTAGAGCTGTCAGATTCTTTAAGATACTCATTGTTATACCAATCTAAAAGTTGCAATGAAAATTTAGATGGAGAAGAGTTCACATCTGATAAATCAAAAAAACCTATAAGCTCATTCATGGTGAACTTTTCAATTTCATCTTTTGCCCAACCTAATCTGACAATGTAATTCAATAATGCTCCGCTTAAATATCCTTCAGATTTATAGTCCATAATATCCAATGCACCATCTCTTTTTGATAGTCTCTTTCCTGATTCAGATAAAACCATCGGGAGATGGGCATAACTTGGAATAGTTCCATCAAGAGACTTAATAATATTAAGTTGCTTAATGGTATTAGTTAAATGATCGTCCCCTCGAATAACCGTTGATATTTTCATATCCAAATCATCTACTGCCGCACAAAAATTGTAAGTAGGAGTTCCATCTGCTCTGAGAATAATAAAATCATCTAGTTCTTTGTTCTCGACGGTAATGTCGCCAAGTATTAAATCTTTGAATGAGGTTGAAGCATCAGGCATTTTATAGCGTAGGACATTTTTTCCATCGTATTCTAATTTTTTCTCTCTACTTCTACCGTCATACATAGGTTTTTGTTTGTTCTTCATCTGGGTAGCACGAAGTTGTTCCAACTCTTCTACAGAGCAATCACAATAATAAGCTGCACCTTTCTCAAATAGAGATAAAGCTAAAGATTTGTGTCTGTCTAAGTTTCTGGACTGATGCACAGGCTCTTCATCTGGTTTCAGATTGAGCCATTCTAAAGATTTTATGATTGAATCTTTATATTCCTCTTTTGATCTTTCAATATCAGTATCTTCAAATCTGAGGAGGAATTGGCCGCCTTTAGATTTTGCGAATAGCCATGAAAACAATGCTGTTCTGGCGCCACCAATATGCAGATGGCCTGTTGGACTCGGCGCAAATCTAGTTCTTTCTGTCATTCTCTAATTGATTTTAAGTAATTAAGATGTTGGTTCGATTCTTCCTGAGAAACACTTACCATGTGTACTTTCTTTTCATTTGATTTACTTATCGTATTACCTGGTTGAGATATTTCTTGGCTAAAACCTATGCTGGTCTGCCCTCCAGTCATGGATAGATATACATCTGCAAGGATTTTAGAATCTAATAATGCTCCGTGATAATTTCTATCGTAACCATGGATTTGATACCTATCTACAAGGGCATCTAAACTATTTCTTTGGCCTGGATGCATAGCCCTTGCCAATTGAAGAGTATCAATAATATTTGAAGAAACAGTTTCAATAGTAGGATAATCAGATTGTAAAATATTTATTTCATTATTTAAAAACCCTAAATCAAATTCTGCATTATGCATAAGAACTTCAGCGTCCTCTAAAAAAGTTAGCAAATCTTCTGCTATATCTGAAAAAAAAGGCTTATCCGACAGAAATTCTTTTGATAGACCATGAACTGCTACTGCTCCAGGATCTATATCTCTTTCTGGATTTAGATAAAAATGTAATTCATTGCCAGTAAATTTCCTATCAATGATTTCAGTGCATCCTATTTCAATCACTCTATGACCGCTGGAAACATCTAGCCCTGTGGTTTCTGTATCTAATGTTATTTGTCTCATTTGAGTAATATGCCTTTATTTGCTAGAAAATCTGCTCTCTCATTCTCAGGGTGACCACTATGAGCTTTTACCCAATTCCATGAAACATTTAAAGTATTTGATAAATCGTCCAATCTTTTCCATAAATCAGAATTTTTAACTTCCTTTTTTGAAGATGTTCTCCAATTATTTAATTTCCATTTATTAATCCAACTGGTGATGCCTTGTTGAAGATACATAGAATCAGTATAAATTGTTACTTCTTTTTTTTCTGTTATAGCTTCTAAGGCTTTTATGGCAGCAAGAAGTTCCATCCTATTGTTTGTGGTATTTTCTTCATAGCCAAAGATCTCTTCTTCGTTATCTGGATAAATTATTAAGGCTCCCCAACCGCCATCTCCTGGGTTACCTTTGCAAGCTCCGTCTGTATAAATTTTGATACTCAATTCAAATCTAGATAAAAAATTTTGATTACAAATGGTAAAATTATACTTCTATGAATATCTTACCTCTGCCAGCTTTTACTGATAATTATATATGGCTTATTGAAGAAAATGGAAAAGCTAGTGTAGTTGATCCAGGAGATGCAAAAGTTGTCGATAGTTATTTAAAAGAAAACGGCTTAAAACTAGAGAACATACTAATAACTCATCATCATTATGATCACACTGGTGGAGTAGAACAATTAAAAGAATCTTATGAATGCAATGTTTACGGGCCTTATGACTCACCTTTTAAAGGAGTGGAAATAAAATTAAAAGAAAACGATGAAATTTCAATCCATGGCTGTTCCTTCAAGATCATAGAGGTTCCTGGTCATACCTTAGATCACATTGCTTACTATTCGGAAGAACAAAATGTTTTGTTTTGTGGTGATACTTTATTTTCGGGAGGTTGTGGAAGAATTTTTGAAGGAACTCCAAGTCAAATGTATGAATCTTTGTCTAAATTATCTGTTCTTGATCTATCCACAAAAATTTATTGCACTCATGAATATACACAAAGTAATTTAGGTTTTGCAATTAAGGTTGAACCTTGTAATGATCATCTTGTTGAATATAAAAACATAATAGATGAAAAAAGATTTCAAAATGAGATTTCTTTACCTACTAATTTAAGATTAGAAAAAGATATAAATCCTTTTTTAAGATCTCATGTATTAGAGATTAAAGAGAATATAAAAGATTTTGCTAAAACTGATAATCCTACTGATTTAGAAACTTTTACGGCTGTCAGATCACTAAAAGATAATAGCTAATAAATGAAATGAAGAAATATATAACCTATATATTCGTATCTTTTTTTATTATTCCCATTCATGGCCAAGAGAATTTATGGGATGTCATAAGAGAAAATTCAAATTTTCAATATTCGGCGGATAGATCTGAAATTCAAAAAGCATTAAAAATTTATCAAAATAATCAGTATCTTGTGGATAGGCTATCAAAGAATGGTCAACGGTATCTTTATCATATGGTTGATGAAACTTTAAAAAGGGACATGCCAGTTGAGTTAGCTCTTCTTCCCTTTGTTGAAAGTCAATTTGATCCCTATGCTCAATCTCCCGCAGGAGCTTCAGGAATTTGGCAATTTATTCTTAGCACAGCAAGAGAGCAAGGTTTGAAAAGAAATTGGTGGTATGACGGGAGAAGAGACATTATCGCTTCAACAAATTCTGCTCTTAATTATCTAGATTCAATGTATAAAAAAACTAATGATTGGATGCTTGCAATTGCGTCATTTAATGTTGGTCCAGCTAGAATCCAAAGAGAGGTTAAAAAAAATATAAACCAAGGAAAACAAACTGATTTTTGGTCTTTAAAACTTCCCAAAGAAACTAGTAAATATTTGCCCAGGCTGCTTGCTTTACTTGAAGTAATAAAAAATCCAGAAGACTATAATGTTAGTTTTCCTTTTTTGCCTAACAGGCCGTACTTTCGAGTGATAGACATACCATCTCAAGTAGATTTAATGCAAGTAGCCAATATCTCTGGTCTGAGTATTGAAGCAGTATATGAGCTGAATCCAGGTTTTAATCAATGGGCAACTGATCCAAACGGACCCTTCTATTTATTGCTACCCATTGGTATTGCGGATCGTTTTGAAATAAAACTTAATTCTATGAGTGAAGATGAACTCGTAAAATGGGATAAATATGTAGTAAAGAAGGGAGATACATTAACGTCAATATCTAAAAAATATATGATTTCACAAGCCCTTCTAAAAGAGATTAATAATCTTGATGATGATTTAATCTTTGAGAATGAGGAGTTGACCGTTCCAAGGGGTCCTGAATGGTTAAAAGATTATCTTAATAAGCCAGATATCTATTTCGTTTCAAAAGGTGATACCCTCTGGTCCATAGCTAAAAAATATGGTGTACAAGTTTCAGATTTAATTGTTTGGAATGATTTATCTACAGAGAAATTTCTTCAAATAAATCAACAAATAAATATTTATCCTAAGTACTTTGTTCCAAAAAAGAAGAAAAAAGTTAATTTGAATGATCTTACTTATCCGGTTAAAAGAGGCGATACAATTTCTAAAATTGCAAAAAAATTTGGAGTAACTGGTGACATGATTGTCCAATGGAATGAATTAAAAAATCCAGAGATAATCTATCCTGGGCAAGTTTTAGATATCAAATTTTCGGATTTAAAAGTTAACTAAGTTGTTGAGTTTTTCTAGGATCTAAATAATCTCGAAGGCCATCACCTAAGAAGTTAAGCGCGAATAAAGTAAGAGAAAAAACTATAGATGGGAATATTAAAAGCCACCAATATTCTTCCATTGTAATAGCCCCTTCCCTAATCAAAATTCCCCACGAGCTCTCTGGAGGTTGAACGCCCAGACCTAGGAAGCTTAAAAAAGCTTCCAAAAGCATAAACTGAGGTATTAAAAGAGTTGAATAAACAATGACTGAGCTGAGTACATTCGGAATTATATGTTTGAGTAAAATTCTCATGTTACTGGCTCCCATACTTTGTGCAGCTAAGACATAGTCCTGACGTCTGAGCCCTAGAACTTGTACTCTTACAATCCTCGCCATAGATAACCAGCCGAAAGCACCTATTGCCAAGAACAATAAGGTCATGCTTCTACCTATTATCACTAGAATTAAAATTAGAAAAATTACAAAAGGCAATCCATCAAGAATATCAACTATTCTCATCATAATAGAATCGGTTCTGCCACCTAAGTAACCTGCTATCGATCCCCATAGAACCCCTATAGTAAGAGCTACTAATGTTGCAAGAAATCCAACCAATAAAGAAACTCTGCTACCGTACAGCATTCGAGTAAAAAGATCTCTACCTAATACGTCAGTCCCTAACATATAGTCTGATGAAGGTGGCGCTGCACCTAATAGAAGATTTTGTTCTGAATAACTGTAGGGAGTAATAAATGGGGTAATTATTGCAAGAAAAACTAATCCAAAAATAAAAAAAGAACTAAAAAAAGCTAACTTATGATTTTTATAAAAATTACTTAAAAAAAACATAATCAGTTCATTGATCCTTTTTCTCTTAACCTTGGATTGAGAAAAGTAGCTAAGATATCTGATAGCAATACAAACGTTAGTGTAAAAAAAGTTATCAAAATTGAGATTCCTAGAATTAATGTGTAATCTCTGTTAAAAGCAGCCTGGACGTAATATCTACCAATGCCATTAATTTGAAAAATAGTTTCTACAACAAATGAGCCAGCAAAAAGTCCTGCAATAGCAGGCCCAAGAAAACCAATAGTTGGCATAATTCCACCTCTCAAGGCATGAAAGAAAATAACTCTTGTTTCATTTAGTCCTTTTGCACGTGCAGTTCTTATAAAATCCTGAGCAAGCATCTCTAGCATTCCACCTCTTGTGAGCCTAGCAAAAATAGCCGCATAAGATGAGCCTAGAGTAATTGTAGGAAGAATTTTATCACCAGAAAATTCTCCCCAACCACTAACCGGGAGAATTTCAAACCAAATTCCAAAAATTAAAATTAAAACTGGCCCCAAGATAATTGAAGGAACGCAAATACCTATCATCGAAACACTCATTGGAAAGTGGTCAAGAAATTTACCTGAATTTAGTGAGGCAATAATTCCAGAAAGTATTCCCAATAATAAGGCAAAAAGAATTGAGTAAAACGCAAGTTCTACAGTTATAGGTAATCCAGATGCAATTAATTCTGAAACAGTTCTTCCGGGATACTTGTACGAAGGGCCAAAATCACCTTGTAGAGCGTTTAAAAGATAATTGCCTAATTGAGTTATCAATGGATCGTTTAAATTGTAGGTTTCGTTTAATTGCTTAAGAATCTCTGGAGATGCAACCCTATCGTCATCAAAAGGGCCCCCTGGAGCAGCATGAACCATAAAAAAAGTTGCTGAAATGACGACTAACATCACCGGAACGTAGGTGATAATTCTTTTAAAAATGAAAAAAGTCAATCTTCTAGAGAGATAAACTGATAAGGATGAGTGTCTAACATATTAGGAAACCAACCTTTTACTTCCTCTTTTAACATATACACCCTTGTATAAGTATAAATAGGAATAATGGGCAATTCATCCATTAATATCTTCTCAGCTTCGGAAAAAAAAGTAATTCTATCCTCCTCAGATTCAGAAAATGCTGCTTTTGTTAAATAATCGTCGTATTTACTGTTAGACCAACCAGTCATATTATTTCCTCTATCTGTAACCATCATGTCTAGAAAAGAATTTGGATCTACATAATCGCCAATCCATCCTGCTCTTGTAATCTCGTATTCACCTTGACTCTGTCTATCAAGGTAAACTTTCCAATCGACGTTAGTGAGAGTAACTTTAATGCCTAATTCTTTCAGCCAAAATTGTTGGATCGCCTGAGCAATTTTCTGGTGACCCTCATTAGTGTTATATAAAAGTTCAAACTCTGGAAATCCATTT
Source organism: uncultured SAR86 cluster bacterium (assembly GCA_902529935.1). Classification (GTDB taxonomy): domain Bacteria; phylum Pseudomonadota; class Gammaproteobacteria; order Magnimaribacterales; family AG-339-G14; genus CACNYO01. Next base: position 16,714 of record CABZYK010000005.1, on the reverse strand, counting down.
CCATTTGGAAAACCTGCTTCTGCTAATAATTTTCTTGCTAATGAAGGGTCATGAGGCAAGGAAGTTGGTGGATCATAATAATTTTCGCTTGGGGGGGTGAAAGAATAAGCAGGTTTTTGTCCGCCTTTTGTAACACGCTCAACAATAATTTGTCTATTAATAGCAAGTGATAATGCTTTTCTAACTTTAATATTATTTAATGGGGCAATATCAGTATTTATTCTGTAGTAATAAGTGCCAAAATATTTTTCAAGTTTGAATTCATTAGGAAATTCATTTTGATATTTTGAAATTTTTTCTGTTTGAATAATATTTAAATTATGAGTTTTTCCAGATCTATAATATCTGTCAGCAGTTGATTCGTTATCGATAGGAAGAAAATGTATTCCATTAAGTTTTAAACTATCACTGTCCCAATATCTTTCATTTTTAGCTACTTTGATTACTTTATTTATTGACCACTCAGTAAGAGTAAATGGACCATTAGAAATCATATTACCGGGTCTAGTCCATTGACTATCTCTATTTGAAATTCCTCCAAAATTTTCTATAGTATTTGGATGAACTGGATAAGTAGCATAGTGTGCAAGTTGCTTTAGAAAGAAAGGAGTTTTAGTTCTAAGAGTAACTTTTAAAACTTTTTCATCTATCGCTTCAACACCAACTTGATCGAAATTTTTTATAAGTCCTTTATTATATTTTTCAGCGTTCTTAACTGCATAAAGCATATCTGGATATTTTGAACCAAGAGCGGGGGTGAGTATTCTTCTCCATGAATAAACAAAATCTTCTGCCGTTAAGGGATCTCCGTTTGACCAAACTGCATCGTCCCTGATTCTAAATAAAAATTCTTTACCGTTGCTGGATATAGTCCAAGATTCAGCAGCTGCAGGAATTACTCCTTCACCTTTTGGATTCTGCATAGTTAGTCCTTCAAAAAGTGCAATAATAATCTTATGCTCAGTCACACCTGTCACGATATGAGGGTCTAATCCTTGAGGCTCCGTGCCATTATCTAAAAGAAGTATTCCTTGCTCATTTGCTGATTCAACGTCTAGAGACTCTTGGTTAGAACAGCCAATGATTGCAAAAATTATTAGTATAAGACTTATTTTTTTCATATGAACATTATAAAAAAAAGGAACCTAAAAGGTTCCTTTTTTTTTATATAAGCTATTAAAATTTAGCTTCGATACCTAACCTAATAGATCTTGGATACTGAAAAGATGTAGGCAATTGGTAATATTGATAAGGATAAGAGGTAGGTCCTCCACTTTCACCAAATTCATAAGTATCGTCAACTCCATCTTGTCCAAGAATATTGAAAATATCTACTTTGAAACTAGATTCTTTTATAATGCCAGCGCTTCCTAGATCAAATGCTAGCGAAAAATCTAATTGGAAGATGGTATCACTTTCGTATATTGATCCTCTAGGAGTCATAACCCCACCACAGAACCATGATGCATCCCCATAAGCTTGAGCAAATACATCTGTCGGGTGAGTACCCTGACAACCAAATTTTCTTGGAGCCGTTAAAGAAGTGTTAAAACCTAGCACTAAATTATCAGTAGCTTGATATCCACCAAACACGCTGATTCTGTAATCTCTGTGGTTAGGCAATAATCCATATGAACCATCAGTTAATCCTGGTTGGTCAAAGTCCTGAGTAATACCAGCATCATCTTGGCCGTTATCTGATTTTACTGAACCTTCATAGTTACCTTTTGTTGAGCTAATAGTAACAACACCATCTATAAAGTACATGTCATCCCATTCTTTTGAAAAAGTGAAATCCATAGCTTGATAAACTCTTTCAACCTCAGGGTAGTTTAATTGGGCTGCAGTCAGTTTTACTTTTTTGTATCCAGTTTCACCTGGTAACTCGTTTGTTTCATAAACTAAGTCAGTACCAGGGTTTGTAAGAACATAATGATGGAATCCTGACCAATTTTGAGCACAACCTGTTCCAGCATCGTTTTCCGCTGCATAACCATTGGCTTCACAATATTTAAGAATAGCTGCATCAATTGCAACATCCTCAATTGTTGAAGAAAGTTCTCTGTAAGTTAAGGCTACACCAAGGTTCCAATCGTCTTGGATCCAATCGTAAGTAGCAATAAATTCTGTCGCATACATAGGTTCAATTGTTTGATCAACTAATTCCTCTTTGTCAGGAACTGCACCAGTTGAGTAAGTATCTTGATAGAACTTAGTTGCCTCATTATAAATTGGTCTAAACTCACCCTTGGAGTCATCTATTCCTTCAAGGATGTAATATTCTTGGATATATGTTTCCGCTCCTGCCATTCTTATGTTGGTATTTGCAGCAAACGGGAGGTAATAAGTTCCAAGGAATAAACCTAATTTTTCAGAGCCATCGCCGTTAACGTCGAAAGTAGCTCCTATTCTGTAAGCTATTTGGTTATCAAGTGAAATGAAAGAGGAACCACCTGCATCTCCGTTATCAAAACTATCTGATCTGATACCTGCGTTAAGTAACCATTGATCGGTCAGTTGAAAACTTCCTTGTGCGAAAAGAGCGCTATTATCAATTTTATATGTTCCACCGGAAATATAAGTTCTCTTTCTAACAATTTCTTCATCGGTGTATCCTGCTGCTGTATAACCAATTCCACCTGTACCACCAGTTGTTCTTGGATGGCCAGCAATATAATCATTTTCCATAAGTAAGAAATAAACTCCTCCTGAGTTAGTGGTTTCGTCCACTGCAACAAGGGCTTCTTGTTCGTAACCAAATTTGATGACGTGCTGATCGAAGCTAACTTCAGCCGTGACTTTTCCAATTTCTCTTTCATCAGAACCTGAACCAATATTCCAGTTAACCCAGCAACCTTTAGGTTGAAATGAACCACCAGTAATTGAGGTTCTTCTTTCGTAAACTGTAGGACATGTGTCTGCAGAACTTTGCGCAGTCCTGTTAGCTATATTCTTCCCGTAAAGCACGGAAACAGTCCAGTTATCGTCTATATTCGAAGTATAGTTAACGATTGTGTTTTCACCACCAGTGAAATTGTACCCAGTTCCTATGTAGGTACCTCGAGTGAAAGTGGTGTCATCGTAATTGTAAGTGTCTGTTTCAATTCTTGTTGCATCAGAGAAATAAGTTATTTCTAAAATATTATTATCATCAAAATATGCATCTATTTTTGTTCCATAGAAAGTATCGTCATATGAATCTACATACTGTTGATCTGCTAAGTAGCCTGCATAAATATTTTTTGCTTGTCTTGGTTGCGCTAAAACGTAATAAAACAATCTATCAGGAACAATTGCTCCACTGAGAGATACGTTGTAAGTGAAATCATCATATTGATCTTGTTGATTGATTGCAGCAAATGTATCTGGACTATCCCATCTTAAGGCGTCAGGCGAGTAAAAAGCTTTTACTTTGAACTCAAAATCATTTGAACCGGATTTAGTGGTTGCATAAATTACACCACCAGTAGCTTTACCAAACTCAGCTTGATAACCACCCGTTTTAACATCTACTGAATCATAAAATTCAAAAGGAACAGTTGAGTACCCCAAAAAGTTTCTGAAGTTAGTTATGTTTAATCCATTAACATAATATTGGTTTTCTGCTGAAGATGAACCGTTAATTGAAGCTAATCCACCAAAAGCAGAATCTCCTTCTGTAGTACCTGGGGCAAGAAGTACTATGCTATTTAAGCTATTAAATTGTGGAGTTTTGGAATACAAATCTTCCACGTCTACGTTGATTCCAGTTTCTGTTACTTCAAATGCATAAGATTTAACAATTTCACCTCTAACAGTAAGATCCTCTGCATTTACAGAAGTCATAGTTATTGATATGGCATTTGCTCCAGCTAACAGTGTTACTGTAGAAGATACAGAATCAAGAGCTGGTGCTGAAGATGAAACAGAGTATTCCCCTGGAGGAAGAGCTGCGAATCTTACTGAACCGCCAGTTGATACTGCTGATCTAGATAATCCAGTACCTACGTTTGTAACGGATACTGTCGCATTATTAATGTCTGCACCAGAAGCTGTTTGAACGGAAGCCGTTAAATCTGCTGTAGTGTCTTGTGAATACGCAATTGACGCAAATCCTATGGCCAATGCGATAAAAAAGTACTTCAAATATTTCACTTTTTATACCCCAAATGTGATTAAAAGAAGAAATTCTACACTTAAATTAACGAATATGTCACTTATTTGGCAAAAAATATCACTTATAAGCATAAAAAAAGGCGGAAATTACCGCCTTTTTTTAGTTTTGACTCTTTTTAGAATTTAAGAGTTAATCTTAAGTATCCAAAAGAACCCATCACGTCATAGTTTTCAATGGAAGTATTACCGTTGAAAGCTGTATCAACAAATGGTGGTTCAGTGTTAAACAAGTTGTTTACACCAAAAGTCAAAGTTAATGGATCAAAATCGAAGCTAGCTCTTATGTCATGATACATAACCGCATCAACATCCCACATAGTTCCACCGTAGTTTTCCTCTTCAGCAGAGCCAATGTATCGAATTGCGTATTCAATGGAATAAATATCTTTACTCCAAGTCATAAATCCATTTGCTCTGATGTTTGGAATCAAACCAAACTTATTTTCATTTTGGACACCAGCGTAATCAGTAGCAACACCAAGGATCGTTTCTTCGTATTTAGCTGTATAAGCAACTAAACTTCCAAGTGACATATTCCATCCATTGATAGTATCTGGGTGATCGTAATTGATATAAAGATCAACACCGTTATAAGACTGTTCACCAACGTTAGCATTTAAGTTAGTGATCAGTTTTATATAGTTTTTCAACTCAGGTGGAGTATCGTATCTTTCAATTTTTCCACAATAGACAGGTAAACCAGTTTGAGCACATTGATCAAGAAGAACTTGTGCACCATATGTACTTATAGTTTCCTCAATATCCACTTGCCAGAAATCAAGAGTTAAATCTAAACCATCTGTAGGTTGGAATACAAAACCTAAAGTAGATGAAACAGCAGTTTCAGGCTGTAACGCTGGGTTACCACCGGCAAGCTCATTAGATTGATCTTGCTCATTGATATAACCTTTTCCAACTGAGGCACAACCAGGAAGAGTGGCTAACCTTGCTTCATATTCAGCTGCGGTTTCACCGGTTCCTTTTCCTTTTTGCGCACAAGGATCCGTTACTTCTGGGAAGGTCGTAAATTGACCACCGTAAAGAGAAGGAGTTGAAGGAGCCCTATAAGCTTCAGAATATGAACCTCTTAATGTAAAGGTATCGGTCGCAAAAACTTCAAATCCAAATTCAGAAGTCGTATTGGTACCAAATGAAGAGTAATCAGAACTTCTTGTTGCAAATTGAAGCTCAGCTCTTTCATAAATTGGAATGATAATCTCAGCATATACTTCTTCAAGTGAATAAGCACCGGAAGTGTTAAGACCACTTCTATCTGTAAGTAGTCCTTGAATGATCAAAGAATCTTGAAGAGTCTCACCGTATTCGGTTCTGCTTTCATAACCAACGGCCATGTAAACAGTTCCTCCATCGTATTCAGCAATCGGACCGTTAAAGTTAACTGAAGTAACTTCTTGCTCATTCAAACCACCAACAGTTGCATTATCACTACTGTAGGCAATCATTTCATCGGTAACTGAGTTAACACCAAATATGTTTAATGGAACACAAGAAGATGGAATAGTTGTATTTTTGTCAACTCCACATCTAAGCACTCCAGCATCATCTGTGTATGTTGGGCCAACCTGTTGTGCAACTTTAGCCAAGTTAAAGTAACCTTTTGCTGTAGCAGCACTGTCATTCTTACCGTAGTGATAAGTTAGATCCCAGTTCCAACCAGAATCACCAAATTCTCCTTCTAGTCCAACTAACACTCTGTAGTTATGAACATCACGATCGTCAAATCTTCCAAGTCTCTCAACTATTCTTCTTCTCCAATCTTTAATCTCCATAGTCTCACCGTTAGCATCAAGTGTTCGAACTATGTCAAAAGCACCTTCGCCGTCAGCGTTAACCACATATTCACCACCAACTAAATCATATCCACCATCTCCATCTGTATTTGCTTTGTAAGACGTAGCAAATTTAGGACCGTAAGTTTGGTTGTAGTAGTTATCTACAGAGTAAGGTGCAGCTTTGCTGTAGAAAGCTAAAGGAGCAAGAGGTTGCGGAGCAATTCTCATTTGACTCTTAATGTTGGAGTACATAACTTCTGTAAACACTTTAGTATTTTGGAATACTGAAAGGTCTGGAAGATTTAGTTTTCCGTGAACCGTACCGTTCCATCGTTTCTGAGGAGATGATAGCCAGTTTAAAGGATTGTAGTTATACCAATCACCATCAAATGCTCTGTAGTCACTTTGTGTAGGGTATACAGGAGCAACGCTTTGATCTATGAACCCTGCTTGTGGGCCAACTTTGTCTCCATCGATACCTGCATTTTTCCAGAATTCTGGTCCAAGCGTAGCAAATCCAAAACCAGGAATGTTAACTCTTGTCCATGGAGGTGCTGAACTTCCACCGAAGTCACAACCATCAGGACAGTTTGATCCTGGAATAGTCGTTCCAGCTAAACTCTCGATACCAGCATATATCTCGTAAAAAGAGTTTCCTCTGGCACCCATGAGAAGTCCATGTTTTTCTGCCATAGATATTGAGAACACAATACTTCCTCTATCGCCTTGGACTCCGCCAACAAATGACATCTCATCCATTCGGTCGTCACCTTCTTGAGAAGCTCCACCTTGAATGCTTAATTCAGCACCATCGAAATCATCTCTTGTAATGATGTTAACAACACCAGCGATCGCATCGGAGCCATAGATAGCTGAGGCACCGTCTTTTAGTACCTCTACTCTTTCAACCATAGCCGAAGGAATTGCAGATAAATCTGGAGAAGAAGCAGCTCCTGATCCCATAGGCTGGAGTCTTCTTCCGTTTAGTAGAATAAGAGTTCTAGCAGTACCAATTCCTCTTAAAGAGAATTTAACAGTACCATCACCACCATTACTGGTATTACTATTTGGTACTGAACCTTGAACCAATGGAGTAGATCTTAAGATATCTCCAAGGTTTGATAGACCTGTTCTTTCTATATCAGCTCTATCTAAAACTGTGACTGGAACGTTAGAAGATATTTCAGGTCTTTCAATTCTTGAACCTGTAACAACTACTTCCTCTTGATCAGCATCGCTTTGTGCAAACGTAAAACTTGCAAAAGTTAATCCTGACAAAGAGACGGTCAGTAACAGTAAGTTACGTAAATAAATCATTTTTACCCCTTAAAAATGTAATAATGTCGGCAATTATAGGAAAAAAACAAAAAAATAGCGAGAAACATTCATCATGACCATTCTTAAAGGAAAAAAAATACTTATTGTGGGAGTTGCCAATAAAAATTCAATCGCTGCAGGCATTGCTGAATCAATGAACGATTTTGGTGCAGAAATTGCACTATCGTATCAATCTGAAAAACTTAAATCACGAGTTGAAGCTTTGGCTGAAAATTGGAATTGCAGTCTATTAACAGAATGTGACGTTAGTGATGATTCTGCAATCAATGAAACATTTAAAAATATAAAGGATAAGTGGGGTCATTTAGATGGGGTTGTTCATGCCGTTGGTTTTGCTCCAGGTAATGAATTAGATGGAAACTTTGTCGATGCATCTACTAGAGAAGGATTTGCAATTGCTCATGATATCAGCGTATTTAGCTTTATTGCATTGGCAAAAGCCAGCAGAGAATTGATGGCAGACAGATCATCTTCTTTATTAACTTTATCTTATCTTGGCGCTTTGAGAACCCTTCCAAATTATAATGTTATGGGTTTGGCAAAAGCTTCTCTCGAATCATCAGTGAGATATCTTGCACACAGTCTTGGAAAGGAGAATACAAGAGTAAATGCAATCTCAGCAGGACCGGTAAGAACCTTAGCAGCCTCTGGAGTTAAAAATTTTAGAAAAATGCTCTCCTACAATGCCGAAAGAACTCCTTTGAAAAGGAACATAACAGCCAGAGAAGTTGGTGATACAGCTTCATTCTTATGCTCCGATCTCGCAAGCGGGATAACCGGGGAAATTACGTACGTGGATGCTGGTTTTAATATTACAGCTATGGGAGATCTAGAGGAGATTTCCTAGTTTTATTGAGGCATTAGATCTCAATTGCTCCATTAATAAGGAGTCCTCAATGTTTATAACAGCACTTTTAGCAAATTCATTTTGCTGATCATCTTCCGAAGAATCATCTAATTCAATTTCATCTATTGAATCCAATGTATATACGTAGGTATCTCCTTCTAAGGCATCAAATCTTCTTATTTGATTTATTTGATCTTTTCTCAGAGAAAAGATCTCTGAGACCATAGAATTTGGTAACAAGCTGGTATCTCGTTTCAAATCTTCATAGCTTGTTAATTCAGATGAGCTGGTTTGAGCAAAAAGGAGCACCGACTCATCCACCAAATTATTAAGATTATCTTGGACTTTTTGAAATTTTAATATTTCTGAAATCTCTTTTTCTGCCTCTTCAAAAGTTTTTTGTCTTTCTGGGAAGAATTCTTCCACTTCCAAAAAAACTAAGCGATCGTTATCTATTGGAAATTCAAGAATCTCACCGGGAGAAAAAGAACCATAAGCATCCAGAAAAACTTCTGATGTTTTTAAATAATCTGGAGCATCGTTTAATGAAACATTTGAAAAAGATTTAATGGGAAGATCCACTGACTGAGATATATCTTTTAGATTTTCATTTGCTTCAACGGACTTTAAAATATCTTCTTCGATTGAAGCAAAAAGAGATTGAGTTTTTTGATCAATTAAGGAATTTCTTGCATCTCTGGCTGTGAAAGTGTCTACATTGCTTTCAGTAAGTTTAATTAAATGAAGCGAGGAACTGAGCTCAACAACTGATGATATTTCATTGAGAGACAGATCTTTTATCACTTCTTCAAACTCAATCGGAAAGATAGTGCCATCAGTATATCCAAGATCACCTTCAAGGCTTTTAGATCCTAAATCATCAGAAAAGTTGCTTACAGCATCTTCAAAACTAATTAATCCGGAATCAATTTGATTTTTAATTTCATTAACTTCCTGAAGAGCCTCAATTTTAGACACGCTATCGAAGTCAACTTGAATGTGACTGATTCTTTTTTGGCCTGAGTTTGAACTTTGCTCTTCTAGATTAATTAACTCAGCCGACACCTCAGAATCAGTAATTTGGACTTTTGATTCTAGAAAATTTGTATTTAAGTCAATTATTAAGAAAGAAGCCTTAGATTCAACCATAAATTGAGATCCATCTAGATTGTAATAATTCATTATCTCTTCTGGGGATACGTTCTCTTTTTTTGCTTCCTCAGCTAGAGATATTTTCTTAAAAGTAATATCTCTGTGATGGTTAATTGATGAAACAAATTTACTAAGGTGATTATCAGGAACGAAGGCAGATGCATTTAGTGCCTCATTCAACTGGATACTTTTATATTGTGCGCTTAAAATATTCTGAAACTCTTCAGCTCCAAGACCTGACCTCAATAAGAAACCTCTAAAAACATCCAAATTAAATACTCCATCTCTGGAAAAAGTAGGATCGGCCTGAATAATTTCTTTAACGAAAGTCTCAGTTACATGAAAGCCGTTATCGTCTGATTGTTGCGCTAGGAGAATTCTTTGAATTAAAGAATCTTGTGCAATCTGGGTGACTTGATCTTGTTCTAAAGTTATTTCTTGATTAGAAAAAATTGAATTTAGTCTGTTAGCCTCTAAAGAAAATTCTTGAATTGAAATATCTTGACCGTTTATTTCTAAAACCTTTTGGTTGCTGAAAGCATTATCCGTACCCAGAAAATTTCCAAAAGTAGCTACCAATCCAACGATAAGTATTCCAACAATTAGAGTGGATCCTGAGCTAGATAAACCTTTTCTAATATTTTCTAAAGCAGACATTCGTGGACTCTACCATAAAAAAAGCGCGCCAATAAGACGCGCTTTTTTAATATGTTCTTACAGGCTGTCTTTTAATGCTTTTCCAGCTTTGAAACCTACACCTTTTGAAGCAGCAATCTGAATTGTTGCACCAGTGGCTGGGTTTCTACCCATTCTTGCCGCTCTTTCTCTTACGTTAAAAGTCCCGAACCCAACCAAAGCTACGGAGTCACCTTGAGATAGTGCACCCGCTATTCCGTTAAGAACTGCGTCAAGCGCTCTACCTGCTTCAGCTTTAGACATGTCAGTAGCGTCTGCTACAGAATCAATTAAATCAGCTTTATTCACTACACTCTCCTAAATAAATTAAAACTTGAAATCATTTATACCCTTAGATAGGGATTTATTCAACAAGTATATCAGGCTGTATTACCTAATTTAGGGTGTTTTGAGAAGTTTTTTTTGATCTAGTTTTTTTTGATCTAGATTCAGAAGACTTAGCATTTCTCTCAGACCATGGTTGAGGTTCCTCAGTAAAGACAATTTTAAATACTTCGTCCACCCATTTGACGGGCTTAATTGTTAATTTATCTGTAATCTTATCGGGGATCTCTTTAAGATCTCTTACATTATCTTCAGGAATGATGACTGTTTTAATTCCGCCTCTTTTAGCTGCTAATAATTTTTCTTTAAGACCACCAATTTTTAATACCTCTCCTCTAAGAGTTATCTCGCCTGTCATTGCGACATCCGCTCTGACGGGCAGTTGAGCTAATACTGAAGTTACGGCAGTGCACATCGCAATTCCTGCACTAGGTCCATCTTTGGGAGTTGCGCCCTCAGGAACATGAATATGCATATCTTGATTTTCATAAAATTCTGGATCAATACCTAAAGAATCTGATCTGTTTCTGACTACCGAAATGGCAGCTTGGATTGATTCCTGCATCACATCACCTAATTGACCAGTTTTAATTATTTTACCTTTACCTTTGAAATTAGATGCTTCTATAGTAAGCAGTTCGCCTCCAACTTGAGTCCATGCTAATCCTGTTACTTGACCAATTTTGTCCTTCTCTTGTGCTTCTCCAAAATCAAATTTTCGCACTCCACAGTAATCTTCTAAATTAGACGATGAAACAGTAATTTTTTTTGGTTTTGCTGATTCGCCAATTTTTTTTATTGCTTTTCGACATATTTTTGCAATCTCTCTTTCCAGTGCTCTTACTCCTGCCTCTCTTGTAAAGTATCTTATTACATCAAGAATGGTTTTTTTTGAAACTGATAACTCGTCTTTGTTTAAACCGTTCATCTTTAACTGCTTAGGAAGTAAATACTTATCTGCGATGCTTGCCTTTTCGTCTTCTGTGTACCCAGGCAATCTAATTATTTCCATCCTATCTAAAAGAGCAGGAGGAATATCCATTGAGTTAGCCGTACATACAAACATCACATCTGATAAATCGTAATCGACTTCAAGGTAATGATCGTTAAACGTATGGTTTTGTTCTGGATCAAGAACTTCCAGTAAAGCTGCAGCAGGATCACCACGGAAATCCATTCCCATTTTATCTATCTCATCTAAAAGAAAGAGCGGATTTTTAACTCCTACTTTAGACATTTTTTGAAGAATTTTTCCAGGCATTGAACCAATGTAGGTTCTTCTGTGCCCTCTTATCTCTGATTCATCTCTAACTCCGCCTAGAGACATCCTAACGAATTTTCTACCGGTTGATTTTGCAATAGATTCTCCTAGAGAGGTCTTTCCAACACCTGGAGGGCCAACAAGACATAGAACTGGACCTTTGATTTTTGATACTCTCTGCTGAACTGCTAAGTACTCAAGAATTCGCTCCTTAACTTCCTCAAGTCCATAATGATCGGAATCTAAGACTTCAGATGCCTTGGTTATCTCAGTTTGGATTTTTGATTTCTTTTTCCAGGGGATGCTTGTCATCCAATCTATATACCCTCTGACCACAGACGCTTCTGCTGACATGGGTGGCATCATCTTGAACTTATTTAATTCACTATTCACTTTATCTTTGGCATCTTTTGGCATGCCAGATTTTTCTATGTTTTTAGTGATAGTTTCTATTTCATCTTGATCTTCATCTTCGCCCATTTCCTTTTTTAAAGCCTTCATCTGCTCAGAAAGGTAATAGTCCTTTTGGCTTTTTTCCATTTGCTTTTTAACCCTGTCTCGAATTTTTTTCTCCATTTGAGTAAGGTCTAACTGATTTTCGAGAAAAGATACTAAATATTTTGCTCTCTCTTCGAGATTTATTTCTTCTAATAATTTTTGTCGATCAGATATTTGCAATGATAAATATCCAACTAAGTTATCAATCAATTTTTCTAATCTTTCAATTGCCCTAATTTGAGTAATCACTTCGGGCCTGATCTTTGATGATGTTTTAGATAACTCTTTGAATTGAGTCTGCAGGGTGTTTAGGTAACTACTTTTGAGATCATCATCAAGTTCATAATCTTCAAGTACTTCCACTTCAGATTCCATGTATCCATTATTTTCTGCAACCGATAAGATTTTAGCTCTCTTAATACCTTCCACTAAAACTTTGTAAGTTCCATCTGGCAATTTTATTAATTGTAAAATAGTTGATACAGTACCTACCTCATACAAATCTTTTACTTTAGGATTCTCTTGCGAAGAATTTTTTTGGGCAACCAACATCACTGACTTGTCTGACTCCATAGCAGTCTGCAAAGACTTGATCGATTTATCCCTGCCAACAAATAAGGAAGTGACTACTCCTGGAAATATAACGACATCTCTTAACGGTACTAAAGGTAATTGCATTTTTGCCTCGCTTTATATTTATATGAGGAGTGTTTTATAAAAAACAATAGCTTATTAGTTAGAGCTTTCCTTAGGTGCTTCTGATTGAGAGTAAACCACTAGTGGCTCAGATTCTCCGGTTACAGAAGATGAATCGAGAACGACTTTTTCAATATTTTGATCTGAAGGAATGTCGTACATCAGATCTAATAAAATGTTCTCCATGATCGATCTAAGACCTCTAGCTCCTGATTTTCTCTCGATAGCTTTTTTCGCAATTTCTAATAAAGCATCATCTCTTATCTCAAGGTCAACATTTTCCATCGAAAAAAGTTTTTTAAATTGCTTCATTAGAGAATTCTTTGGTTCGGTCAGGATCATGATTAATGATTCCTCATCTAGTTCTTCTAAAGTTGCAGTGACAGGGAGTCTGCCAACGAATTCTGGAATGAGACCATACTTGACTAAATCTTCAGGTTGAACTTTTTTTACTAAATCTGCTGAAAATGAAGCATTGGAATTTTTTGAAATTGTTGCTTCAAAACCCATGCCTCTCTCTTCACTCCTTGATCTAATAATCTCATCAAGGCCTGCGAAAGCTCCTCCACATATGAAAAGGATATTTGAAGTATCTACTTGAACGAATTCTTGCTGAGGATGCTTTCTTCCTCCTTGCGGCGGAACAGAAGCTACCGTACCTTCAATTAATTTAAGAAGAGCTTGTTGCACTCCCTCGCCAGAGACATCACGAGTGATTGAAGGATTGTCTGATTTTCTCGAAATTTTATCAATCTCATCAATGTAAACGATACCCTTTTGAGCTATTTCAACATCGTAGTCACATTTTTGAAGAAGTTTTTGAATGATATTCTCAACGTCTTCTCCAACATATCCAGCTTCAGTTAATGTGGTAGCATCAGCAATAGTGAAAGGAACATCAAGCAACCTGGCAAGAGTTTGGGCTAGTAAGGTTTTTCCACTCCCTGTAGGTCCTAGAAGAAGAATATTACTTTTACCAAGCTCAACTTCTGAATCGACATCCATGTTTTGTAATTTCTTATAATGATTGTAAACAGCAACGGATAGAGTTTTTTTAGCGTCTTCTTGACCAATTACGTAGTCGTTTAAAAATGAATTAATCTCTTCTGGAATTGGTAATTTTTTTGTTTCAGAGTTTTCTGCTTCTTTGCTTTCTAAATCTTCTTTAATGATGTCATTACATAGAGAGACACATTCATCGCAAATATATACCGATGGACCAGCAATTAATTTTTTTACTTCATTCTGATTTTTTCCGCAAAACGAGCAGAAAAGAAGTTTTTCATCAGTAGTTGAGATATCTGTCATTTTACCTGCTCTCTTTCTGAAATTACTTTATCAATTAAACCATAATCTTTAGCTTCTTCGCCATTCATAAAATTATCTCTTTCAGTATCTTTTTCTAACTGATCAACTTCTTTCCCAGTATGGAAGGCTAGGATTTCATTCAACTTTTTCTTCATCGATAATATTTCTTTTGCATGAATTTCGAAATCTGAAGCTTGGCCTTGGAATCCTCCCAAAGGCTGATGGATCATGATTCTTGAATTAGGAAGAGCAAATCTTTTTCCACTCGTTCCGCCCGCAAGAAGTATTGCTCCCATGCTGGCCGCTTGCCCAATGCAAAGAGTACTTATATCTGGTTTTATATAAGTCATTGTGTCGTATATAGACATCCCTGATGTTATGGAGCCGCCGGGAGAATTTATGTAAACATTAATGTCTTTATCAGGATTCTCTGCTTCCAAGAACAATAATTGCGCCACAATCAAGTTAGCCATATAGTCTTCAATAGGTCCTGTAATAAAAATTACTCTTTCCTTTAAAAGTCTAGAATAAATATCAAAAGCCCTTTCGCCTCTTGGGGTTTGTTCAACCACCATAGGCACTAATTGATTATAAATTTTATCGGTCATACATTTATTCCTAGAACTTTATCGAAATCCATATTCTCTTCAGTTGACTTTCCTTCCTTTTCTAAAAGTTCTGTTACTTGTTCTTCGAGCGCCAATGATTCGATGTTTTTTAATTGTTCTTCGTTACTATAGTACCAATTTACAACTTTTTCGGGTTCTTTGTAGTTCTTAGATCTTTCTTCTATAAGCTTTTTTACTCTTTCAGCATCTGCTTTTAATTCATGCTCTTCAATAAGCTTATTAAGAATAATGCCAAGCTTCACTCTTTTTTGTGCATTTTCTCTGAAGTTTTCAATGGGAAATTCTTCATCTTTTAATTTTTCATATTCTTTACCCATTTGGGCAGCACTACCTTTCCTGAGATTAATCATTTCATTCATTATCATAGACTCAGGAATTTCAAATTCGTTCATTTCAGCGAGTGCATCGAAAATTCTTTCTTTCTTTAACCCAATAAGCGCTGAATCTAAATCGCCAGACAATCTTTCTTTTAAGGTTTGTTTAAATTCGGCTTCATCTTTTGATGGTATCCCGGCCATGGTAAAAAACTCTTCATTCATTTCTGGTAATTTAGGTTTAAGAACGTCTAGAACTTCAGTTTTAAAAACTGCCGGCTTCCCTTTTAAATGATCCACATGATAGTCCTCAGGAAAAGAAACATTTAAATCTTTCTTATCGCCTTTAGATAAATTCTTTAGGCCCTCTTCAAACCCAGGAATCATTGTATTGGAACCGATTTCAATTGTGACCTCATCCGCTTTACCGCCTTCAAAAGGCTCATCATCAATAAACCCTTCAAAATTAACTTTTACCACGTCATTATCTTCTGATTTTCCTTCTTTAGATTCCAACTGAGAAAATCTTTTACGAATATTTTCAATTGTTTTATTGATATCAACTTCTGCAACTTCTGAAACCGGTTTTTTAAAAGCAAGTTGAGAAATCTTTTTTATTTTGACCTCAGGATAAACTTCAAAAGTTGCCTCGAATTTAACATCCTTATCTAACTCCATAGATTTAGGATCAAATTTAGGCTGCCCAACGACTGGAATATTTTCCTCACTAATTTTTTTGAAAAAACTCTCAGACATCGCATCAAAGATAACGTTAGCCTTGATCTGACTACCATACATTTGTTCAATTATTTCCTTGGGCGCCTTTCCTTTTCTGTATCCTTTTACAGTGGATGAAAATTGTTGGCTTGCAACCCTTTTATCGTATTCTTTTTGAAGTTCTTCTTTAGGAAGCGTGAATTTTAATTTTTTTTCTATCTCGTTTTTTTTACCTAACCCAAACATTACTATTCCTAAATCTTAAAGAGCGCGAAACTTTATCATAAAAACCTAAGTTTCTTCTCAATATAATGGGGTGGATGATGGGGCTCGAACCCACGACAACCGGTACCACAAACCAGCGCTCTACCAACTGAGCTACATCCACCACTCTGGCCTCCCGGGCAGGATTCGAACCTGCGACCCTCTGCTTAGAAGGCAGATGCTCTATCCAGCTGAGCTACCGGGAGATATTGACTATTCTATCGAAAAGGAATTAATTAGTCTTCTTGCTTAGGAATCGCAAAATTAACGGCAGTATGCATTAGTGTTGCAACTAACTTATCATTTTCATCAAAAATTCTGGCCTCCATGGTAGCAATTTGCCTTCCGATTTTTATGAATTTGACCGTGATTTTTGCTTCTCCTAATGGCAGCGATCTATGAAATAAAACGTGTAAATCAGTAGTTAAGGGAGCCGCTGTTCCATTGTTATCTCCAATGAAAGCCATGGACGAAGCCTGATCTAAAGCAGCTGTGATCATTCCACCTTGAACAAAACCTCTTGGGTTCAATGAAGATTCATTAAACGTTACTGAAAAATAATGTTCTTCACCTTTTGAAGACAGATACTTTAAATTCAAAAATTTGTTAATCCCAAAAGGATTTCCCAGCATTTCTTTTAAAAAATCTTTCATATCGTTTAATGGTCGGGGTGGAGGGATTTGAACCCCCGACATCCTGCTCCCAAAGCAGGCGCGCTACCA